>CAJMLL010000067.1 GCA_905214225.1 uncultured bacterium | reverse complement strand
CGGCTCCATGGAAGAAAAAAATTCTGGTCATGGGAGGCGGCCTGGGAATTCTCCCGGGAATTGACAGGCTTCTGCAGGAACTGGAAAGCCGTCCGGAGTTTCAGGTTACGGTCATTACCGGACACAATCAGGAACTGTACCGCCATCTGAAAAAGACATATCCGCGAATTCAGGCGGTCGGATTTACCGATACTGTCGCGCAGTACATGCAGGACGCGGATCTGATTGTCACGAAAGCTGGAGGCCTTACCCTGTCCGAGGCGATTCATTCCGAGACACCGATTTTTGTGCTGGATCCGTTTTTCCAGCATGAACGGGAAAACGCAGAATATATCGAGAAGGAGAACATCGGCGGAATTGTGAAAAGTGATGATACAAAAGGCATTCAGGATTTTGTCGAGGAAATTTCGTCCACTTCGTTTATCGAAAACGCGCGGATCAACATGCACAAGATCCGTGTTCAGTACCGCGGAAATGAAATTGATTCTATTCTGGATGATTTAAGGCTGGAGGCGTAGAAAGAATGTCGATAAAAATTCTGTTACACCTTCTGCTCGCAGCTGCAGTCCTGATTCTCCTTTATCTGATTTACGCAGGGATTCCGGCGGCTGCCCTGCGCGCCGAAAACGCGCTGCGGTTTAAATGTTCAAAACATCCGGAGAAAACTCTGTATCTGACTTTTGATGATGGCCCGGATGCCAGTTACACGGGACACCTGCTGGATCTGCTCGCGGAAAACCAGATTCACGCGACCTTCTTTACGGTTGCAGATTTTGCGCAGAATAACCCGGAGCTGATTCAGAGAATGAAAAACGAAGGACACAGCATTGCCTGCCACTCGCTCACGCATAAATGCGCCATGTTTCAGGGGCCGCGGGAAACAAGAAAGGATCTCGCCCGCTCGCTGAACATCATGAAGCGTCTGGGAGTGGACGTAAAGTATTACCGGGCGCCCTGGGGACTGTACAATCTGACCCTGATCCGGGAACTGAAAAAGCATCACATCCAGCGGATCATATGGAATGTGATGATCGGAGACTGGAGCGGCCGCGTTACCGTGGATACCCTTGTGCATCGGCTTTTGTCCAGGGTCAGTAATGAAGCGGTGATCTGCCTGCACGACGGGCGCGGCACGGATCACGCGCCGGCAAGGACCATAAAAACGCTGGAAAGGGTGCTCCCGGAGCTGAAAAAGCAGGGTTACGAGTTTAAAACATTTAAATAAATGAACCAAAAAGAACAGGGACAGCAGAATCTGCCATCCCTGTTTTTCTATGCAATTATCGCTCTGTTTCCGCCGGTTTATCCGACGTAACGCAGTACGCCGTCCCAGCTTACGCCGCCGACGTTGTTATAGTAACCGGCTACGCTGACCTCTGTTCCCGTCTGGTCTCCTGCCTGCGGATAACCGCGGTCGGAGTGCGCCGCTGCCGTCTTTCCGGAACCGATATACAATTCCGTATGGGCACTGGCGTCCAGAAGTACATCGCCTGCCTTCAGATTGCTGACACCGCCGATCTTACTCCATGGAATCCATTCAAATCCATCCGCAGTAAAGATCGTTTTCATGATGCCGCAGTACATGACGGAGGATGAGCCTCCGTAGGTCAGGCTGAGGCCCGCTGCACGATATGCGCTCGCAACAAATGTTGAACAGTCATAGTCCGGATTTCCCCAGCGTCTGGACGCCAGAAGACTGTATCCGTGGCTATTATCATTGGCCGTTGCGATAGCCCAGCTTACTGCCTTGCTGATTACTGTCGAGGCAGATGGCAGGGATGAGGATCGTTTAACCAGTGTAGAGGTCGATTTACTCCAGGAAATGTAGCTGGAGCTGACGTACCCTGTCTTGCCGTTGTAAACGACCTTATACCAGCTTCCACTGCTGCTCTTGACGGTAACCGCAGAACCGTTCGGAATCACACAGATCACACCGTAAGATGTGCCCGCGCCCTTCCTCAGATTCAGGCCGCCGGACGCCCTGACATATCCTGTTTTGGATGTTGTCGATGATGTCGCGGCCGTGGCTGATGAACTGGACAGCTTTTTCACATAACTTGCAGAGACATAGCCGGCTTTACCCGAATATGAAGTTTTATACCAGTTTCCTGTCTTGCTTGTCAATGTAATTGTCGTGCCGTTCGGTATAACGGTCAGAATACGGTAACTCGTTCCTGCCCCGCTTCGTAAACGAAGCCCGCCGTAAGCACTGATTTTTCCCTTCGCTGCCGCATGTGCAGTTCCCGCACTGAATAAGATCATAATGACGATTACAGCCGTCATAAGGAGCAGAACGGGAATGCCGTCTTTCAGCTTGTGTGTCAAATTTACACCTCCTTCCCTTAACTGCCCCCATTATACGGCTGGAAAAATCAGAATTCAACGGTTTCCTTTAGATTTCTTAAGATTTATTTTAGATTTCTTAAGAAATTCGAGCGAACTCCTTATTGCTATCATACAGACATCACAGTTCTGTCAGCAGCCGCCTGCGTCCAGTAACAAAAGACACATAGCAAGGGATAACCTCTATTTCGGAAAACGAAAACACATTTCTATAAAGTGGTATATGTATATGCCGATTGTTTTTAATAAAATAAGAACCCCACCCTTCCACGACGCTGAATGATATGCTCCCTTTATGAGAGAC
>CAJMLL010000066.1 GCA_905214225.1 uncultured bacterium | reverse complement strand
GTCTCTCATAAAGGGAGCATATCATTCAGCGTCGTGGAAGGGTGGGGTTCTTATTGCTAGTTTGAAATCCCTTTTGAACTGCCTGGTATACTTTACTGTATATTTGGTTGTTCTCATGCTTTCAGGTCTGCAATAAGTTCGTCCAGATCATTGTACCCCTTTATGGACGGATCTTTTGTTAGAGACTACTCGGCCTCATTTCCCGGGAAGTCCGGAATGTAGTCGAATCCCTTCTGCAGATCTGCGTCTGTCGGGATGGTGTCGGTCATGGTTCCGTCATTGTACTGCTGGTATGCAGTCATGTCGAAGTATCCGGTTCCGGTCAGGCCGAAGAGGATGACCTTCTTCTCGCCGGTCTCTTTGCACTTCAGTGCCTGATCGATGGCGCCCTTGATGGCGTGGCTGGATTCCGGAGCAGGGAGCAGTCCCTCTGTTCTGGCAAAGAATTCTGCGGCCTTGAAGACTTCTGTCTGCTCGTAGGCAACGGCGTCGAACATGCCCTCATGGTAGAGTTCAGACAGAATGCTGCTGTCGCCGTGATAGCGGAGTCCGCCGGCGTGGTTTGCGGACGGGATGAATCCGTTTCCTAATGTATACATCTTTGCGAGCGGGGTAACGCGTCCGGTGTCGCAGAAGTCGTAGCGGTATTCGCCTCTGGTGAAGCTTGGGCAGGACTTCGGCTCAACACCGATGAACTGGTAATCTGCCTTTCCGGTCAGTTTCTCGCCCATGAACGGCGCAATCAGTCCTCCAAAATTGGATCCGCCTCCGCAGCAGCCGATGATGATGTCCGGCTTGATGTCGTATTTATCCATTGCGGTCTTGCATTCCAGGCCGATAATGCTCTGGTGCAGGAGAACCTGGTTCAGCACGCTTCCCAGAACGTAGCGGTATCCCGGATTGTGGGTAGCAACCTCAACGGCTTCGGAAATTGCGCATCCCAGGGATCCGCCTGTTCCCGGATGCTCGGAAAGAATTTTTCTGCCGACTTCTGTCGTGTCGGACGGGGAAGGCGTTACATTTGCTCCGTACGTGCGCATAACCTCTCTTCTGTAGGCTTTTTGTTCGTAAGAAACCTTAACCATATAAACGCGGCAGTCCAGACCAAAATGTGCGCATGCCATGGACAGCGCTGTACCCCACTGGCCGGCACCAGTCTCTGTAGTGACGCCCTTCAGGCCCTGCTGTTTTGCGTAGTAGGCCTGCGCAATGGCGGAATTCAGCTTGTGGCTTCCGCTCGTGTTGTTTCCTTCGAACTTGTAATAAATCTCAGCCGGCGTGTCGAGTGCTTTCTCGAGCGCATAGGCTCTCATCAGCGGTGCCGGACGGTAAGTCTTGTAATATTCTCTGACTTCATCAGGAATCTCGATCAGACGGGTGTCATTGTCCAGTTCCTGTTTTGCCAGCTCGGTACAGAAAATCGGTTCCAGATCTTCCACCTTGAGCGGTTCGTGTGTTCCCGGGTTCAGCAGCGGTGCCGGTTTGGTCGGCATATCTGCGCGCAGGTTGTAATAATACTTTGGCACTTCGTCTTCAGTCAGGTAAATTCTGTATGGGATGTTCTTGCTCATTGTTTTTTGTCCTCCATTTACAATCTGTAGAATCGTTTACATATCGATGGTGTTCGCACGACAAAGGGCATTCTTCCCAAGAAAAAACTCCTGTCTCAGCTTGCGAACTGCTTGCTGGGACAGGAGAATAATGATCTCTTGCGGTGCCACCCGGCTTGACGCTTGCGCGTCCTCTCAAAGCATACCATCATATGCTGCATTTGGTTACGGAGTTTATTCTCCGTCTCGCCTACATAACAGACTGAAGTCTGCCGTTCAGCTCGCCCTCCGAAGCCCATTCCGCACAGTCTGTGTCTGCTGCCATTCCACCATCGGCAGCTCTCTGAAAGATCAGCATCCATGCGTACTTGCTCTTCATCAACGGTTTGTTTTCAACTGTTGGTCACATCATAGCATCGGATTTTCTGTTTGTCAACACAAAAAATGAGAAAAAGTTTGTTCAGAATGACTATGGCGGCCCAGTGGAAGTTGTCGGAATAGAATGGTATAATAAAGCGTATTGAGGCAGGAGTGAGCCTGCGGTGAGAAAGGAATGGCATTATGACAGAGTATTACGATAAAAATTTCAACCCGGAAAAGGTAAAGAATGAGCTGGTCGCGTGGATCCGCGATTTCTTTGAGAAAAACGGCAGTGACTGCAAGGCCGTTGTTGCAATCAGCGGCGGCAAGGACAGTTCGGTAACGGCGGCGCTGTGCTGTGAAGCGCTTGGCAAAGACCGCGTTTACGGTGTTCTGCTTCCGAACGGCGTGCAGAAGGACATCGACGCTGCGCAGCTTCTGGTCAGCCATCTGGGCATCGACCACAGCACGGTAAATATTCACGCAGCATATCAGGGAATCGTCGACGAAATGAAGAAGGCCGGCCTGAATGTCACCGATCAGATGACGACCAACCTGCCTGCACGTTTGAGAATGGCCACGGTTTACGCGGTTTCCCAGACCATGAACGGCCGCGTTGCCAATACCTGCAATCTGTCTGAAGACTGGGTCGGCTACGCAACCAGATACGGCGACGGTGCCGGCGACTTCTCCCCGCTGTCCCGCCTGACCGTTCAGGAAGTCCGTGCCATCGGCGACGTTCTCGGCCTTCCGAAGCAGCTGGTTTATAAAGTTCCGATTGACGGCCTGACACCACTGACCGATGAAGAAAAACTCGGCTTCACCTACGACGTTCTCGACCGCTACATCAGAACCGGCGAGTGCGACGACCCGGAAACAAAGAATAGCATCGATCAGAAGCACCGTGCAAATGTGTTCAAACTGCAGCTGATGCCGGCATTCCCGTATGACGGACCGACAAGAGCAGAGCATTAATGCGCCAGAGCAGCAGGGAGCATGGATAGAAGAGCTTCAAGAGCTGGAATCGCCGGAGACAGAAATCCTGTGCTGTAGTATATCGTGGTGACGTCTCACTGGATGGCAGTAAGAGTGACGTTGGAAGGACAGGGCGGACGATCGGCTGGCCTCTGTCTGTATGATATGATGAACTGACAGGAAGCAGAAGGGCGAAGCCGGTCGGCTTCGCCCTTCTGCTGGTTTTTGGATTGAGAGGAAACAGAACGATTCAGGTATACTGTATACTTATCTGAGTGTTTTGAGTTTCCGATTCTGTACTTTAATGTATTAAATTTGAAATG
>CAJMLL010000065.1 GCA_905214225.1 uncultured bacterium | reverse complement strand
GTCTCTCATAAGGGGAGCATATCATTCAGCGTCGTGGAAGGGTGGGGTTCTTATTATGAAATGGAAGCAAGGATTATCTTGTCTGTCCCCACCGTAGTGCCCGGGCAGAGTCTGCTCCGCATGCTTTCCTTATCTTTGGTAACGCTGTTATAATATAGGCATAGGACGAGATGATGTATAGCTGCGGAGCATGAGATGGCTGTGCAGAATGAGATATGGAAAGGACAGAATGTATGGAAATCCGTGTACTTCGCTATTTTCTTACGGTCGCGCGGGAGCTGAGCTTTACCAGAGCAGCAGACCAGCTTCACATCACCCAGCCGACGCTTTCCCGGCAGATTGCGGCACTGGAAGAGGAGCTGGACACGCGGCTCTTCAACCGCAGCGGAAAACACATTTATCTTACGGATGATGGAATTCTGCTGAAAAGAAGAGCCCTGGAAATCATAGATCTGGAAGTGCGAACCATAGAGGAAATCAAGGGAGAAAATGAGGCTGTCGACGGTACGGTGACGATCGGCTGCGGAGAGTTCGCTGCTGTAGAGAAACTGGCAGAAATCTGCAGGCGTTACAGGCAGAAATATCCACTGGTTCAGATCGCGCTTCATACGGGAACTGCGGATGCGGTCTATGAGATGATAAATCAAGGGCTGGTTGACATCGCCCTGTTCATGGAGCCGGTCAGCACGGAGAATTTTGACTATATCCGGGTCGTCAATCAGGATAACTGGGTTGTAGGAATGCGTCCGGATGACCCGCTTGCAGAGAAAGAATATATTGAGAAAGAAGATCTTCTGGACAAGCCTCTGATTCTGCCGGAGCGCCTGGGCGTGCAGAGTGAGCTGGCCAACTGGTTCGGAGAAGACTTTTCCCGGCTTCACATTGCCTATACCAGCAACCTGGGAACGAACGCCGCGGTTCTTGCTTCGAAGGGCCTTGGATATTTCGTGTCAATTGAGGGTGCGGGAAAGTACTGGACAGAGAAACTTCTGGTGCAGAGAAGACTTTACCCGGAAATTCCTACGGGAACGGTATTTGCCTGGCGGAGGAATATCCCATATGCAGAGGCGGCAAAAAGATTCATTCAAGAGATCAATGCTTTTAAGGCATAATAAATGATAAATAATAGGCGTTGGACATAATATCCGGCTGCAGACTATAGTAGGTGTGTAAGGAAATGAGTTTTCTCTTGCACATCTTTTTTGTCAGAAAGACGGCGGAATGCCGCCGGGAAATAAATGGAGGGTAATGATATGGGAAAGAAGTTAGTTGCATACTTCAGCGCGACGGGAACGACGGAAGAAGCCGCGGAAAAAGTCGCAGAATATATCGGGGCTGACACATTTGAGATTGTTCCACAGACGCCGTACACGAATGCGGACCTGAACTGGATGAATAAAAAAGCAAGAAGCACGGTGGAGATGAAGGATCCTAAGTGCCGTCCGGCGATGAAGGAGGGACAGCTGAATCCGCAGGAGTATGATGAAATCGTGCTGGGATTTCCGATCTGGTGGTATGTTGCGCCGAAGATCATCAATACATTCTTAGAGTCCTATGACTTCTCCGGAAAGAGAATTATTCTGTTCGCGACGTCAGGGGGAAGCGGATTCGGAAACACAGTCAGAGAACTTCAGCCGTCCGCGCCGGATGCGGTTATCACAGAGGGTAAGCTGTTAACCCGCGCATCGTCTGGCGAGATTAAGAACTGGATGGACACACTTTAGGATCAGGAGGAAGACGAAATGAAGAGAATTACACAGGAGGCAGGGAAGAAAGCACTGGGAGAGTTCGCTCCGCAGTTCGCGCATTTTAATGATGATGTACTGTTTGGGGAAAACTGGAATAATCAGGATATTGATGTGAAGACCAGATGCATCATTACGGTGGTGGCACTGATGTCCTCTGGAATTACGGATTCTTCTCTGGTCTACCATCTGCAGAATGCAAAGGCGCACGGTGTGACTCAGAAAGAAATTGCCGCAGTGATCACCCACGTGGCATTCTACGCCGGCTGGCCGAAGGCCTGGGCCGTATTCAACCTGGCAAAGGACGTCTGGAAGAACGATGAGGGCGATCTGCCGTATGAAGATGAAGCCATGCGTGCCCATGCAAAGTCCATGGTTTTTCCGATTGGCGCTCCGAATGACGGATACGCTCAGTATTTCTCCGGAAACAGCTATCTGGCGCCGGTTTCCACCGAGCAGGTTGGAATTTTCAACGTCACCTTTGAGCCGGGCTGCCGCAACAACTGGCACATCCATCACGCAAAGCAGGGCGGCGGCCAGATCCTCGTCTGCCTTGCGGGAAGAGGTTACTATCAGGAAGAAGGCAAAGAGCCTGTTGAAATGAAGCCGGGTGACTGCATCAACATTCCGCCGGAAGTAAAGCACTGGCACGGCGCTGCGCCGGACGAGTGGTTCTCCCATCTGGCCATCGAGGTCCCGGGAGAAGATGCTTCCAACGAGTGGTGCGAGCCAGTTTCCGACAAAATCTACAGCAGCCTGAAATAGCAGGGAAGAGATGTAAATCCGTCGTGCGTCATGCTGCTGGATAAGAAAATAAATGCAGGACTTCAGGTAATCTGCGGAGAACTGGCGGCCCGGGAATTTCCGGGATACGGTTACGATGGGAAAATCATTGCAAAGCGCGGTGGGCAGGAGCTCAGCGACGGGCAGCTGAATCTCACTTTCATCGATTATCCGGCAGAAGTTCATCTTCAGAAGGGTCTGCTCTGTCTGGAGAAGAACATTGGTAAAGCTGGAAAAAACTCATGATTTATACCAAAATATTGTACTGATTTAGGAACGATAAAGCTGTCAAAGTATCAGAATCTATAAAAATAAATTATTATGAATAGATACTCTTACTTTCTTTTTGTACTATCTGGCGAATGCTAGTTTTCAACGTAATTATCAGAATGGGGTGTAATATTTTTAAGCAAAACAGCAGAGATTGGTCACAGTCCTTTACCCTAGCTGTCCTTAGGAATAATAGGTATTAGGTATGGAAGAACGATTTCGGTTTATCTTACCAAAATTGTGTTGTATACTTGGTAAAAAGGGCTTTTTTTAGAGTCTCTCACTCAATTAATCTGGAAATTATTTATAAATGGTAAGGGAATCTGCGTGTGACGGTTGTATAAATAATGAAGAGCCATGGTCTGGCACTATTATTTCTGCAAAATGAACATACGATTCTCTCAACGCTCGGAAGGTGAATTTATTGATGGGGGTGAACAATAAAATGGGATACAAGAATCTGATTTTCCTTGCAGCTGCTGCCATGCTGTTTGCGGCGGTGTTTCCATTTACTGCATCTGCGGAAGCAGGGGCGGGGAATCCGGCAGATCATATAGACCTTGCAGATTCCTATTTTGTCCAGATGAGAGAAAGTTATGCCTATCAGGGAAAGCCGGTAAGGCCGGGCTTTCAGGTGGAAAGTGAGGTCGTGAAGGAAAAGGACAACGGCGACGGCACGGTGACGCGCACCACATACCTGATCGTTCTGAAGAAAGGGACGGATTATTCTGCAATCTTTTCCAATAATCAGGCCATCGGCAGGGCGTCGATCATCCTGACCGGGAAGGGCAGATGTTCAGGAACTTTGAAAGGAAACTTTCGGATTGTTCCGGCAAAGGTCGCCTTGAAAACGGCAAGTCAGCAAGGGAAGAAACTGACTGTTGGCTATAAGACGGTCCCGGGCGGATGCAGCTATCAGCTTGCGGTAAGGAAGCGGGGAAGCCGGAAATGGCAGTACGCGGCAGCCGGAAAACGTTCGCTGATCACGAAGAAAATCACGGCGGGCAGAGCTGCTTCTGTGAAAGTGCGGGCATATAAAGTGGTTAAAGGGAAAACGTATTATGGCGCATGGTCGAAGGCGGAGAAAATCCGAATGTGAGTCAGCGAGGGGGCCGTTCAGGCCGTGTCTCCGCAGCTCATCCATTGCAGGCGGGTAGATGGGATTGCCGTGGCCATTCCAGATTTCTTCCGTCGTTGTAGCGGATGAATTAACCAGAAATTGATTCTGTAAACCACGCCTTTCGACCAGATTCTGCATATATACCTGTGCCATCGGCGAGCGGCAGATGTTTCCGTGGCAGATAAACATAATTTTATACACTGAGACCGCGATTTCTGCAGATGATGCGCAGACCATCAAAAACGGAAGCGTCGGCAAGCGTCTTTACACGCTGAAGAACACAAATGAGCAGGTATCTCCGTCAACTCCGTCAGCCCCGTCCGCTCCGCAGAAAGTAGAAACATATACTATTACTACAGTGTAAGTGAAAGAATAGTAAGCGTCAAAGCTAATGCACGTTGACTGCAGCAGTATTTACTGAGAAACTAA
>CAJMLL010000064.1 GCA_905214225.1 uncultured bacterium | reverse complement strand
CACTGTCCTCTTGACGGGGAGCAGTTCAGAAGCGTCGGGTGGGTGCCCGGGAACCTTGTTGTCGTCTAACGGGCAGACAATAAAACATCCCTCGAAGCTGCCGCTTCGGGGGATGTTTGTATTCACTGGCACTAATCTCATTTGCCTGTTTCTATTATAACAACGTAATGAAATTCAAACCACATCTTTTATTCGACGGCCTACTCCGTCTCCTCCCGCAGCCCTTCCATATCGATAACCCGGATGCCGCTCTGCCCGGTTTTTTCCACCAGCCCGCTCTTTTCCAGCTCCTTCAGTTTCCGGCTGACGGTTTCCGGACGGAGATTGATGCTGGAGGCGATATCGTCCAGGCGGAGGGTAACGGTATCGCTGTCGATATACATGCAGCGGTGCATCAGAAATGCCGCCAGCCGTGCTTTTGGAGACCTTATGTTCAACAGTGAGATATTCTCGTTAGTTTCATGAAGTCTCTGGCTGAGAAATCCGATCACCCGGAGAGAGACAGCAGGATCCTGAATGACGGCCTCCAGGTCGGAGCGGTGTATCCGGCAGATATCTGCCGGCGTGATGCAAGTACCGGAGAAGGAATAATGACTGTCTTTCAGAAAAAATCCTTCCCAGATGGTATCTCCGCCGGTAAAAATGCCGACGATTTTCTCCCGCCCCTCTGCATCCCAGGAACTGAGTTTCACCTTCCCGCTGTGAATCACAAAAAGCGCGTCAACCGGATCACCTTCATGGAAAATGATCCGGTCTTTTTCGTATGTGCGGCGGACAGCGCCCTGCATGATGAGGAGTCTGTCCTGCGGATTAAGACCCATCAGAAACTCCACATCGTCCAGACAGTTCCCGTCGCAGCTTGAACACATCGCGGGAACCGCAGCTGCAGCTGCTTCCTTGCTGTAATCGTTATCCGTTCTTGTTTTGTCGTCCATATGCCATCCTCTTCACACCGGCGCTGACCGCAGAAATTCCTGCCGATCTATCTGATGCTGCACGCTCCTGCATTGGACGCTTTCTCATAGTACTCCGGGAAAGTGACGGAGTTTTCCTTGAAGATATGGATGAAAATGTCGTTAAACAGATCCTGCAGAACGGCATAGGTATGTGCGAAGGTCGGGCATGCGTCAGCCGGCAGGGTGAAGTTCTCCGTGAGCTCCTGAATCTCCTTGATCACATCGCCCGCTGCCGTGTGCTCGTCCTCGAGATCCTTTACCAGCTGTACCTGCTCCGCATCCGGCTCCGGATTGGCACGCATAATCGGGAAGGTGTAACGCTCCTCTTTCGCGAAATGCTCCTCCAGATCCGCCTTCAGCAGCGCAAACTTATGGTGCAGCTCGGTCAGCATCTCACCGTGATGCGGATAGTGCGCAATCAGAATCTTATTCAGGCTGTCCTCCGCGTCCTTCATCAGACGGCGGTCCGTGACATGGTGCGTCTCCTCCAGATCGTCCAGCATCTCATGAACACTGAGCTTCTCAAAGCGCTCGATATCCTCAGCGGAATTCTTGTTCTGCGGCGCCTTCTCTGCCAGCTCATTCAGCTTTCCCAGCAGCTCTGCCTCGTCCAGATTGTTCTCCCTTACCGTCGTGCTGATCGGGCTGTGACCGCCGCAGCAGTAATCGAGATGCAGCTCGTTCAGATACGGAATCGTCTGCGGATATTCCTTTACAACATCGGCCAGTGTCATTATTCCATTGATTTTTACACTCATCTTTCTCTCCTCCAACATCTATATCTCTGTCGTTTCAGTTGTTTTCCTGATTTCTGAGATCATTATATGCCGGGTCAGGAAGAGAAAACTTGATTACAATCAATTTTCGCAGAAAAACTGTGGGATTTCAAGAATATTTCTCCCGCACTTTAACATTCCTGACATCCTGGCCGAATCATAACGGTTTTATTTATATCTTATTTCGGTTTTAACGGCTGCTTCTTGGATTTACATCGGTTACAATAGAATTGACAAAAGCCACCTGTCCAAGAGCCCAACTATAACGGCGACAGAGGATGATCCGCAGCATAAACCAGTCCGCACAGAAAGGAGACCCGCTATGAATATCGAAGAGATCAGAAAACAGAAACAGCTTCTCGGATGGACGAATCAGGAGCTCGCTGACCGCGCAGATGTCCCGCTGGGTACCGTGCAGAAAGCCCTCGGAGGCGCCACAAAATATCCGAGACGCAGCACCCTGGATAAGCTGACCGCTGCCATTGAAAACGGCCTGAAAATAGAAGACCGCCCAGCCAGCATCCCTTCCGCTGCAGACCGGCCTTATAGTATGTCTGGCGAAAAGGACCGTCCCGGTTCTTCTTCGGATGTATGTGAAAAATCCATCGCTTATGAAAGACAAGGAGCCAGTCCCCGCTGGCCCCGCCAGGGAAGTTACACGGTTTCCGACTATGAAGCTCTGCCTGACGATGTCCGGGTGGAACTGATCGACGGCGTATTTTATGATATGTCCGCGCCGACCTTCCTGCATCAGATTATTGCTGGCCGCGTATATGTTCAATTGATTAACTTTATGGATAGTCATGAACATAAAAACTGCACTCCAGGCATTTCCCCCTTGGATGTACAACTGGATCAGGATGACCGGACCATGGTGCAGCCGGATGTCATCATTCTCTGCGACCAGAAAAAGAATACGATCAAGAGAATTTACGGCGCTCCGGATTTTGTGCTGGAAGTACTTTCCCCTTCCACCCGCCGGAAAGACATGATCAAAAAACTAGATAAGTACATGAACGCCGGTGTCCGGGAATACTGGATGGCTGATCCGGAAAAAGAAATGGTAACCGTGTTTGATTTTTCCAGCGAAAATTTCCCGGATTACTATACTTTTGATGATCAGATTCCAGTTGCTATTTCCGGAGGAGACTGCATGATCGACTTCCGGCCGATTCATGAAGAGCTGAATGAAATGAAAAAATACCAGACGGAAAACGAAGAATAGCTTTCATCGCTGAACGGATATCCTTATAAATCCGCCTGCAGAATCATCTCTGCAGGCAAAACCCGCCGCGCTCCAGACGCGGCGGGTTTTATAACAACGATAATAACGATAAACATACAGAAATCTGCCCGGGAGATGACCCCTTTACAAACAGGCCGTCCTGCAGGCGATCGGAGTTTACACCAGTTTCATCTCTTCCGCGTCCGGGAAGCGGTACTCGGTTTCCTTCAGTCCGTCCAGATATCCGTTCAAGAAAATCTGCGCCAGACCGCCCTTCTTGATGTTCACACGGGCCTCTTCAAGGCTGAACCACTGATAAGAATCCACCTCTTCATTCGGATGCAGATCCTCACTCTCCACCGTAACCGTAAAATTTACCATCAACGTATTTGACGGCGGAAAATAGTGCGTCCGATTGAATTTCATTTCCATCACCCGAACCCCGAGTTCTTCATACACTTCCCGCGCTGCCGTGTCTTCCGCATCTTCACCCTTGCGGACATAACCGGCAGCCAGAATATACTCCTCCCCGCCGTACTGCTTAATCAGCGCAATCCGGTCACGCTCCGGATTCATGACAATCATGCTGCAGTTAACATTAAATTTCGGAAAGCGGAAAGCTCTGCACGCCGGGCAGTAAGGAACCGGCCCTTCATCCGGAATCGTCCGGAGTTCCAGCGGACTTCCGCATTCTATACAATATTTCATCACTCCACCTCAATTCTGCGTACTTCTTAATGAAACTATTGTATCATCTGCCACGGTTGTCTGCACCTAATCTCAACCGCACTTTCAACTTTTCTGTTTCCAAATTCCTGAAAACAGCTGATTTCAAAATAGAAAAAAACGAACTCCTTTTGTGTTCTCATTTCCGCGAATTCAACGATTTGAGAACGGGAGACGGTTCATTATTGATGCATCTCATGGACAATACGCTCACCTGGGATTCTTACTCCACCCGTTCACCGTTCTGCCTTGCCTTCCTTTCCCTGATTGTGATTGATTTCAATTTCTTCTGCTCCTGCACGGCTTTTACGTATATCACATAGAACGCCAGCAGCATAACTGCGTCCGTTGCAGCATCTGGTAACAACATGTTCGGAAACGGCGAGTCGCAGTAGGCATGTTCTAGCAGTGCGAGAAGGATCAGTAAGATGCCATTTCGAACTGCATGCGCACCTTGCTCCTTTTTTCGCCCAAAGAAAATGTAATATACACCGACTGCCACCAGGGCGGTGTACATCCAGTGAGACGGAAGGCTCCATGAAATGCGGTCATCGATCGTATATCCAATTGCCGTAGAATACTGGAGAAAGCTTCCGGTGATACGGTCCTCGATGTAGGAAAAGTCTTCACCGATCTGAAAGCCCATCCCCACGGCCATTCCGGCGACCAGGAAATCCTTTTTCAGATACCGCCCTAAGATATAGAGAAGCCAGACCACAACCAGGACCTTCAGCGTTTCCTCAACAATCGGCGCTTCTGCAGCATCACCCCAAACCTTATCGAAATGCGGCGAAATCATCAGCTTCAGCAATCGATCTGCACGATCATTAAGGCTGCCGGCAAGCCAGCCCGGAATAAACCATCCGGAGAAAAAGGCCAGCAGCGGCAGATGTCCGGAAATATCAAGCCTTCTGCAGGTATAACGTATGAACAGCACAAACGGTATGAAATATGTCAGCAGAAGAGCAAAACACACCAGCATCATATAATATCTGGCTGCCAGGTTACTCGTATGTTTCGGGAAAGTCAGAAACATGTCGTATAGTTCCTGAAACATCCCTATCAGGAACATCGTAAAAAAAAGAAACAAACTTACCCACCAGACGCGGCTCCGGTTATTCAGATCAACATCGATTAATGAATCCATTTTGGTTATTCATCTCCCCCCGATTAAACAGTTCTAACAAATTGCGTCCATGGTAACACTTCACGTGTAGAGATTCAAGTTTATTATTCTCTCCTCATCACCGCTCCGACACATTCCACACGCAATCTTTACGCAGGTTTTAACCCGATTTAATCTCTGTTTAAGGATATGTTAAGGTTTCTCCTCTATCATAGTTCCCTGGAGAAAGGGGAAACAGACATGAAAATTCTCATACTGACGGCTAAATTTGGAAACGGGCATATCTCTGCGGCAAATGCTGTCCGGATGCAGATTCTGCAGCAGTATCCGCAGGCAGAGGTGGCTGTCGTTGACCTGATGCCGTATATATATCCGCATACCTATCCGGTCATTTACACCGGTTTTAATTATCTGGTAAATTCCCGTCCGGAGATTTACAATACCCTGGCAAAGGTTGATACCTTAACCTGCAGGTTTCCATGGAGAACGCAGGTCCGCCACGGTCTGCCGATTTATCAGCTGATCGCACAGTATAACCCGGATCTGATTATTTCTACCTGGCTGATGACATCTAAATATGTCAGCTCATATAAAAAGTATTTCCACAGCAGGATTCCTTTTATCACCTGCATTACGGACATCGGGGCATATCCGGAGTGGATCGCCGATTACACCGATGCTTATCTGGTGGGAAGTGAATATACCGCGAACACACTGAAAAAGGCAGGAGTCAGCCCGAGATCCATTTACGTCGGAGGAATCCCGGTGAATCCATGTTTTGAAAAGATTCATCATGAGGCCCCGGCTCCATGGAAGAAAAAAATTCTGGTCATGGGAGGCGGCCTGGGAATTCTCCCCTTGTTGTATCTGTGCCGTAATTTGCAGGAATTTATCAGAGCGTTTAATACTGTC
>CAJMLL010000063.1 GCA_905214225.1 uncultured bacterium | reverse complement strand
TCCGCAAGCTTCAGAACATGATTTTCGGAAGAAGCAGTGAAAAGGATATTCTGAAAGAAGCTGAGCAGTCAAAAGACCATCAGCTTCAGTTTGTGTTCAATGAGGCAGAAAGAACCGTGGACATTGTAGATCCTTCAGAACTGGCAGAGAGTGATACCGAAGAAGAGGATCCGGAAGAAGGAAGTGTCCTCGTTCCAGCTCACAGGAGAAAAAGACCGAAAGGCAAACGGAAAGCAGATCTTTCCAAACTGCAGAAGGTTGTCAGGGAATATACCCTGTCAGAAGAGGAACTGGACGAATACTTCGGCGGAAAATATACAGAGCTGAACCCGGACAGACATTCCATTGTCGAATATGAGCCTGCTCATTTTGTTCATGTGGAACAGGTGGTACACGTATACCGTGGATCCGACGGCCGGATTATCCGTGCCGATCATCCGGAAACTCTGCTTAAAACCAGCATTGCAACACCGTCTCTTGCAGCTGGCATTATGAACGGAAAATATGTCAATCACCTTCCGCTTACACGGATGGAAACCATTTTCCGCAATGCCGGACTTCCACTGTCCCATCAGGATATGGCCAACTGGATGATGACGCTGACAGAGCGTTACATGATGCTCCTTTACGACAGACTGAAGGAAGAACTGCTGAGCCATCATGTCATCCATGCAGATGAGACGCCGGTGCTGGTTACCAAAGACGGACGAAAAGCCGGTGCAGAAAGCAGCATGATTGTCTATCGCAACAACGTGCATGAAACACATCCTGTTGTGGAATACGACTACCATAAAAACAAAAATGCAGAAGTTGTTCATGGGTATATCGGAGACTTTAAAGGTGTTCTCGTCTGTGACGGGCATTCTATCTATGAGAGATTCGCAAAGGATCACCCTAAAGTAACGATAGCTTCCTGCTGGGTCCACATGAGACGGGGATTTGCGGAAATTGTAAAGTCTGCAAAGAAGAAGGAGCGGCAGACGAAAAAATATACGCTTGCCTCTTACGCGGTAAAACAAATTGCCGTGATCTATCAGCTGGATAACGCCCTCTGGGATCTGGACCGGGAAGAACGCAGACGGGAACGTAATCTGGCGGTACGGAAACATGTCGATGCCTTTTTTGACTGGTGCAGAGCAAAACAGCCTGAAGCTGCTCCGAAAAGCAGTATAGCAAAGGCTTTTTCGTATGCCCTGAAACGGGAAGGCGCGCTGAAGACCTTTCTGGATGATCCGGATGTGCCGCTCGACAACAATCCCGCCGAGAGAGCAATCCGCCCGTTCTGTACGGGCCGAAACAGCTGGCATATCATCGATACCGTGCGGGGAGCTCAGAACAGCGCTGTGCTGTACAGTATTGCAGAAACGGCCAAGGCCAACAATCTGGTTCCCTATGAGTATTACAAATATATTCTGGAACAAATGCTCAGGCATATGGACGACACGAACCTGGAGTTCCTGGATGATCTTCTGCCCTGGAGCGATGCAGTTCAAGAAAAATGTTCTGCTCCTGAGATACCAAAACCCGAGGAGATGGAACCCGAAAGTGCATAAAATCCATTCAAAAAGCCACCGGAACGACGGTGGCTTTTCTAGTCAAAACACGTGCTATTTGCCGCTTACGGAACGACTATCGCGGCAGCTTAAAACTGTCGGGATCTTTCAGCAGACATGTTTGCCTCCGCAGATGACCGATGGTATAAAAAAAAGCGGTGAACACATTGATTTTTCAATGTATCCACCACTATGGCAATTCTATGAAATGCTAGTATCAAATTAGTATCAGGCGTCTTTTACCAATCACTGCAACGGTTGGAATTTCAAGGGAAGCAGAGATGTGGCAAGCCACTTGGTCCTACTCGAATTCAATCGTCCCTGGCGGTTTGCTGGTGCAGTCGTAGAATACGCGGTTGACGTGGTCGACTTCGTTTACGATTCTGCTGGTGACTTTCTGCAGAACTTCCCATGGGATGTTGGTCGCTTCTGCGGTCATAAAGTCGGATGTTTCGACGGCACGCAGGGCGATGGCGTAGTCATAAGTTCTGAAATCGCCCATGACGCCGACGGAGCGCATGTTGGTCAGGGCCGCAAAGTACTGGTTGATCTTGCGGTCGAGGCCGGCTTTTGCGATCTCTTCTCTGTAGATGGCGTCTGCTTCCTGAACGATCTTTACCTTTTCCGGTGTGACTTCACCGATGATACGGATGCCCAGTCCCGGTCCCGGGAATGGCTGGCGGTAAACCAGATTTTCCGGAATTCCAAGTTCCAGTCCGGCACGGCGGACTTCATCCTTGAACAGCATTCTCAGCGGCTCGATGATTTCCTTGAAGTCAACGTAATCCGGCAGTCCTCCGACATTGTGGTGGGACTTGATCGTTGCGGATTTTCCCAGGCCGCTTTCGATGACGTCCGGATAAATCGTGCCCTGTACCAGATAGTCGACAGCGCCGATTTTCTTTGCTTCCTCTTCAAACACGCGGATGAACTCCTCGCCGATGATCTTGCGCTTCTTCTCCGGCTCGGTGACGCCCTTCAGCTTTTCATAGAATCTCTCGTGGGCATCTACGTGGACAAAATTCAAATCGTAAGGTCCTTCCGGGCCGAATACGCGGTCTACGCTTTCTGCCTCGTCCTTTCTCAGAAGGCCGTGGTCAACGAAGACGCAGGTCAGCTGCTTGCCGATTGCTTTTGACATCAGAACGGCAGCTACGGAAGAATCTACGCCGCCCGAGAGGGCACACAGCGCCTTTCCAGAGCCCACTTTCTCCCTCAGCTCAAGGATTGTTTTGTCGACAAAATCGTCCATCTTCCAGCTTCCGCTGCAGCCGCAAGGGCCCAGAACGAAGGCGGAGAGGACTTTCTGACCCTCAACAGTGTGGGTAACCTCAGGATGGAACTGCACAGCGTACAGCTTCTTCTCATCGTTTTCCATCGCCGCAACCGGGCAGACCTCCGTATGGGAGGTCACGCGGAAACCTTCCGGCGGCTCTGCGATGTAATCGGTATGGCTCATCCAGGTGATGGTCTTCTCAGAAACATTGCCGAAGAGGCGGCCGCTTCTGTCGATGATTGTTTCTGTCTTTCCGTACTCGCTGACTGGTGCGGTTTCAACCTTTCCGCCCAGGGACCAGGCCATCAGCTGCGCACCGTAGCAGATGCCCAGGATCGGAATACCCAGGCTGAAAAGTGCCGGATCGTAATGCGGCGATTTCTCATCGTAAACGCTGTTCGGTCCGCCGGTCAGAATGATTCCCTTAGGATTCATTTCCCTGATCTTCTCGATCGGCATGGTGTATGGATGAACTTCGCAGTAGACGTTACATTCACGCACGCGCCGCGCGATCAGCTGATTGTACTGCCCGCCAAAATCGAGCACAATAACCAGTTCTTTTTCCATAATTTTCTCCAATATGTCTCTGTTTCCTAAAAACGATAACGTCTGCCGGACCAGAAATCCAGCAGACGCATTTAACTATTGTGTTGTCTGACAATATTTGATTATCGAATTGTATTCTGGCTGGAGTCACGCAGAATGACGTCGTGCGCACCGCCCTCGACGATGGATGTCGCGGATACCAGTGTCAGCTTGGCATCCTTCTGCAGGTCCTGAATGCTTGTAACTCCGCAGTTGCACATGGTTGCCTTAACCTTGTTCAGGGACAGGTTGACGTTCTCATGCAGTCCGCCGGCGTAAGGTACGTAGGAATCTACGCCTTCCTCGAACTTCATCTTTCCGCCGTCTCCGCCGAGGTCGTATCTCTGCCAGTTGCGGGCTCTGTTTGATCCCTCGCCCCAATACTCTTTGACGTAATTTCCGTTGATATTCAGGCGGTTGGACGGGGACTCATCGAATCTCGCAAAGTATCTTCCGAGCATGATGAAGTCAGCTCCCATGGCCAGCGCCAGTGTCATGTGATAGTCGTAAACGATTCCGCCGTCGGAGCAGATTGGAACGTATACGCCAGTCTCCTTGAAGTACTCATCTCTGGCTCTTGCTACATCGATGACTGCTGTAGCCTGGCCTCTGCCCATGCCCTTCTGCTCACGGGTGATGCAGATGGAACCTCCGCCGATTCCTATCTTTACGAAGTCTGCGCCGGCCTCTGCCAGGAAGCGGAATCCTTCAGCGTCAACGACGTTTCCAGCACCCAGCTTTACCTTATCGCCGTAGTGCTCTCTGGTCCACTTCAGCGCATCTGCCTGCCATACGGAGTATCCCTCAGAGGAGTCCAGACAAAGGACATCAGCTCCGGCTTCTACAAGGGCAGGAATACGCTCCTCGTAGTCTCTGGTGTTTACTGCAGCACCGACAATATATCTCTTATTCTCATCCAGAAGTTCGTTTGGATTGGATTTATGGCTGTCGTAGTCTTTACGGAAGACAAAGTAAGCAAGTCTCTGCTGATCGTCGATAACCGGCAGTGCATTCAGCTTATTATCCCAGAGAATGTCATTGGCTTCACTGAGTGTGCATCCGTCTTTTGCAGTGATCAGCTTTTCAAACGGTGTCATGAACTCGGAGATCTTGGTATCCGGATCCATTCTGCTGACACGGTAGTCTCTGCTGGTAACCATTCCGACGATCTTTCCATCCGGAGTTCCGTCCTCTGTGATGGCGATTGTGGAATGACCGCTTCTCTTCTTCAGATCCAGAACATCCTGCAGAGTCTGGTCCGGACGCAGGTTGCTGTCGCTTCTTACGAATCCTGCCTTATATTCTTTTGCGCGCTTGACCATGGCAGCTTCGTCTTCAATCGTCTGAGAGCAGTAAATAAACGAAATTCCGCCTTCCTTCGCAAGCGCAACAGCCATCTTATCATCAGAAACAGCCTGCATTGCTGCAGATACCAGCGGAATATTTGCGGACAGTTCCGGTTCCTCACCCTTCTTGAACTTTACAATCGGTGTCTTTAATGAGACATTAGCCGGAATGCACTCTCTGGATGTGTAACCCGGAATAAGCAGATACTCACTAAACGTTCTGCTTGGTTCATCAAAATACTGTGCCATATGCTCTCCTCCTGCCTTCCAATCAAAATGCAACACAATGTTCTCTCAATTCTGAAGCGCCCAATTCCGCCTTTTTCACTTTGATATACATTTATATATATCAAATCTGCGGACTGTCCGTCCGCCCATACCTTTTCCTGGTGAAATTGTACGCATAAGCGCCGGAATGCGGTCTGCATCCGGGATTCAGATTAGAAGTATTTTATACCATTTCAACCGATAAAGCAAGAAAAACACACGCACGGAATAAAAGACGAAACGATGCATTTCTTTCCGGTATTAATAATGTTACCAAAGGCGGTGATTTCTGCATTACCTGGACCTCTGTATTTAATAAATGAAGCAAAGGAAAATTATTACCCTGTTCGATCCCGTGATTTTTCATGCTGCCTGATAATTTAAGGCGGAAATCCTTGAAATGTGATGGGATTGTGATGAAATCCCACTCGGTTCGTTTATTTTCAAATTTTGAGAGAAAGCGCAGAACTGAATATATATTAATACGCGGGAAAATCAGAATTGTTATGGACAAACTACGAAAAACGGGAAATTCTCAACTCGATAAAATCAGGGAATCGTCCCAGAGAGTGAAAACAGTGATTATTTGCCAGAAAGGAGTGAATGAAAGCGAAAGGCGGAGCCGTCACGCGCAAAAATCGCCAGCAGTTTTCAGAACATTTATCATTAATAAAACCCTGAGTCTGCACAATATATAATAATCACGATTTAAACGAACCAGAAAAATACAAACTTAAATGAACACAAAATACATACATAAACATGAGTATATATGCACCTTCCGCTGTTCAGCGCGGGCACATAAAAAGAAGCGAGCACTTCTGTACCCGCTTCTTCAGTATTCGATATATACGACGTTCCGCTTGCTGATCGAGCGGCGTGCTTGCGCACTTGCGGACAGAAAAAAGAAGCGGGCACTC
>CAJMLL010000062.1 GCA_905214225.1 uncultured bacterium | reverse complement strand
AGAATAGTATAAAATGTAAGCAAACGGACGGTTATCCCGGACGTATATGAGAACTGTCGTTCAGTGAAAGGAGAGTTTATGAAAAAATTAGTATTGAAACGCTGTTTGGTAGGTACCATTGCAGCAATGCTCTGCTTTTGCATGCTGGGAATGAATGCATCGTTTGCGGCAAGCAAGAAAGCAAAGACTTCGAAGTCGAAAAAAGTGACCATGTCCGTTACGGATACACAGATCGGCATTGATGAAACTACGTTAGTATCTGCAAAAGTTGCCCCGTCCAAAGCATCCCAGAAAGTGGTGTATTCTGTCAATAACCGTGATGTTGCAAAAGTCAGCAGCAAAGGAGTAGTCACTGGACTCCGCGCGGGAACGGTAAAAGTAACGGCAGCTTCAAAGACGAATCCGAAAATTAAAACCAGTAAAACCATTACGGTTCTTGATCTGACGAAAGCCTATACTAATACGGCAGATAGGACAATTACAATTTATGCACGAGTCAACGGCGACATGCTGAACAAGACAACGCATCATTTTGTCGTGAATAAAAATGGAACCAATGGTCCAAAAGCTGTACTGCAGTCAGAACTCAGACCAGCCGCGCTTTATGAAGCATTGGTAAAACAAGGTCTGAAACCAGGGGATAATCTCGGAATTAAGCCGGATAAAGGATCGATCATCGAAGGAGATAAAGTTGATATTACCGTCGCATGGGATGAGAATGGAAAAATTAAAAAAGTTCCGATGGCAGAGTGTGTAAAGACACAGGATGGTACACCTTATAAAACAGACATGCGATTTGGTGGAAATATCAAAACTTCCTTGTCAAAAGAGTGGGATACGGGTTGTGTAACCTGCACCTTTTCTTGTTGGATCGGAATCGTTTCTAACGCCTCCTATGGATATGGCACTGCAGATATTATCTCCAATGGTGATGTTCTTCCGGCAGGCGGCACTCTGGTAAAGGTAATCTATCACTATTAATAAGATAATAAAAAGCGCGATGCATAAGGGCGGGTGAATATTCCTGCCAAGGTAAAGAAGGGATTCCGGAACTGAATCATCAATTCCGGAATCCCTTCTGACTTTATAATAGCCTGTTACCGTTCATAGTCTCCGTTGATAAAAACAAGGTCCTGCGTGTTCCCGTATGCCCCGCCGTAAGCTTTTATGAGCCCGATGATAAAATCAACAAACCACCAGATTCCGCATCCGCCGCCGGTCAGCAGCTTCAGAATGCCCAGCCCGACCTGTCCTCTGAGGAAGCGGTCGATTCCCCATGCTCCAAGCAGGAAAGTGAATAGCCAGACAAACAGATGCTTGTTGTAGGTTTTGATGTCCGCCGAATTATAATCCGGGTTATAGCTATAGTTATTCTCATAATATCCGCGATTTTCCTGAGCCCTACCGGCAGCATTTCCGTAATAGGATCCGTTTCCGTATTCATAAGAAGAGGCAGAAGAAGCGGCTTCAGATGGATCGCTGTAAGTATTTGTGTTTGCGGATCCATATGAACCGGCAGTCCCTGCTGAATCTGCATTCTCTTCAACGCGTGCAGCAATGAACTCATTACCAGTTCCAGAGTGGAAGACCCGCACCCGGTCGCCGATCTGCGGTCCCATGTAGCTTACTGCCGCGATCGGAATCGTAATGATTTCGCCGCTGTCCATGCCGATGGAGACTTTACCGTCTTCAATTCTCAGTATTTTACCCATAACGTTCTTCTCCTTTTCAGAAAAAATGTGGCTTTGTCGCAGAAAACCTGCTGTCAGCTCTGATTAAAACGCATCATTGTCCAGCATCTGTTTCAGCGCCTGTGCCTGGGCGCTCATCTCGAAAATATCTTCGGAAGAAAGTGACTTCAGAAGGCGCTCAAACGATTCGGCGATCGTCTTCAGTGCGGATTCGGTTTCCTGCTTCGCGGAAAGCTCCTGCTCGTTAGGATTTGTGATCTGCAGGAGATGCTGATAATTCATCAGACACTCCATGGTTTTCGGCAGGTAAAAGTGCAGAAATCTGCGGGTATCTGTTTCTGCGAGTTCCGGAGTTTCTGCCGTTTTATCCAGAATTGCAGAAGCTGAGGCGCCGATGCCCTCGATGGTTTTCCGGATTTCTTCTGTCTGTGCGGCCTCTGCGGCTGAAGCGGCGAGCTTGACCAGATCGGATTTTTTCTGTGCAAGGTCCGAGCTGAGGGAGTCGCGCTCTTCCTGGGTGCCGCGTTCTTTCGTATACTCATCGACCACAAAGGCGTTTTCATCGTATTCGATGTGGGCTCTCTGGAAGCGGCCGCGGCTGATCAGGGTGTTCAGATCCCTCAGGACCTCCTTCCTGTCCATGCCGAGATGGGCGGTGAACATAGGAAGAGGGGTGCTGTGGTACTGGTCGATGACGGAACTGTACATGCGGTAGAGACGGTCGATTTTTTCCTCGTCTTTATTCGTGTTTACCGTATGATAGGAAGCTGCAGTCTTGGCAGGCGGATTTTGTCTCTGTATGCGGTTTCTCGTCGTGAAGATGACAAAACATGCCGCAGCAAGGGCGAAAATTGCGCCGACTGCCTTGCTGTTGAAGGCCTCCTCGCCAATTCCGTACAGGATGAGGATCAGAATGATGTCGCCAAAGCGGATCTTTCTGCCGTTCTTATTATTATTGTTATTCATGAGTTGCGTTCCTTCCGGTGCTGATGCGGCTGCCGCTCTCCAGGAGTTTGTCTTTCAGCTCCTGTTCGATCTGAACGAGTTCGGCTTCCGCGGATTTTCTGCGCTGCTGGCCTTCCTCCTGGATGCGGAGAACCTCGTCGATCGTGGAGAGGAGGGCCTCGTTGGTGTGCTTCAGCGTGTCAATATCGACAATGCTGCGTTCATTGGCTTCTGCCGCCATGACCGTAGTCTGCTTCAGCATGTCGGCATTCTTCCGCAGCATATCGTTTGTCGCGTCCGTGACCATTTTCTCCGCCTTTGCGGCCTGGTTGGCGTGCTGGACACCCAGAGCCAGGACCATCTGGTTCTTCCAGAGCGGAATGGTGTTCAGGATCGCCGACTGGATCTTCTCCGCCATGATCGAGTCATCGTTCTGCACCAGGCGGATCTGCGGCGCGGTCTGAAGAGATATGGTGCGGGTCAGTTCAAGGTCGTGGATTTTCTTCTCAAACCTCGTGCACATGGCAGCCAGGTCATTGACCGCCTGGACGTCTTCCTGAAGATTCGTTGCAGCCGCCTTCTGCTGGAGCTGCGGAAGATCCACCGCGCGGACCTGTTCCAGTTTCTGCTGTCCTGCGGCAATGTACATGGAAAGCTCCTTGAAATAGACCTGATTCTGGTCGTAAAGCTTGTCCAGCATGGCGATGTCCTTCAGCAGAGTGTACTGGTGGTTCTCCAGCGCGTCGACAACCTTGTTCATGTTTTCTTCCGTGTTCGCATAGCGTGCACGGATAATTTCAACCTTGTTTTTCTTCTTCTGGAAAAAGCCGCGGATTCCGCCTTTTTCCTCCTGATCCAGGTTCTTGATCTCCACCGTCATCGTTGTGAGCAGGTCACCGATCTCGCCAAAATCCTTGGTTCTGACGCTTTTCAGCGCCGCGTCGGAGAACATGACGGACTTCTTCTGCGCCGCGGAGCCGTAATTCAGAATCTGCGTAGAATTGTTCAGATCAATCTGAGAGGCAAAGGCGTTAATCTGCTTCTGTTCTTCCGGTGTGAACTGCGGCGCCGCAGCTTTCTGCTGATTCTGAACACCGAAAGATCCGAACGGGTCTGCCTGCATCTGCGACTCTGCCGCATCCGGATCCAGGGTCAGAGTCGGCATCGGCGTCTTATCCTGTGGTGAGTTTTCCATAATTCTGTCCTTTCTTTTTTATTAACAATATACGGTATGCGTAAGTTCGTGCTGACTTTTCGTGTGTCGTTTCTTTGGCATTCTCTCTGCTGCATGGATAAAATGCCGGCATACCGTCTGACCTGCATCAATTTCAGCAGAGCCGGCTGGCAGATCACGCATAAGTGCGCGGTCAGGGAGAGCCTCAGCGCAGCCAGTATCCGTTATATGCCGTGCATTTACGCTGTCTTCTTGCTTTTCATGATTGCAGGCGTGTGTTCGATGTCATACTTATTATCCATTATACCTTTGATTCGAAAGAGAGGAAAGACTGCAATATAGATTTTAAGGGAATTTTCAGAAAGGGCGGGGCTTTCGGTGACGGACGGCCGCCTAAGAAGCGGGCAGAGGCCCTTGGCAGAGGATGACAGCCTCGCATTGGACAAAAAGAAGGGCAGCTGCGCTGCGGCAGGCTGCCCCTTGCAAGGTGCTATTTGTTATATTTCTCGTAAAGCTGGTAGAGTTCCTGCTTTTCGCTGTCAGTCAGATTCTGCTCTGCGAACTGCATCAGCCCGGAAGTATCATTATTCTTCACATAGCCGTATACTTTGGCAATATTGGATGGTGAAGCATGTTTGATGATGATGCTTCTGACCCTGGCTTTATCAGCGCTGGACATGTTATTATAGACGTTTTCAGCAGCCTGCGCCGCGTTCGAAGTGCTGACAGAGGAACTGCCAGAATTTCCGCTGCTGCCTGTTGTACTCTGGCTGGAGCTTCCCGTTCCTGAAGATGAACTCTGGACCGCCTGCGAGTATGTTTTCGCTGAAATTTTATCCATTATATTATCCCAAAGGAATACCTTGACGCACCCCGCGGCCACCACGATAATCAAAAGCGTGATGATGAGTTTTCTGACCGGATGACGTTTCCTTGCTGAATATCTGTTTGAACGCATATGAATGATCCCCCCTCTATTGAATGAAATCATATCATAGTATTGTTGTGAAATCATGAACAGAAGATGAATTCTGGTAATTACAATTTTTCTCTGGCATTACGGCAAACTGATCAATGAAGGAGATTATCCGGGAACCAGCTGCTTTCTGCGGCGGGATGCAGGATAAACTGATCCAGGCGCTGTTTCATATCTGCGCCGCAGCAGGGCAGTGCACCATATCCAGATTCAGAACGTGGAAGCCTGATATCCGGATCAGATCGGGCCGCGGAAAAGACAGGGTTTTCGTTTCTTCAACAGCGTTATTGGCGAAACGGTCCCTGTTACAGGAAATACTCTTTTATTATCTCCTGAATTTCACTGGTGTCGACACCGTTCTCCGGGGAGTCAGCCGTCATAATCAGCTTATCTCCGAGCATAAAGCCAGAATTAAGGTAAAGTCGAAGCTTCCACTGTGTCTGCCTGACATATTCCTGCGATGTCAGCAGTCCCAGATGCTCCCAGATGATCAGCTGGCCGGATTTTCGTGATAATATGGTAAAATCCGGTTCCATGGAGATCCCGTTAAAAGTCCATGGCAGTTCATAGACAAAAGGAATGTTCTCTCTGCAGAGACTATTATAGATGAAAGCTTCCGACTTAGAACGCACCAGCCCGCCATCCTCAGTCTTCTGCTTCAGGTGCTCCGGATAGCGGTATTCACCAATGTGATGTGTTTTCTGATATTTGTTTTCCCAGACACTGAAATTCGGAATGCCCGCAATTTCAAAACATTCCGCAGGAAGACTGCGATATGCCTTCGGCCATTTCTCCGGGGCATTGATGTCCAGCTCCTCATAGCCCGCTGCGACTTTATCAAGGAGCTTGATGTTTGATTCTGTTTTTTTAATGGACTGCGACAGAAAATAGTGGGTCTGAATCTGGCGTACGAGTTCAGGTTCATGGCGGCCGACGTAACGTTTGTGGCGTTTACCGTGATCTTTCGGATCGGGAAAATAGACAGTATAATAATCGTAATTTTTTTCGCATTTTACATCTAAACTGAAATTATCATATGAACTGCGTCTTCGGATTTCTTGCTGGAAACGTTTAAGACGCTGGGTATTTTTTTCTAATTCTCTCTGGATGATATCAACAAATTGCATCGTATGCTCCTTCTCGGCTTTTGAATAATATGTATAAGTATGTGGTATTTTTATTAGCATAAATAGTAATATCAGCAATATCAAGTAAATTTGGAAAATAATGCACTCCGGGTAAAAGAGCGAATATTTTGATATAGCAAGGTGATACAAGAGAAAGCTCGGGAAACACATGTAAACGGCAGAAATCCCGAGAAAAAATTCAGAGCCCTCGGGAATTCACAAGAAAAGAGAGTGTTTCCCGAGAAAAAGCTGTAGAGATACCTCGGGAAACACATGTAAAACAGCAGAATTCCCGAGAAGGA
>CAJMLL010000061.1 GCA_905214225.1 uncultured bacterium | reverse complement strand
GAAGGGATGAAAGCCCGAAACCCGGAGGGAAGTGCATCACTATAGACGTGTTGAAATGCGCGGTATACAGTATACCTGTGCGGCTCGTTTTCTCATACCCCTCTTATCAATTCATTCATTTGCACATATCAGCTTTCCCGGAGGGACTTTTACAGGCGTTGCACTTGCGTGTACCTGGAAGGTTGCCGCCCCTTGTCATCGCCATCTTTCCCGAAGGGATGAAAGCCCGAAACCCGGAGGGAAGTGCATCACTATAGACGTGTTGAAGTGCACGGTATACAGTATACCTGTGCGGCTCGTTTTCTCATACCCCTCTTATCAATCCATTCATTTGCACATATCAGCTTTCCCGGAGGGAAGTGCATCTCGACAGATGGCTGGGAATATGCAGTATACAATATACAATATACATAAACTCCCGTTGCCAATTTACTCATTTGCGCAGATCCGTTTTTCTGGAAGGGGAACTGCATCCCATCCGGTGTTGACGCATTCCCTCTCAGCTTGTATACTGTTACTATTTGACAAAGCAATGGGGCTTTGTTTGTTGGGCAATGCTAAAAGGAAAGGGGTAATTTATGAAGAAGGCTAAGAAGAATAGGAAGCCGATGCCGCTTGCGGGGCAGATCTTTATCGCGCTTGTCATTGCAATTGTTGTCGGTCTTTTGATACAGCCGTATGCGAAATTCGCAAATACTTACATCACACCGTTTGGAACTATATTCCTGAATCTGATTAAATTCATCGTCGGGCCGATCGTCCTGTTTTCGATCATGGCTGGTGTCGTTTCGATGAAAGATATCCGGAAAGTAGGCGCAATCGGCGGGACCACGCTGGTTTACTATATGTGCACGACCGCATTCGCGACGGCGATCGGCCTGTTCCTTGCGAACAGTTTTCAGAGATATTTTCCGGTGCTGTCCGTCTCGAATCTGAAATACAAGGCTGGCAGCAGTGTGTCTCCGATGGATACGCTGGTTAATGTATTCCCGAGCAACTTCCTCGCACCAATCTATGAATCGAATATGCTGCAGGTCATCGTGATGGCGCTGATTCTCGGCTTTGCGATCATTCTGGTCGGAAAGAAGGCGGAACCGGCGGTACATGCAGTTGATGTATGCAACGATATTTTCATGAAGGCTATGGAGATGATTCTCCGGCTTTCGCCGATCGGCGTCTTCTGCCTGCTCTGCCCGGTTATCGCAGAAAACGGTGCGAAGATTCTCGGATCGCTGGCGATGGTCCTTCTCGTTGCATATCTTGGCTACATCGCGCACGCGCTCATTGTCTATTCTCTTGCTGTGAGAACGCTTGGCGGAATGAATCCTGTGAAGTTCTTCAAGGGCATGCTTCCGGCAATTCTGTTTGCGTTTTCGTCGGCGTCATCAGTTGGTACTCTGCCGCTCAACATGGAGTGCACGGAGAAGCTCGGTGTTCCAAAAGAGGTATCTTCCTTCGTTCTGCCGCTCGGTGCCACGATCAATATGGATGGAACCGCTATTTATCAGGGTGTCTGCTCCATCTTTATTGCAGCCTGCTATGGCATTCATCTTACATTTGCGCAGATGATTACCATCGTCATCACGGCAACGCTGGCGTCGATCGGAACAGCGGGTGTTCCAGGTTCCGGCATGGTTATGCTGGCAATGGTTCTTCAGTCTGTCGGTCTTCCGGTGCAGGGAATTGCACTTGTCGCGGGCATCGATCGTATCTTCGACATGGGCAGAACGACGGTGAATATCACTGGCGACGCATCCTGCACGGTCATCGTCTCACACCTTCTGCGCAATAAGATTGCATCCTGGAGTACACCGAAAGGGGCTGACGTTGAAGAAACCGTGGAAAAACTGGATAAGGAAGAAGCTGAAAAAGCATCCTCTGTGGAAGAGGCACTCGGAGATACACCGAAAGTTTCGGCTGAAAATCCAGCGGATGATGTTTCATCTGAGAATGACGCAGTGAAGGGAGAGAAGTAGTGACATTGACGCCTTTTATGTTTCTCCTCGTCTGCCCGTTTCTGTTCCTTGCGGGCTTTGTGGACTCTATTGCAGGAGGAGGCGGGCTGATCTCCATGCCGGTCTACCTCCTTGCGGGGCTTCCGCCGCACACGGCGGTAGCGACCAACAAGCTGTCGTCGACCTGCGGAACGGCACTCACAACCGTGCGGTTTATGAAAAATAATTTGATTAACCTGAAGCTTGCCGTTCCATCCATTCTCGCGGCCATTGCGGGTTCCTCACTGGGGGCCCGCATTTCGATGTCTCTGGATGAGAATATTCTCCGGAATATCATTATCTGTGTGCTTCCGGTTACGGCCTTCTTTGTCCTGAATAAAAAGATGTTCAGCAGAGAAGGCGGGAAAACGGCGGCAGTGACGATAAGGACCGTGACCGTCTCCATGACCGCTGCCTTTCTCATCGGAATCTACGACGGGCTTTACGGTCCGGGAACGGGAAGCTTTCTCATCATCGCCTTCACAGTTTTTGCGCATCTTTCGGTTGAGGCAGCAAATGCGCAGGCGAAGGCAATCAATCTGACGACCAACCTGACAGCGCTTACGCTGTTCCTTTTGAGTGGAAAAGTACTGCTGCCACTGGGACTTGCTGGTGCCGTCTGCAACATGGCAGGAAATTACATCGGATCGGGCCTTGTGATGAAGAAAGGCGGGAAGATCGTAAGACCGCTGCTTCTGGCTGTCCTGGTCATTCTCTTCATCCGACTGATCATGGAGTCCGTCTAAACGGAAAGCGGACGCTTAACCGTTTTCCTTTCTGTCCTCGCAGCTTATGAACTGACTGGGGCTGAGAGTTTCCGCACGAATATATTTTCAGATGGCGGATGGTATCTGTGAATACATGGATATCATCTGCCATTTGCATTTCTTCGGTCCAGATGGTACCATCTTGCTGGACTTCGTTTTGTCGAATAGGAAGGATGGAGCATAATCAATGGTATTATTGACGGCTAAACATATAAAGAAGAGCTTTTCGGAGAAGCAGCTGCTGGAGGATGTGGATCTGAGCATCAATGAAGGGGATAAGATCGGCCTGGTCGGGGTGAATGGGAGCGGGAAGTCGACGCTGCTGCAGATTATCGCCGGTGTGATGGATGAGGACGGCGGGGAGATTATCCGGAATAACGAGCTCAGAACGGGTTATCTTCCGCAGAATCCGCCCTATGATCCGGAGAAGACGGTGCTTCAGCAGGCCCTGGCGGATGTCCGGGGAAATGCGGAGGAGTATGTAGTGAAGTCGCTTCTGACCAGGGTCGGCATGGGCGATTATGAAAAAAAGATGAAGGAGCTGTCGGGAGGGCAGAGAAAGCGGGTCGCGCTGGCAGCGGTTCTCTGCAGTGACACCAATCTTCTGATTCTGGATGAGCCGACCAACCACATGGACAATCAGATTATTGAGTGGCTGGAGGAGCAGCTGGCGGAGTATAAGGGTGCGGTATTTATGATCACGCATGACCGGTATTTTCTGGAGCGTGTGACGGACCACATCTGTGAGATTGAGAAGGGCCGGCTTGTTTCATATGAGGGAAATTATGAGGCCTATCTGGTGGCCAAGCAGGAGCGGCTGGAGCTGGCCAAGGCGAATGAGCGCAAGCGTGCGAATCTGTACCGCAAGGAACTCAGGTGGATCCGCTGGACGGCGCCGGCCCGCACGACCAAGTCCAGGAGCCGCGTGCAGCGCTTTCAGCAGATTAAGGATGCCAAACAGACCTTTGAGGATCCGCATCTTGAGATCGGGACCCTGTCCTCGCGTCTGGGGAAGAAGGTCATTGAAATTAATCACATCAGCAAGGCCTTTGACGGCGTGCAGTACATCAATGATTTCAGTTACAATATTCTCCGCAATGACCGTATCGGCATCGTCGGAAACAACGGCTGCGGAAAGACGACGCTGCTGAAGATAATCATGGGCCTGATTCAGCCGGACGAGGGGTCGATTGACATCGGAGAAACAGTGAAGATCGGTTATTTTTCACAGGAGTCGGAGCATATGGATCCGGACATGCGGATCATTAAGTACATTGAGGATATCGCGCGCAATGTGCACACGAAGGACGGCTATCTCTCTGCGTCGCAGATGCTGGAGCGCTTTCTTTTCCCGTCCTATATGCATTCTGTGAAGATCGGAAAACTCTCCGGTGGAGAGAAACGCAGGCTCTATCTTTTGTCGGTACTTATGCAGGCACCGAACGTCCTGATTCTGGACGAGCCGACCAATGATCTGGACATCGACACGCTGACGGTCCTGGAAGACTATCTGGACGATTTTCCGGGAGCCGTGATCATCGTTTCCCATGACCGCTACTTCCTGGACCGCCTCGTGGTGAAGACTTTTGCCTTTGAGGAAGGCGGCCATATTCGGCAGTACACCGGCGGCTACAGCAAGTACATGAATGAGAAAGAGGCCAGGGAGGCGCAGGCCGCGCAGTCCTCTTCAGGGACAAAATCCACCCGGCAAGGGAATTCCGGCTCTTCCGGCTCACGCCGCCATGAAAAGCAGCGCCTGAAATTCTCCTACCGGGAAAAACAGGAATACGAAAGCATCGACGATGACATCGCCGCCCTGGAGCAGAAATCCTCTGATCTTGAAAAAGAAATGGAAGCCCACTCTTCAGAAGCACTGAAACTTGCTGATCTCGCGAAAGAAAAGGAAGAAGTTGACCGGAAACTGGATGAAAAGATGGAGCGCTGGGAATATCTGAATGAGCTGGCGGAGAGAATTGAGAGAGGCGAACTTGTATAAACCGTCTCTGGAAATCCCGGATGAGAGGGTTTTCTGTTTCCCGGCAGCTGCCAGAGGAGAATACAGATATATAGAATGCGGTTTGCGGAATTAAAATATGGTCTATTATTCCCGCTGCTGAAAAAATATGATGCAGGCCTTCCAGGATGTTAAAGTGTCTTGCGAACAGACAAAACCTGCTGCCGTCTGACAAACAGACAATGAAAAAAGGCCCTGCCGCAGCCCCTGAAAAGAGGGAAGCGGCGGAGCCTTTTTCGTTTCCGTCCTTATATCAGTCCGCCGTAAATTTGCATCAGGACTGCCGTCACGAGAGGCAGAGTTCCGAGAGAAAAGAAGGTCGACAGGGCGATTCCTTCGGAAAGAAGCTGCGCGTTTTTATGCTGCTGTGCTGCAATTGCCGCAGTGATGACGGCGCAAGGGAAGGCTTCCGCGTAGATGCAGGTGAGTTTTGCGGCGGCGGAGATCGGAAGCCAGTTGACCATTGGAAAGGAAATGGCCGGCATGAAAAGATCGGCCAGGAGACAGACGATGACCAGCTTTTTATTCGTGATGAGCCTTGCCAGGTGGCTTTTGCCCAGGAGAACGCCCACCAGAACCATGGACAGGGGAATGGTCATGTCTCCCATGGTGCTGAAGAAGGTCATGACCGGCTGCGGGAGCCGGATCCGCGCAAAAAGAATGACGCATCCTGCGATTGTCGCGAACATCGGCATGGTGCACATGGCGCGAAGCATGGCTTTTCCGCTGAGTTTCGACTTCTGGCCGTAGTTCAGCTGGATGATCAGTCCGCTGTACATGTAGAAATTCAGGACAATATTCTGGATGACGAACAGATAAAAGATCTTATTTCCGAACACGGCTTTTGCGACCGGAAAACCCAGAAATCCCGTATTGATTGAGGTCATGATCGCCATAACGCAGCCCTGGTCTTCCAGAGGCTTCCAGCGGAGTATCTTTACGATGACAATGGATATCAGTCCGGTGATGAACATCACGCAGGCGGAAACCACCAGAACGCTGATCGTGTCCCGCAGCGTCTGCGCCGTCAGCTGCGTTCCGCCCATGGAGCTGATAATCAGGCAGGGTGTGGAAATATTGATCAGAAGACTTGTGAGTGGGGCGGCACTCTCGTCCGGCAGCACATGCAGCTTGTTCGCCGCATATCCGGCGCCAGTCATCGCAAATATTGTGAATACTTTAATAAATACTATCAGCATAGTTCTGAATTCTCCTCATATATATTGTCGGACGGTGATCCGTCCTTTCGGAATGCTGAGCCCGGCAGCCATGCGTCCGCTTTCTGCTGCAGAATTCTACTCATCAGTTTATCATAATTTTGCCGGCTCTGACAGAGGGGACAGAATATAGAAAGCAAGAAGATTCCCATTATGCGGCACTCTGCTGCTGCAGTCACTATGCACAGAAAAGAGCCTGCTGTTTTGTGCGCCTGTATACGAAAGTAATGCTTTAACGCGTTAACGTAGAAAATACAGAAAAATGAAGAAATTTTCATCGATTTTCGCAAATTATCGGGGAAAAATTTAAAAATATTTTTTAGTCAAAGTGAATATTTACACAAATATTGCTTATGTTTTTATTTA
>CAJMLL010000060.1 GCA_905214225.1 uncultured bacterium | reverse complement strand
GAAGCGGCCTTGCGCAGGCAGGATTTATTCGTGGAGAAGGATATGGCGGATGGCGGCCGGATTGTGGGTACGGCGATTATCAATCAGACGCAGGTGGATGTCTATGACGGCGCTGACTGGCAGTATGATGCTCCTGAGAGTCAGGTCATGGTCCTGCATACTCTGGTGATTGATCCTGCGGTAAGGGGACATGGATATGGGAAAGCCTTCGTGCAGTTTTACGAACAGTATGCGGAAGAGCATGGCTGTATTTATCTTCGAATGGACACGAATGAGCGCAACCGGAATGCGCGGAGTTTTTATACCCGGCTGGGTTACCGGGAAGCGGATATCGTACCTTGTGTCTTTAATGGAATTTCGGATGTGAGTCTGGTGCTGCTGGAAAAGAAGCTGTAATCGGCAGGAAGAATATGAACGGAAAAGGGGAAAGCATGATCAGTTTGAAGCTCTATGAAGATATCCAGAATTACATTGATGAACACTATCTGGCTGCAGAACTGCAGGGTGATCTGGAGGAATTTCTCATCCGGGATCAGGCACCAGTGGGAAAAGCCCCAGGAGAAAAACCGGCCGCAACGCTTGAAGACGCCCTGGGCCAGATCGATGAGAGTTTTTCTGAAATGCTTCTCCGGAAAATCGATGAATCCGGGATGACGGATGCCCAGTGCTATAAAAAGGCGAACATCGACCGCAAGCTCTTCTCTAAGATCCGTACGGATAAAAACTACAGGCCGTCCAAGAGCACGGTTCTGGCTTTTGCCATTGCCCTGGAACTTCCCTTGCCGGAAGTGAAGGAGATGCTGATGAAGGCAGGCTTTGCCCTGTCTCACTCCAGTAAATTCGACATCATCGTGGAATATTTCCTCGCGCATGGGAATTACAATCTCTTTGAAATCAATGAGGCCTTATTCGCTTTTGATCAGAAGCTGATCGGCGGATAAGAAAATGAAATGTCGCTTCGCATGCGACCAGATGGAGGCCGGAAACTTCTACAATATGGCTGTAAGTTGAAAAAAGAAATCACTTGCAGTTTGTAATTTGTCAGAAGGAAAATCCAGGAGGCAGCATGATGAAGAAGAATTTAACAGAAATCGTATTTATCCTTGATCGAAGCGGATCTATGAGCGGACTGGAATCCGACACCATTGGCGGCTTCAATTCCATGATCCGGAAGCAGAAGAAGGAAGATGGACAGGCACTGATTTCTACCGTACTCTTCAACAACAGCAGCGAGGTTATTCACGACCGTGTGAATGTGCAGAAGCTGAATGATCTGACGGAGAAAGAGTATTCTGTGGGCGGCTGCACGGCCCTGATCGATGCCATCGGCGGGGCGATTCACCACATCGATAACATCTATAAATACGCGAGGGAAGAGGATATTCCGGAGCATACGATGTTCGTGATCACAACGGACGGAATGGAGAACGCCAGCTGCCGCTATTCCAGCGGCGAAGTGAAGCGGATGATCGAGCGGAAGAAAGAGGAATCCGGCTGGGAGTTCCTCTTCCTCGGAGCCAACATTGATGCCGTGGAAACCGCGAGACACATCGGAATCGATGAGGACCGGGCTGTTAATTACAACTGTGACAGTGAAGGAACCGCCCTCAACTATCACGTGCTCGGGGAAGCGATCCGATCGGTCCGGAAGAGCAGACCTCTCGATAAGGGCTGGAAGAAGCGGATTGACGAGGACTATCAGAAGCGCGGACAAAAGAAATAGGGGGCAAGGAGAAATCCTGTGTAATGAACATGTGCGGGACTGCGGGACCGTTGCACTAAGCTCAAATGGGTATAGGGCAATGGCCCTTTTTTACTGTCGATATATCTTCCTTCAGTCGTTAATTTCTCCGAAATTCCGTCATTCTCCGTTCGGGGTAGTCCGAAAGACCTTCCTGATGTGATTCAGAAACCGCTCTGCAATCGGTGTGAAGCTCTGGTATTTATGCCAGATCAGATACTGTTTCACGGATAATTCCGGATTCAGAGGGCGGAAGACTAGGCTGCTTCCGACGGAGGTATTGGAGAGGTCCTTAAAGGTCAGTGAATACCCCAGGCCTTCCAGGGCAAACATGGAAGCATTATAGGAGAGACGAAAGGTTCCCTCTAACTGCAGCTGATCAAACAGACTTCCCGCCCAGGGGCGGATGTCATTTTCCCAGCTCTGTTCGGATACGAACAGGGGAAGGCCGGCAAGATCTGCTGCAGATATGGAGTCTTTTTTTGCGAGCGGCGCGTCTTCACGCATGACAGCGCCAAAAATATCTGCCTTCGGGAAGGTCAGATAGGCGTACTTACGGCTGTCCGGAGTCTCACAGATGACTCCAAAATCCAGTAAGCCCTTATCCAGCTTCTCGGTTACCTGCTCGGTATCGCCGCTCATAATGTGATAGTGCATGTCGGGATAACTCTCCTTAAATCGTTTGATTCCTCTTGCCAGATAGCGGATCTGATAGGACTCAGCGAGGCCAAAATAGATATCGCCGCCGGTCAAATCATCAAGTGTCAGGAATTCCTGTTCGATCTTATCGGCCATGGATACCAGGTCTTCCGCACGCTTTCTGAGCAGTACTCCTTCATCGGTGAGTGTGATGCTGAAGCTGTGACGGATAAACAGCTTTTTTCCAAGCTCTTCTTCAAGTTTTTTCAGCTGCTTCGACAGCGTGGGCTGGGATACATGCAGATACTCCGCAGCCCGACTCATATTCTCTTCTCTGGCAATCGCCAGGAAATAGCGCAATGTTCTTATTTCCATGATAATCCCCTTATGTAAAAGATATAACGAAAAGTAATAACATGATATGAATTATAGCAATTAGCGATAACTCTTTCCGTCGATTATACTACATATTGTCAGAAGAAAGAAGCAGCGCTGAGGAAAAATTGTTTATGGAGTAATAGAATGACAATGGAATGGAAAAGTGTTCTGGAAAACCTCAGGGATGCAGGATGTGATGAGCGTTCAATCCAAAGAGCAGAACAGCTTTATGTTTCGGGTCAGGAAGGCGAATTTCTGCACTTCCTTCGCTTCCATCGCTGCAAATTGATGGAAAGTCTGCATGAGGGACAGCGCAGGATCGACTGCCTGGACTATCTTATCCGCAAAAGTAAAGCTGAACAGAGCAGGACGCATAAAGAAAGGAATTACACATTATGATGAAAACAGCAGAACTGAAGCTCGTGAAGGAGTGGGACAAGACCTTCCCGCAGAGCGATAAGGTTGATCACAGCAAGGTAACCTTTGTAAACCGTTATGGCATTACGCTGGCAGCGGATATGTATATTACGAAGAAGGCAGAGGGCAGGCTTCCGGCAATTGCGGTATGCGGACCTTTCGGTGCGGTGAAAGAACAGTGCTCCGGCCTGTATGCACAGACGATGGCAGAGAGGGGCTTCCTTACCCTTGCTTTTGATCCGTCCTTTACCGGTGAAAGCGGAGGAACGCCGAGATACATGGCTTCTCCTGACATCAATACAGAAGATTTCATGGCAGCGGTAGATTTTCTTTCTCTGAATGAGAAGGCAGATCCAGACCGCATCGGCATCATCGGAATCTGCGGCTGGGGAGGCATGGCCCTCAATGCGGCGGCTCTTGATACCAGAATCAAGGCGACTGTGGCCTCAACCATGTATGACATGACCAGAGTCAATGCGAATGGATATTTTGATGCTGAAGACAGTGAAGAAGCGCGCTACGAGAAGAAAGCTGCCATGTGCGCGCAGAGAACGAAAGATTATGCAGCCGGTGAATATACTCTCGGCGGAGGCGTAGTCGATCCGCTTCCGGACGATGCGCCATTCTTTGTTAAAGATTATTACGACTATTATAAGACGGACCGCGGTTATCACGCAAGATCGCTGAATTCTAACGGCGGCTGGAATGTGATCGGCTGCGAATCCTTTATGAATCAGCCGATTCTTAAATACAGCAATGAGATCAGAAGTGCGGTTCTGATCATGCATGGAGATAAGGCGCACAGCTATTACTTTGGCAAAGATGCTTATGAAGCAATGGTTAAAGACAGCAAATATACGGGAAATAAGGAGTTTTTAAGCATCCCAGGGGCAGTTCATACCGATCTGTATGATGGCGGAGATAAGGACTATATCCCGTTTGACAAGCTGGAAGCCTTCTTTACCGAGTATCTGAAATAGTACGGTTATCAGAGAAAATATCATATACGAATAGGAGTTAAGTTATGAAACCCTATATCATTTGTTACATGATGACATCGGCAGATGGAAGAATCGACTGCGGGATGACGGCGCAGCTTCCGGGAGGCTCATCCAGATCGGATGTCTATTATCAGGTCCTGGATGAACTTGATATCCCGACAACTGTAACGGGCCGGCACACCGCTGAATTGGAGATGTCCCTGCCAGGAAAATTCCAGGCAGAAGATCATACGGACTGCGGCAAAGAAAACTTTTCAAGGAAAACCGATGCTGCCGGTTATGTGATCGTTGCAGATACCCACGGTACACTGCTTTGGAATAAGGAAACCGATACAGAGAAGCCTCTGCTGATTCTTACCAGCACCAGCGCCCCGCAGGAATACCTCGATTATCTGGACCGGCAGAATATCTCCTGGATTGCCTGCGGAAATGAGCACATCGACCTGAAGAGGGCATCCGAAATTCTGAATACGGAGTTCGGTGTTCAGCGCATGGGCATTGTCGGCGGTGCCGCGATCAATACAGGCTTTCTAACAGCAGGACTTCTCGATGAAGTGGCTCTTCTGATCGGTCCGGGAATCGACGGAAGGACAGAGATGCCATCTGTATTTGAAGGAAGAGAAGACGCCAGTCCGTTTCCGCTCCGGCTTAAACATGTAAAGTCTTATGATAACGGAGACGTGGTGATTCGTTATCAGGTAAAGTAACATTTCATTGTACACCAATAGAAGGACTTGACCCACTGCTTGGCGCTGTTTCAAACCGCGCTATATATAAATCTATTAACAAAATATCATTATTTGACTGCTTTGCTGCAGGTCAGGGAGGTTTGAACATATGACAGAGAAATCAAAGGTATATTTTACAGATTTCAGGACGGAGCTGGGTGTGCCGCTTACGATGAAGCTCCAGAAGCTCATTAAGAATGCGGGAATCGGAGATATGGATATGGACGGCAAGTTCGTCGCGATAAAAATGCACTTCGGAGAGCTGGGAAATCTGGCCTATCTCCGGCCGAATTACGCCAAAGCAGTGGCTGATGTAGTAAAGGAAAATGGCGGTCTGCCTTTCCTTACGGACTGTAATACCCTCTACCCGGGCTCAAGAAAGCATGCCCTGGAGCACCTGGACTGCGCCAATTTAAACGGATTTAACCCGACTACGACCGGATGTCAGATCATTATCGGCGACGGCCTCCGGGGAACAGATGATATAGAGGTGGACGTTCATAACGGAGAATACTGTAAAACGGCCTTTATCGGCCGGGCTGTAATGGATGCGGATATTCTTATCTCCCTGACGCATTTCAAGGGGCATGAGCAGGCCGGCTTCGGAGGGACTATTAAGAACATCGGAATGGGATGTGGATCCCGGGCCGGAAAGATGCAGCAGCATCAGTCAGGTCATCCACATGTCATAGAGGAAAATTGCCGCGGCTGTATGAGATGCGCAAAGGAGTGCGGATCCGATGCTATTTCTTATCCTGAGAAGGAGGTCGATGGCAGAACGGTCAGAAAGGCCTGGATTGATCCGGATATCTGCAAGGGCTGCGGACGCTGCATAGGAGCCTGCGCCTTTGATGCCATAGAAAATGAAAACTGGGATGCTCCGCAGCTTCTGGGCTGTCGTATGGCAGAATACACACAGGCCGTATGTTATGGCAGACCATGTTTCCATATCAGTCTCATTACCGATGTGTCACCGAACTGTGACTGTCACGGTGAAAACGATGCGCCTATCCTGCCGGATATCGGCATGCTCGCCTCTTTCGATCCGGTTGCTCTGGACCAGGCCTGCGTGGATCTCTGTGAAAAGGCCGTTCCAATCAGAAACTCCCAGCTTGGTGATAATATGGCAGCTTCGGATTTCCATGATCATCATGATGTCTGGCTGAACAATAATCCGAATGTGGCCTGGAAGGAAACCCTGGAACACGCGGAAAAGATCGGGCTGGGAAGCCGCGCGTATGAGCTTGTAACAATGAAATAAGAAGGGATGGGTGGCAGCTGCTTCCGAAGAGGAGCGTTTCGATCGGGCTGGAAATGGAAGGCATTCAGGAAATGAAGGGGGGCAGCAGCCCCCTTACTTACCTGGATAACAGAATCTGGTAATTCTGCTCCAGATCTTCTACGGTTCTGGCAGAGCCTTTGAAGTCGTATACTTTTCCTTTATGTTCAGCAAGCAGAGTCGGGAAACTGTGCGCGCCCAGCCGGCCGGCTTCGCGGAAATCCTCGTAAGCCGCATCTTCTTTATTCCAGACCTCCTTAAGGCTGTTTTCCAGTTCCTGAGCATCCAGTCCGAACTGTGGAGCGAGTTCTGTATAAGTATCGATATCGCTGAGACTTTTGCCGTAGTAGAAGAACTGTTTCTGGATGGCAAAGGCACACTCGGCAAGCTGCTCCGCCTTCAGCTCCTTGCGGATGACGGACCAGGCGATTGCCGGATGGACAGAATTCAGCTGCATATCGCTCTTGAGAACGGCATTATAGGCGGAACCGAATTCAACGCCATATTATTTTTCAATCTGCTGGTTACCCTGCTCAAAAAAGCCATAGGAATTAGCTGGCTTACTGTTATTTTCTACGAACAGGCCGCCGGAAACGATGGAAAGCTCGATTTCCGGGTGTCTGGCCATGAATTTATGAAAAACGGAGTCGAACCCGTAGCACCATCCGCAGTAAGCATCCCATATTAATGTTAATTTCATATCATACCTCTTTTCTTCTTGAACGTTGTAATTTGTCCACTCTGAAAATGATTCCTCTCCAATTAAAAAGTTATCATCTTGAAGTATCCTTATCTTATCAGAATGGAGAATATTTACAAGAAGGATTTTTCATGCGACTTAGTCAAGAGAAAGATACTGTGCGGAAGGAGCCGCAGCGGCGCAGGATTCAATCATCGTAATGAGGGCTTCTGCTGGGTATCACGCGGAAAACAGGGGAAAAACAGTTGATAAATCCGTAAGGAGAATACTATACTTAAAATATGAATAGCAAAAGCTTCGAATAAAGAAACTGTTGCAATCTGCGGTATTTATGCCCGGTATGCCATAAAGACAGTTCATACTTTGACGAGCAGAGATAATAAGAACCCCACCCTTCCACGACGCTGAATGAACTGCTCCCCGTCAAGAGGACAGTGAAAAAACATAATATTTTTGACCAGT
>CAJMLL010000059.1 GCA_905214225.1 uncultured bacterium | reverse complement strand
ACGAAGCATGCAGCGAGGCCAGTAACGAAGCATGCAGCGAAGCCAGTAACGAAGCATACAGCGAGGCCAGTAACGAAGCATGCAGCGAAGCCTGCAACGAAGCATGCAGCGAAGCCAGCGGATCTGCGTTTATCCTCGAATCGCATCCTTCATACTCTGTACATAGTCGCCGATGCCGGAGACGGCGTCGCGGCCTTTGGCGGCAACCTGCTTGACGATGGCGGAGCCGACGATGGCGCCGTCCGCGAACTGGGTCATCTTGGCGGCCTGTTCCGGTGTGGAGATGCCAAAGCCGACGGCGCAAGGAATATCCGTGTTATCGCGGATGATCTTCACGATATGGCCGATGTCGGTTGTGATTTTGCTGCGGGTTCCGGTGACGCCGAGGGAGGAGACGACGTAGATGAATCCAGTCGCTTCCTTCGCGATCATGGAAATGCGATCTTCGGAGGTCGGCGCGATCATGGAAATCAGGTCAAGGCCGTATTTTTCGCAGGTCGGCGCGAAGTCCGGGCGTTCTTCGTACGGGACATCCGGTAGGATCAGGCCGTCGATTCCGGCTTCTGCTGCGAGGGAGATGAATTTCTCCGTGCCGTAGGAGTATACAACGTTGGCATAGGTCATGAAGACCATCGGAAGAGTGACTTCTTCCCGGAGTTCTTTGACCATCTGGAAAATCTTATCCGTTGTCACACCGCCGGAAAGCGCGCGGATGTTGGCTTCCTGGATGACCGGGCCTTCTGCGGTCGGATCGGAAAACGGGATTCCGAGTTCGATCAGGTCTGCGCCGCGCGCTGCCATCTCCTTGACAATTGCTTTTGTCGTCTCCAGATCCGGGTCACCGCAGGTAATAAATGGAATAAATGCCTTTCCGTTCTGGAATGCTTCTTTAATCTTACTCATCGATATTCTCCCCTCTGTAGCGTGCGATTGCTGCGCAGTCCTTGTCTCCTCTGCCGGAAATGGTGACTACGATAATCTTGTCTTTATCCATCTCTGGCGCGATCTTCATGGCGTAGGCCAGTGCGTGTGAGGACTCGATGGCCGGAATGATGCCCTCCGTGCGGGATAGATATTCGAATGCGTTGACGGCTTCGTCGTCGGTGATTGGTACGTACTTGGCGCGGCCGATGTCGTGCAGGTAGGCGTGCTCCGGTCCGATGCCCGGGTAGTCGAGGCCGGCGGAAATGGAGTAAACCGGCGCGATCTGGCCGTATTTATCCTGGCAGAAATAGGATTTCATGCCGTGGAAAATTCCTTCGCGTCCGGTTGCGATCGTTGCGGCAGTCTCGAATGTGTCGACACCGCGGCCTGCTGCTTCGCAGCCGATCAGCTGAACATCCTTATCATCAATGAAGTTGTAGAAGCTGCCGATTGCGTTGGATCCGCCGCCTACGCAGGCGATGACGGCATCCGGAAGACGGCCTTCCTTTTCCAGAATCTGCTCCTTGATTTCCTTGGAAATGACGGCCTGGAAGTCGCGGACGATGGTCGGAAATGGATGCGGGCCCATGACAGAACCGAGGCAGTAGTGGGTATCGTCGATGCGGCTGGTCCACTCGCGCATAGCCTCGGAAACCGCGTCTTTCAGTGTTCCTGTTCCGGTTGTAACCGGTACGACGTCAGCGCCCAGCAGTTTCATCTTATATACGTTCAGGGCCTGGCGCTTTGTGTCCTCGATACCCATGAAGACTACGCATTCCATGCCCATCAGAGCGGCTGCGGTTGCCGTTGCTACACCGTGCTGGCCTGCGCCGGTTTCCGCAATCAGGCGGGTCTTGCCCATTTTCTTTGCCAGAAGGGCCTGGCCCAGGACGTTGTTGATCTTATGTGCGCCCGTGTGGTTCAGATCTTCACGCTTCAGATAGATTTTCGCGCCGCCCAGGTCTTCCGTCATCTTTTTGGCAAAATAAAGCCGGCTGGGACGTCCCGCGTAGTCGTTCAGCAGGGCCGTAAGCTCGCGGTTGAATTCAGGATCGTCCTTATATTTATTATAGGCTTCTTCCAGTTCGATCACGGCGTTCATCAGTGTTTCCGGAATGTACTGGCCGCCGTGCTGGCCAAATCTTCCTCTTGATCTTGATTTCGTTTCAGTCATTTTTTCCTCCTGTATGCATGATGCAGTCAGCAGTTTTTTACCGTTTCACACAGTGCCTGTATTTTTTCTAAATCTTTTACGCCGTCAGTCTCCAGGCTGGAGCTCGCATCGATGGCAAAGGGATGGAATTTCCGGATTGCTGCGGCTGCGTTGTCCGGTCCCAGGCCGCCTGCCAGAATGAAGGGGCGGCGGAATCCCTTGAAACCGGAAAGCAGGGTCCAGTCGAAGGGCTGGCCGGTTCCCGCACCGTTGTCCAGCAGGATCAGCTCAGCGGGGGATTCTTCAGCAGCCTTCAGATCTGCTTCCGAAGTGATTTTGAAGGCTTTGATGATCGGAAGGTCTCCGGCCCCGGCGTTTTTCAGCGCGTCCTTCAGTTTTTCGATGTATTCCGTCCCTTCCTGCCCGTGCAGCTGAATCAGGTCGATGCTGCCGGCCTTTGCGATGTTCACGATATCATCGATTTCTGCGTTGACGAAGACACCGACAGCCTGGATTTCCGGGTCAAGCATGCCTTTCAGCGATGCTGAGTCTTCCGGCGCGACGCAGCGTTTCCGGGACGGATCGAAGATGAATCCGATATAATCCGGCCGCGTCTGATTGGCGTATTCGATGTCCTGCGGCCGCCGCATTCCGCAGATTTTCAGACGCGTTTTCCCCTTGAGATAGTCCAGCATGGCCGGCTTGTCTTTTGCCCGCATCAGAGTCTCTCCGATCAGGACGGCATCGACATCTGCATCTCTTAAGATATCGATGTCCTGCGGGGTTTTGATGCCGCTTTCGCTGACAAAAAGGATATCGCCAGGGACCTGCGCCCGGTGATTTCTGGCGTTTCTCACATCGACGGAGAAGTCTTTCAGGTTGCGGTTGTTCACGCCGATAATGCGTGCTCCTGCGCGGATGGCCATCTGGATTTCCTGATCGTCGTGGGCCTCCACCAGGGAAGAGAGGCCGAGGGAGTCAGCGATTTCCCGATAGCGCCGGAGTGTATCTTCATCCAGAAGGGCACAGATCAGAAGAACAGCAGATGCACCCAGAACTTTTGCCTCGTAGATCATGTATTCATCGACCGTGAAGTCTTTCCGGATGACTGGGATGTGGACGGCACTGGTGATTTCCTGAAGAATCTGCGTGCTTCCCATGAACCATTCCGGTTCGGTCAGCACGGAGATTGCGGAGGCGCCGGCGCGCTCGTAATCCTTAGCGATCTGCAGGTATGGGAAGTCCGCTGCAATCAGGCCCTTTGAAGGGGATGCTTTCTTGCATTCACAGATGAAGGAAATATCATCGGCGGCAAGGGCTTTTTCAAAGGGAAAGCCGGTGTCCGGGTCCAGGGCCTGCGCGCGCCGTTTCATTTCTTCTGCCGACACGCGCTTTTTCGCTTCTGCGACTCGTTTTCTCGTGGATTCTGCAATTGTTTCAAGGATATTGCTCATTTTACCGCTCTCTATTTATTCGATTCAGCAATGAATTCTTCCAGTTTCTGGTATGCTGCGCCGCTTGCAACCTGTGCTTCGGCCAGTTCGATTCCTTCCTTGATCGTGTCGGCTTTGCCCGCGGTGTAGAGGGATGCTCCGGCATTCAGCATGACGATGTTGTATTTCGGTCCCTTGACACCTTTCAGGATGTCGCGTGTGATTTCTGCGTTTTCCTGCGGGGTGCCGCCGACGATGTCGGATTTATTGCAGCGCTCCATGCCGAAGTCTTCCGGCTTGAGTGTGCCGGTTCTGTACCATCCATCGCGGAATTCGCTGAAGCTGGTCGGTGCGGAAGCGGAAATTTCATCCAGTCCGTCTTCGCCGTGGAAGATCATGCCGCGCTTGACGCCCAGTTTGGTCAGAACCTTGGACAGAGGCTCGATGAGGTAGGAATCGTAGACGCCCAGCATCATCATTTCCGGCTTGGCCGGGTTGGTCAGAGGTCCGAGGATGTTGAAGACGGTGCGGATTCCCAGTTCTTTACGAATGGAGCCGACGTACTTCATGGATGCGTGATATTTCTGTGCAAACATGAAGCAGATGCCGATCTTGTCCAGAAGTTCGGTGCATTTCTCAGGTTCAAGCTGAATGTTGATGCCGAGGGCTTCCAGGCAGTCTGCTGCGCCACAGAGGGAGGAAGCCGCGCGATTTCCGTGCTTGGCAACCGGAACGCCAGCAGAGGCGACTACGAATGCGGAAGTCGTGGATACATTGATGCTTCCTGCGTGGTCTCCGCCGGTTCCTACGATTTCCATGACGTTCTGGCTGTGGGAAACCGGAAGGGCGTGTTCGCGCATGGCTGCTGCAGATGCAGTGATTTCATCGATAGTTTCTGCGCGGGTGCTCTTGGTGGAGAGGGCCGCCAGATATGCGGCATTCTGCACCTGACTCGTTTCTCCGCTCATGATTTCATTCATTACTGCATAGGCTTCGTCATAGCTAAGATCACCTTTACCGACAATTTTCTTAATTGCTTCTGCGATCATTTCTTTCTCCTTTGTCTCTCAAAACTTATATGTATTTCTATATTCTATCTTGTCTGTTTATACTCTGCTGCAGCAGACAAGAAGTTTTCCAGCATCGGCTTTCCTTCCGGGGTCATGATGGATTCTGGATGGAACTGCATGCCGAAAATCGGGTATTCCTTATGCTGAACAGCCATGATTTCATCGTCGTCCGCTTCTGCCGTAATCTGAAGGCAGTCCGGCAGAGTGTCCGGATCAGCGGAAAGCGAGTGGTATCTTGCGACTTCGGTTTTGTCCGGAAGGCCCTTAAACAGGGTGGTGGACGTGTCCAGCCGGGCGATGGACTGTTTTCCATGCATCAGGATCTTCGCGTAGCTGACTTTTCCGCCGAAGGCCATGGCGATGGCCTGATGGCCCAGGCAGACGCCAAGGATCGGGATGCGGGAGCCGAGCTTCTTAATGACGTCGATGCAGACGCCTGCGTCTTCCGGCCGGCCCGGTCCCGGGGAGATTACGATGGCCTCAGGATTGAGCCTGTCGATTTCTTCCACGGTCATGGCGTCGTTCCGGATGACCTTGATATCCGGGTTGATGGATCCGATAAGCTGATACAGGTTATAGGAGAAACTGTCATAGTTGTCAATCAGTAAAATCATCTGTTAGTCCTCCTCTTCTGCTGTCTTCAGCGCACTTACAACGGCGGCGGCCTTGTTCAGGCATTCCTGATACTCATTTTCCGGTACGGAATCGTAAACGATTCCGGCTCCGCTCCGGATAAACACTTTATTATTCTTCTTATAGGCAATGCGGATGGCGATGCAGCAGTCCAGATTTCCGGTGAAATCAATGTATCCGATCGCTCTGCCGTAAATTCCGCGTTTATTGTTTTCCAGATCGTTGATCAGCTGGCAGGCTCTGAGCTTCGGTGCTCCGGAAAGTGTACCGGCAGGCAGAACCGAGTCTACTGCGTCCAGCGCGTCCATGTCGTCTCTGATTTCGCCTTTTACGGTTGAACCGATGTGCATGACGTGGGAATATTTCTCGATCACATGGTATTTCTCGACTTCCACTGTGCCGAATTTGCTGAGTTTTCCGATGTCGTTTCTGCCCAGGTCGACCAGCATGTTGTGCTCGGCCAGTTCCTTCGGGTCTTCCAAAAGTTCCTTTTCCAGCCGGTCATCTTCTTCCTTTGTCTTTCCTCTCGGCCGGGTTCCCGCAAGCGGGAAGGTGTGCAGGGTTCCGTCCTGCAGCTTGACCAGGGTCTCCGGGGATGCTCCGGCGACCTCCATGTCGGAACCGGAGAAGTACAGCATGTATGGGGAAGGGTTCAGCGTCCTCAGAACCCGGTAGGTGTTGAAGAGGGAGCCCTCAAAATCCGCTTCCAGTCTGTTGGACAGGACGATCTGGAAAATATCGCCTTCCTTGATGTAGTGCTTGGCTTTCTGGACCATGCCGCAGTACTGGTCTTTCGAGAAATACGGCTTGATTTCAGAAGTCATGTGGCCCGGAATGTCTTTCTTCGGAGTGCCGTTCAGGATCAGGTCCTTCAGATGCTGGATTTCCAGCTGCGCCTTGTTATAGGCGGCATCCAGGTCGCCATTCAGCGGCATGTTGGCGATCAACAGGATCTTCTGCCGGTAGTTGTCGAAGCAGATGACCTTATCGAACAGCATCAGGTCCACATCCTGAAAACCCTCCGTGTCTTCCGCGTCCAGGCGGAGAGTCGGCTCAGAATACTTCAGATAATCGTAAGAGAAATATCCGACAAGTCCTCCGGTGAAGGGCGGCATTTCCGGAATCTTCGGTGAGCGGTTCTTCTCCATAATCTGGCGGATGTATTTTCTCGGATCCGCGTTCTCAATGGTCAGGTCGTCGATTTTCAGCACACCGTTCACTGCGCTGATCGCGCTTTTCGGCTCACATCCGAGGAAGGAGTAGCGGCCCCACTGTTTGTTGTCCTCTGCGCTCTCCAGCATGTAGCAGTGTTCGGAAATATTCAGCATTTTCCGCATGACCTGAACCGGCGTCGCCATATCCGAGAGCATTTCTCCCATGACCGGCGCGATATCATATTTTCCCTCTGCAGCAATCTTTTTAATTTCATCAAGACTAGGCGTAATGTTCAATCTGGTTTCCTTTCCTAAAGACCCCATTCAGCGGCAAAATTTACCCTGGCAAGAAAAAAGCCCCTGGCAGATAATCATTTTAATCTGCCAAGGACGAATAATCTTCAATCATCCGCGATGCCACCTTGCTTCGCATAATGCGCACTCTGGGGAATACCATCATATTCCTGGCAGCTGACGTGTGCCTTACGTCGCGGAATACTCAGACGGGGGAAAAGTTCATTCTGATGAACACCTTCTTCCGGCCTTTGACCGCGCCCTCAGCGATCCATATTGCATAACCTGTTTTCCATCTGCATCTCAGCTTCGCAGACTCTCTGTAGGAGCATAATTATCTTTTCTTCGCCTCATCGGTTTCTTGCTATTTTGTTTTCCGAGTCAAATATATCACTAAAAGGTTGTTTGGTCAACCAAAACTGAAAATCATTCCGATCAACGCCAAAACCGGAGAGGGTGTGAATCAATGGTGCGGCTGGCTGAGAGAGCAGGTCAGTGCCTGGAATGAGAAATAGTGTAATTTATTACCATGCTGCGTACAGATCACAAAACAACTTGGAGACCTGTCAACGAAAACTCCCATCAGCGATTGACAGTATCTCGTTATTTTCCCTCTTGACCGGAAGAAGCAAATACGCTATTCTCTAGATATCGGTTTTATCTTTCCGGACGGAATGTCGTCCAGAGAGAAATACCGGAATGAAAATCTGTCCGCAGCGCTGGCGGATCACGTGAAAGAACACGGTGCGCTGCAGATTTATACATGCCGACCGCCTGGGCAGCTCAATTCAATGAGTTGTTTTTTTTATTCTCTGAAATGGATATGGGGGATGATTTCCTCTGTACGGCAGTTTCGTTTTCTGCAATTATTCCGATGTTCAGGGAAAACAGGAAGACACCCCAACCTTATGTTCAGGTACGAGGCATTCTGTCATGTACCTGGAAGATTCGGAGGTCATGACATGATGAAACTTATCGAAAACAAATGGATGCGCGCAGCGGTTCCGGCTCTGCTGATTCACTGCAGCATCGGAACTGTCTACTGCTGGTCGTCCTTCAGCGGCGCTCTGGCGGAACGGATCGGCACTTCTCCGGCACTGATCGGATTTGCCTTCAGTCTGGCAATCTTTTTTCTCGGCATGTCTGCCGCTTTTGCAGGCCCATTTATTGAAAGAAACATTCACAAGGCAAGCCTGATCGCCTGCCTCTGTTTTACTGCCGGCATGGCGGGAACGGGACTCTGCATCCGCTATTCCGGTATGCTGGGAAGGGGACTGACAACAGCCGGAATTTTCCTGTGTTATGGATGCATTATGGGAATCGGTCTGGGAATCGGCTATCTTACGCCGGTAAAGACTCTGATGCTCTGGTTTAAGGATAATCCGGGCCTGGGAACCGGAATTTCCATTATGGGATTCGGCCTGGCAAAGGCAATTGCAAGCCCGGTCATGAACACGTTACAGGGGAAGATCGGCCTTGCGAATATGTTTTTTGTCCTGACAGGCGTGTATTTCCTGATGATGATGCTCGGTCATTTTCTCCTGAAAAAACCGGATGGCTGGGTTGAGCCGAGGGTAAAGAGCAATGTCAACCGCCTGCGCTTCTTTAAGAATAAAACCTATGCGGGCATCTGGCTGATGTTTTACATCAACATCACCTGCGGACTGGCCCTGATTTCTTATGAGAAGCCGATTCTGCAGCTGGCAGGATTCGGAATGGCGGCGATCAGCGTCGTTCAGTCTCTGACCGCGGCGTCCAATGCTCTGGGCCGAATCGGATTTTCCAGCTTCAGCGATCATCTGAAGGACAGGAATTCTGTGTATAAAGCGATTTTCCTGCTGTGCATCGGTGCGGCGCTTCTGGCATTTTCTGTTTCTGCTGTTTCTAAAGGAATTATGGTCATCGTATTTATCCTGCTTCTTGTGGTGAACGCCGGATACGGCGGGGGATTCAGCACACTGCCTGCGCTTTTGTCCAGCCGTTTCGGCATGAAGAACATCAGCACGATTCACGGCGTGGCGCTGTCCGCATGGGCCTTTGCGGGACTTTCCGGAAACCAGCTCACGGCACTGATTCTCCGTCTGACAGGGTCCTATGAGAATGTCATCATCGTTCTTGCAGGTCTGTATCTGATTGCTTTCCTGATCGCGCAGTTCGTAGTCGGAAAGGAAGAGGAGGATATCTGCGTTCCGGGAGGAGCGGCGGTAAGATAAAAAAGAGCTCCGGACTGACATAATCCGGAGCTCTTTTTCTTTTAGAATTGTAAGTGAGTGTTTGAATATTGGTTGGATTGATTTATTGGTATTGCCTGGAAAAGCTCATTGATTGATCATCCGGTCCCCGGCGTATTGGCTTTTGCCGGGACCGGGGTCAGAAAGAGGGGATTAACCCTCGATCTGAATGAGGTGATTGTCCTCGACTTCTGGCTTGTCTTCCTTCTTAGGAACACAGACGGTCAGAACACCATTATCGAATTTCGCCTTGATATCCTCTTCTTTTACATCTTTGCCGACGTAGAAACTTCTGGAGCAGCTGCCCTGGAAGCGCTCGCGGCGCAGATACTTTCCGTCCTCATCTTTCTCGTCATTACTCTTGCTTGTAGAGGCCTGGAAGTTCAGGACTCCGTCTTTCAGCTGGAGCTTTACATTATCCTTGCTGAATCCCGGCAGATCCATCGTCAGCTCATAATGATCACCGGCGTCTTTCACGTCACTCTTCATCAGTGTCGGATCGGTACTGACGGTCGGCCAGTCCATGATATCATTAAAATCGTTAAATAAATTATCTCTGAATACGCTTGGGAACAACATAATGAAAACCTCCTTAATTCTTTACTCGTGTTTATACAGCCTGCGCTGTTGCTCAGCCGGAACTCTCAGCTGTTTTCAGTGGGTTTAGCACTGTGTACCTGAGAGTGCTAAGCTGAATCTATAATAAGAACCCCACCCTTTCACGGCGCTGAATGATATGCTCCCCTTATGAGAGACAGTGAAAAAACAAAACACGGTTGT
>CAJMLL010000058.1 GCA_905214225.1 uncultured bacterium | reverse complement strand
ACCTGCGACCTCCGGGTTATGAGCCCGACGAGCTACCAACTGCTCTACCCCGCGACGAAGACCCCGCCGGATCATTTAATAAGATGCCGGTGACCGGGGTCGAACCGGTACGGTCGATAAAGACCTCAGGATTTTAAGTCCTGTGCGTCTGCCAATTCCGCCACACCGGCAAAATAAGAACTCCGAAGGTGGGGCTCGAACCCACAGCCTACCGGTTAACAGCCGGTTGCTCCACCATTGAGCTACTTCGGATTATCGTGCTCACTGCGCTCACCTCAGTGAGCACGATATTAATATACCGCATATCCGGTATATTGTCAACACTATTTTACAATTTATTTTAAAGTTTTTTCGAAAAAATTTTAAATGATTTGATGGTGATTGTTCTCAAAGGCTGTAAACACTATGATTTCAACGATAATAGCAATCCCGAAGGCCGGCATATTCCGGCCTTCGGGATTGTTCATACTTTTCTACAGCTCCGCCAGCAGGCGCTTCAGCACCTGATAGGACTGTTTTGTTGAAGAGAGGGACAGGCGCTCGTAGATGGAGTGGTCGTTTTCTACGGTCGGGCCGACGGAAATGATATCCAGGTCTTCTCCAAGCTGGCTGCAGAGCACGCCGCACTCGAGGCTTGCCGGAACGGCAGTGCGCTCCGGGGCTTTTCCGGTTTCTTCTTCATACGCCTTTGCGAATGCATCGGCCAGCGGAGAATCGGCTGGCGCGTTCCAGGCGTAGTAGTTGTCGTAGGTCATGATGTCGCCTTCGAGGGTTTCTGCCAGTGTCTCGATGCGCTCGGCAAGGAAGTATTTCCGGGTCTCGGAAAAGCTTCTGATCAAGCCCCAGGCGTGAAATTCGTTCCGGCGCAGCTCTGCCTGTGAAGTCACTGTGGAAACTTCCGGAAGGCCGCTGTAAACCGGACTCATACGGATGACGCCGCGCGGCAGGCACATAAAGTAGGCCAGGATGGCGCGGGTGCTCTTTTCATCGAGGGGAATCTGCAGACTTTCTTTTTCGCCGACGCGGCGGTAGATCCGCACATCCGGCTCCGGCGGCAGCTGGGTGCCCGCAGAAACCACCGTATTCGTATGCATGACCACCTGTTTTTTTGCGGCTTTCTGCCAGAAGGAATCATCGGCAGCAGCGGCTTTTCCAGAGTTTCCTGCATTTCTGCCGGAGCCGCTGAAGAAGGAATCTTCCGCCGCAGTTCGTCTTCCCTCCGCGGAATTTCTCATGCCCTGTCCGCCTGAAAGGCCTGCAGCTCCGGCAGCAGCTGTTCCCGCTGCAGACGGCCCTGCACCGCCTTCATCCATGATATCAACTTCAATCTGCAGACCTGGATCCGTATCCACGTATTCTTTACTCAGAATATCCTGCAGCTTTTCACTGATTTCCGTGATGCGCGGAACCCCCTGCGGCGTGGTCACAATATCTGCCTCCGCATGTGCCGGAATGACATTCAAGCGTTCTGTGCTGTGAATGTTCACCAGACGCAGCGGCGCTGTATGGAAAAGCTCGTAGAGGACACGTCCCAGCAGCATGAGGGCGTTTCCCCTTCCTTCCATAATATCCCGGCCGCTGTGCCCGCCTTTCAGCCCCCGCACAGAAATTCTGCAGGCAATACTTCCTGAAAACGGTTTTCTCTTAATCGGAATCACTGTCTCCACAGACATCCCGCCGGTGCTTCCCAGGACCAGCTTTCCTTCCTCATGCGTATCCAGATTGATGCAGCGGCGGGCACTCAGCGCCCTCAGAATATGATCATCCATGCGCTCTGCCCCCTTCATGCCGATCTCCTCATCGGAAGTAAACACCGCCTCAATCCTTGGATGGCGGAGAGTATCGTCAGCAAGAACGGCAAGCATCATCGCACAGCCGATTCCGTCGTCCGCGCCCAGTGTCGTGCCCCTCGCCTTCATCCAGTCCCCGTCCGTATAGGTGGAAATCCCATGGGTCCGCGGGTCTTTATCAGCCTGTTCCGACACTTCCAGAACCATATCCATATGCGCCTGGAGCATGACCGGCGGACGATCTTCCATGCCTTCCGATGCCGCTTTGATGATCACCACATTATTACAGGCATCCACCGTGCACGGGAGCTTCCGCTTCTCCGCGAAGGACAGAAGATAGCCGGCCGCCTGGTCCGTGCTGCGCGATGCCCTCGGAATCTTCGACAGTTCCCTGAAATACTGAAATACATCCTTTGGCTCCGGGTCCAGATTCCCCAGAGCCTCCATAAATGATATGCTGTGCTTATCCATATATTTTCCCCATCCTTACACCGTCACGAAAACCACAAAAAGACCGCGGCCCCATTACGGGGCTGCAGCCTCTCTCTTTCAATCTGCACACATTTCTGTGTCCATTGCATCCGCCTTTCGTTACTCTTCCGGAGTTTCTTCCTCTTCCGGTGCGTCTTCTTGAACGTCTTCACCGGCAGCATCTCCGAGAATATCGGTGTCTCCCTCAGCCTTCAGCTGGGAAATTTCTTCCGCTGTGAGCGGTTCAGCGCCGACCTGTTCCGCCAGTTCTTCAAGGTTCATTCCGATGTCCTCAGCCTCATCCGCCAGCGCGATAGCCGGACGCTTGTAAGTGATCATATCCTCATAGATATCCTCTGCGGCCTTGGAAACCGGACGCGGGCTATTACATTCTGTCAGTTCCGGCTTTCCGTCGATCAGATCTCTCGCACGCTTCGCCGCCAGAATGCACAGTGTGTACGGACTGTCGACTTTTTTCTTCAACTCATTAATTGATGGATATAACATGGACATGTTGCTTCTCCTCCTGTTTCCGCAGACAAAACCCTCCCGCGCAAGGCCGCATCCTTTCTGACGTGTTCCCTGCAGCTTTTCCGGCCTGCCCCTGTCTTCTGTGCAGTGTTCTCTGTATATCGTGACTCTCCGGCCGCTGAAACGGACGCTCCGCGAAAAACCGCTTTTTGTCATCCTGCCTCAGTCCTGCCGGATTTCTGTTTTCCTGAATAATGAATGCTGCGACGACCTTTCCTGGTCTCTGCCAGCAGATTACAGCCTTCTCTTACTCTGCGCCGTAATTCTTCAGCAGCTCGGATACGCCGTCTTCCACCTTCTGATGCTCAGCGGTAAAAATCGCCTTGGCCTCAGCAACGGCCCGCACCAGATCATCGTTTACCACATAATAGTCATAGTCTCTGATGTGAGAAACCTCACTTTTTGTCTTGGAAAGTCTCAGCTCTACAGCCTCTTCCGTTTCCGTTCCGCGTCCGATCAGACGTTTTCTGAGAACATCCATGGAAGGCGGCAGAATAAAGATAAATGTGCTTTCCGGCCTTGACTTCTTCACGTTCATCGCGCCCTGAATATCAATTTCCAGAATGACATCTGTGCCGGCCTTCAGCTTTTCTTCCACATAAGCCTTCGGCGTGCCGTAATAGTTCTCATAAACGGCCGCATATTCCAGAAGACCTCCACGTTCGATTTCCTGCTCGAATTCTTCCTTTGTCTTAAAGAAGTAGCTGACTCCGTCGACTTCTCCTTCTCTCGGCTTTCTGGTCGTCATCGATACGGAAAGAGCCAGATCTTCAGGATCACTGTCCTCCATCAGCCTCTTGCAGATGGTGCCTTTGCCCGCACCGGACGGACCTGAAATAACAAAAAGTTTTCCGCGTTTTTCGCTCATCCGAATTCCTCCAAATGCATCTTACTATGAACTCTTATTTTAGCATGAAAACCGCTGTATTTCAACTGATTTTCCCGGCGCTATTCGATATTCTGCACCTGTTCGCGGATTTTCTCAATCTCTGCCTTGCACTTGAGAACCAGGCGGGTAATGTCCAGGTCATTGGCCTTGGACCCGATGGTATTTGCCTCGCGGTTCATCTCCTGAACCAGGAAATCCAGCTTCTTTCCGTCGGCCTCTTCATCGCTGGAGATAATCGCCTTCATCTGGTCCAGATGGCTCTTCAGGCGGATCAGCTCCTCCGTGATATTGGCCTTGTCCGCAAACATCGCGACTTCCACGGCCAGGCGGTCTTCCGGAACTTCCACGGAAGAATCGGAAAGCAGGTCCTTAATCCGCTCCTGCAGCTTGTCCCGGTATTCTTCCGGCACGTGCTCGGAACGCTTCTCGATCGATTCCACATAGCCCTTTACCAGATCGGCCCGCATCAGAAGATCCTTTGCGAGCTTCTCGCCCTCGATCAGCCGCATGCCGCTCAGGTTTTCCGCCGCCTGCTCCGCCGCCGCTTCACAGGCCTTCACAATGGCCTCTTCATCTGCCACCGAAGGCTCTTCCTTAAATACATCCGGAAGCGATGCCGCGAGACTTACGGAAATATCCCCCTCAAGCTGATATTCATCCTTCATCCTGCGCAGGCTGTCCATATACTGATCCAGAACCGGACGGTTGAGTGAAATCTTCACATCGCTGTCCTTCAGCAGATCGATCGTGATTCTGCAGTCCGCCTTTCCGCGCCGGATATGTTTCTTCACGGCCTTTCTGACCGGATCCTCCGCAAACGAATAGGCGTATGGCAGCTTCACCGCAACATCGCAGTAGCGGTGATTAACCGAGCGGATTTCCGCCGTCACAGAACGCTCCTCATCCCGGTATTCACCGCGTCCAAACCCTGTCATGCTTCTGATCATTTTTCCTTGCCTCCCGCTATTTTTCAATCATGCATACTTATGATTATTTTAACACAGGGTTCATCTCTTTACAATTGCAGACCGATAAGCATATAATGATAATACTGTGCCTGCCGCTTTGGATTTTTAAGGCACAGACCATTTTCTGAAGAGAATTTCAGGGACAAAATATACACGGGCAAGGCCGTGATTAAGATAAGGAGCTGATTGTTATGGCATTTGACGGAATCGTAACCGCTGCAATGGCCGGAGAACTCCGTGAACAGATATTATACGGAAAGATTGATAAGATTTACCAGCCGGAATCCAGCGAACTGGTTCTGCATATTCATACAAAAAACGGGAACAAGAGGCTGTACGCGACTGTGGATTCTTCCGCGTCCTGCGTGCGTCTGATCGATAAGAATCCGCTGAATCCCCCGGCGCCGCTGCCATTCTGCATGCTGTTGAGAAAGCATCTGCAGAGCGGGCGGATCACCAGCGTGGAGCAGAAGGATTCGGAAAGAATTCTGGAGATCAGCGTGGAAACACTGAATGAACTGGGATTCACCGTGAATAAAAAACTGATTTTTGAGATCATGGGAAAGCACAGCAACATCGTGCTGGTGGAGATGTCCACGGGAAAAATCATTGACTGCATCAAAAAGATTTCCCTGGATGAAAGCCGGGCGCGTCAGGTGCTGCCGGGCATGACTTACAGCTATCCGCCTTCGCAGAACAAGATTCCCTTCCGGGAAATCACGGAGGAAGAGCTGGAAAACGCGGGAGATACGCCGAAGGCGCTTCTGTCAAAAGTCGGAGGAATCGCGCCGTGTTTCGCGAGAGAACTGTTCGCAGCGCCCCACCGTTACGCCCTGCTCAGGAAATTTTTGTCGAGAATTGAGGACAATGCGCTGGAACCTGTGGTCTATGAGGATGAACAGGGAAAACCGGTGGAATTCTACATGGCACCGCTCTCTGAATATGAAAACAGCTGCAAGCGCCTGGACTTCGACTCGCTGAGCCATGCCTGCGGATATTTCTATGAGCACCGGAATGCGACCAACCGCGCGCGGCAGAAATCCCACAGTCTGGTGCACTCGGTGAAGAACCGCCTGGACAAGCTGTATCTGAAGAAACAGCGCCTGAACGAGGATCTGCTGAAGGCGGAAAACTCGGACCAGCTGCGGCTCTACGGTGAGCTTTTGACGGCGAACATGCATCTGATTCAGCCAGGCATGAAGGAAGTTACGGTGACGAATTACTATAACGGTAAGGAAATCACGATTCCGCTGGATCCCCGCTGGTCTCCGAATAAGAATGCGCAGAATTACTTCAAGCAGTACGGTAAGGCAAAAACCGCCGTCCATGAGAAGAAGGCGCAGCTGAAGGAAAATCAGGAGAATATCGATTATCTGGAATCGGTCTACACCTATCTGAATAATACGGACAGCATCCGGGACATTGAGGATCTGCGCCAGGAACTGGAGGAAGAGGGCTGGATCCGTCCGCACAAGGCCGCAAACCGCCGGAAAAAGCCGAAGTTCCGCCCGCACCCGCTGAAGTATCAGACCAGCGACGGATTCACGGTTCTGGTTGGACGGAATAATAAGGAAAACGATGCACTGACGCTGAAACTGGCATCGAAGAATGACTACTGGCTGCACACAAAGGACATTCCGGGCTCTCACGTCATCCTGGAAACCCAGGGGAAGGAACTGACGGAAACCGCCGTCATGGAAGCCGCCGCCCTTGCCGCTTACCACAGCAAGGCCAGGACGTCGGAGAACGTGCCGGTAGACTACGTCCGCGTCCGCTACGTGAAGAAGCCGAACGGCGCCAAACCGGGCATGGTGATTTTCACCCACAACCGTACGGTCTACGTCAACCCGAAAGAGCCGGACGGACAGAAAGGGTAACGAAATAAAAAACTTTTTTTCACCGGCCGTCTGCCCGGCAGGGGACGGCATGCCGCCATCGAAGCGCCGGGCGTATAGCCGGCAGCCTTGTTATTATCTTCATTTCAGACAAAAATACGGACATCGGCCCGGGATTTTCGATATCCCGGGCAGATGCCCGTTTCTTTTTCTTTTTCAGTCAGAATAACGCAATGTTATTTATACATCACTGCTGAATCCGGACGCTCGTTCTTCTCATCCAGGCGTGTCGCTTTATGCTCACGCTCCAGAATATTGATGCGCTCTCTGATCTGCAGCATCTTGGCGTCGGTGTCGGCGATCGTGTCGGCGCATTTCTTCAGATCGTCGTAAATCGCTGCCGTGGTCTCCACCGGAAGCGCCTTCTTGTATTTCATTCTGTGCTCCAGGCTCGCCCAGTAATCCATGGCGACTGTCCTGATCTGCACCTCGACACGCATCGGACGCTTTTCATTGGAGAAGAACACGGGAACTTCGACGATCATGTGGAAGCTTCTGTAGCCGTTCGGCTTCGGATGCTTGATGTAATCCTTCACCTGAATCAGCGTAATGTCGTCCTGCTGGGCGAGCATCTTTGCCACTTTATAAATATCATCCTGGAAGGGGCAGATCACGCGCACACCGGCCACATCGTTCAAATTCTCTTCAATCGACTTGACGGAAATCTCATTTCCCTGACGGATCAGCTTCTCATAAATGCTCTGCGGTTTTTTTCTTCTGGTAATGATGGAAGAAATCGGGTTGGAATCTCCACGGAGGCTCATCTCTTCGTTCAGAATTTCCAGCTTGGTCCTGACTTCACGAATCGCGGAATCGTAGCGCATCATCAGGACATCAAAACCTTCCTGACGGGTCAGCACGGTTTCCGGATGAGAATGTGCGATTTCCAGCATAGCCTCGTTGATTTCTTCCTGGGTAATGCCTTCCAGCATCTTCTTTTCTGCCTTCTGAACATTCTCAGGACTCATCCCGGAAGCGGTCTGATCATTCTGCGGTGCATCTGAACCGCATGCAGCCGCATCCTTTTCCTTCTTCCCGGACCGGTCCACCGGCATGTACCCCGCATGCGGAAAAGCACCCGCTCCGGACTGGTGCTGCAGACGATTTTGCATTGTTTCAGACATAATAATCTCCTCTACCATATTACAGCTCTTTAAAACCTGCTGCTTTCTATTTCTATTCTACCCCAACTATACTCATTATACCCGATTTTGTTAATATATTATCAAATTATCCGTGTTCTTTATGTGAAACCTGCCTTTTATTGTATTTTATCATATACAATCTCATTTCTTTTTGGTCTGTCGGACGAGAGCCTTCTGCACCCGGACTTTTCGTTTCTCTCCACCCACATCTTTTTCGGACAAAAGAAAAACGGGCAAGAGCTTTTCCCATTCAAAAGCTGCCTGTCCGGACACAATTCTGATATATACTGCACTTTTGCGCTTGTCCCCATATCTGCCATTTCCTATGATAGACGCAGAAAGGAGGTAAGGTGATGAGTGAATTCTGTTCCCTGTGCGGGAATCTCAACGGAAATCAGACATTCAAAGGAGGCGTCATCTGCAGAGACTGCCTGTCGGTCGTCCGATCCATGCATCTGAGCGGAGACATCCATCTCCCGGATCTGCGCTGCCGGACGATTCCGGCGCAGTATGCCGCAGAGCAGCCGCGCAGAAGCAGCATGCCGTATGTCTGATCCGGCAGTCATTCAGGATTCCGGCGGATCTCCAGCTGTCACGAAATGAAATCGGAAGCCGGTCACCGTCATGAACACACACGTACGACTTATCGGTCTGCCGGAATCCGGCCTTGCTTTTTTCTTTTGTCTGATGGTCAGCGCTTCTCTCTCAGATATGCCAGAACCTTCTCAAACTCTTCCGGAAGCAGAGCCCGGAATTCCATATATTTTCCGGTCCGCGGATGATTGAAGCCGAGGATCTGCGCGTGGAGGAGCTGCCCCTGCATCCGGGACAGCAGCTGGGCCATCTGGCCCTTCCAGGTCTTTCTGGAGCCGTACATCGGATCTCCCACAAGCGGATGCTTGATGGATGCCATGTGCACACGGATCTGATGGGTTCTCCCTGTTTCCAGCTGACAGGCAATCAGTGTGCAGAAGCCGAACCGCTCCAGCACGTGAAAATGTGTGACCGCCCGTTTTGGATTTTCTCCGTTGACGCTGCGTTTCATGCGGTTTTTTCTGTCTCTTCCGATCGGCGCATCTATCGTACCGTCATCGTCTTTGATATTATCCTGCACCAGGGCAATGTACTGTCTGCGGATCGAATGCACATACAGCTGCTCTGCAAGGCTTTTATGCGCCTCATTATTCTTCGCGATCATGAGCAGACCGCTGGTGTCTTTATCTATCCGGTGCACGATTCCAGGCCGGACATCGCCGTTCACATCGGACAGATGTTCCTTTCCCAGATAATACAGAAGTGCATTCACCAGCGTCCCGCTGTAATTTCCCGGAGCCGGATGAACCACCATTCCCCGCGGCTTATTGACCACCAGAACATCCTCGTCTTCATAGACGATATCGATCGGGATATTTTCCGGCCGGATCTCAAAATTCTCCTGCTGGGGAATCCTCAGATGCACCTGCATCCCTTCTTCCACCTTCTGCTTTCCGGCGCTCACATCCTTATGATCGACATAGACATTTCCCAGCTCAAAGAGCTTTTTCACCTGAGAGCGGGAATAGCCCGTCAGTCTGTCTGTAATGACTTTATCCAGCCGTTTCCCGGCTTCCTCACTGTTTACTGTAAATTTAAATTCCCGCATTATCTTTTTCTCCTGTAAGCAGAAGAGTTGCGGAAGCGCTCACCAAAAAGTACGTATACCGCAATCATGATGCATCCTGTTGTAATTGCGATATCTGCAACATTAAAGATCGGAGGGAAAAAGCTGATGCTGATCATATCGGTAACCTTTCCGAATAAAACACGATCGGTCAAATTTCCCAGGCCTCCAACGGCGATCAGAATCAGCGCGTACTTACAGAAAGGATGCATATATTTATTTATCAGCACGACAATCAGAACGGCAATAATCACAACAATCGGTATCGTCTCCAGCAGATGCCCGGATGACGAGAGAATCCCGAATGCCGCACCCTGATTCTGAATGTAGTGAATGGAGAGAAGTCCGTGAATCACGGAAAACTGGTCTCCCGGCATCATACGTGACCGGATCAGAATCTTGCTTCCCTGATCCAGTGCAAATATCAATACCGCAGTCAAAAAATAACCCATATGTAAAATTTCCTTAAACTACTCTATTCTGCAGAAATCGCGAGACAGAACAATGCCTCGCGATCTTCATGATCATTTCATCCTCTGATGAATGATGAAAATGTTCGTTGATTGTAAAATGAAGTTGGACACCTGAATAACTAAAAGATCCATGGCAGGA
>CAJMLL010000057.1 GCA_905214225.1 uncultured bacterium | reverse complement strand
AATCCTTTGATTTTATAATGCATCCGGCTGTATTTCGCCAGCTGGTGGACGGCACAGGCATCGGCTGGAGTCGGGATACTGTATACACGCTTGTATGTGTCACACAAGGAATTAACCCCTTGGCAGGTGGCTTTTGTCGAAAATGTTATAATAATAACAAATAATCCATGGATATTTATGCGTTAATAACAACGACAGTGAATAAATATCCGTTGTACAAAATAAATACTTGTAAAATCGGGTGCATTTCATTGACAGAATGCTCTGCCGGCCATATACTTGTATACGTAAATACGAAAATAACGGAAGAGGTGATTACATGCTGGAACAATCTAAAAAGACACATTTACTTGAGCAGGCAAGTTACAAGTACACCCTGCAGGATGTGAAAAAGCCGAATCTTTACCGCGATATTTATGACTACGACAACGTGCCTAAAGTTGCGTTCAACCATCGCCGCGTTCCGATGAATATGCCGGAAGACATTTGGATTACGGACACGACTTTTCGTGACGGTCAGCAGTCCAGAGAGCCGTATACGGTAAAGCAGATTGTTGATCTGTATAAGATGATGGCCCGGCTGGGCGGACCATATGGAATTATCCGCCAGTCGGAGTTTTTTGTGTATACGAAGAAGGACAGGGAAGCGCTGGAGAAGTGTATGGAGCTGGGCTATAAGTTCCCGGAGATCACGACCTGGATCCGTGCGTCCAAGAAGGACTTTCAGCTGGTAAAGGATCTGGGAATCAAGGAAACGGGAATTCTGGTATCCTGCAGTGATTATCACATCTTCCATAAAATGAAGATGACGCGCCGCCAGGCTGTGGATTACTACCTGGAAACGATCCGCTCTGCCTTCGATGCCGGACTGATTCCGCGCTGCCACCTAGAGGACATCACCAGAGCAGACTTCTACGGATTTGTACTGCCGTTCATCACGGAGATCATGAAGCTTTCTGATGAGGCGGGCATTCCGGTCAAGATCCGCGCCTGCGACACGATGGGATACGGTATACCGTATTCAGAAGTTGCGCTGCCGAGAAGTGTGCCGGGCATCATTTACGGTCTGCAGCATTACGCCGGTGTTCCGAGCGAGATGCTGGAGTGGCACGGTCATAACGATTTCTATAAGGCGGTGCCAAACGCAGCAACCGCATGGCTGTATGGCGCATGTGCCGTCAACTGCACACTGCTGGGAATCGGCGAGCGTACCGGTAACATTCCGCTGGAGGCAATGGTATTTGAATACGCATCGCTGAGAGGTTCCATGGACGGTATGGATCCGACAGTCATTACGGAAATCGCACGCTATTACAGGGACGAACTGCATTACGATATTCCGCCGATGCAGCCTTTTGTCGGCGAGGACTTCAACGTCACCCGCGCGGGCATTCACGCAGACGGCCTGCTGAAAGATGAGGAAATTTACAACATCTTCAACACCAAGAAGCTGCTGAACAGAAAGCCTGGAGTTGTCGTCAGCAAGACCAGCGGCAATGCCGGAATTGCTTACTGGATTAATGAGCACTACGGCCTTTCGAAGGACCGCGAGATCGAGAAAGACGATCCGAAAATCCATGAAATCAAGAAATGGGTTGATGAACAGTACGCAGACGGAAGAACCACGGCACTGTCCACCGGCGAGCTGGAGAAACAGGTAAAGAAACACTGGGGCGAGCACCCATTTCAGAAATAGACAAAAAGCGAATCAACCAAGGAGAAAAGAACAGTGAAAATGGAATATAAGACAATCTCTCTGGCTGACCGGGTTTTCGACCAGCTGGAGCACAATATCCTGAACGGCACCTATGCCAGAGGAGAAATCATCAGTGAAAAGAGACTGACCGCAGAACTGGGCGTCAGCCGCACCCCGATCAGAGAAGCGCTGAACCGGCTGATGGCAGAAGACCTGATTGAAGAGTCCACGAACGGCACGGTTGTTCTGGGCATGACCTTCGATGACGTCAGTGACATTTATGAGGTCAAGCGCCGTGTAGAGGTTCTGGCCACCAGAAGAGCAGCAGAGCATATCACGGATGAACAGCTTGCTGACATGAAGGAAATCATCGAAAAACAGGAATTCTACGCACAGAAAAATGACACCGACAAGGTCAGAGACCTGGATACTGAATTCCATGATCTTCTGTACGTTGCCAGCAAGAGCCGCGTGCTGAAAAGAATTCTGCAGCCGCTGCACCACAAGCTGATGCGTTACAGAAAGGCATCCCTGGAGCAGACGGAAAAACGTCTTGTGGAATCCATCGCGGAGCACCATCAGATCATGGACGCTCTGGCCGACCACGACGGCGATAAGGTTGAGACACTGATGCAGATGCATATCGAACACGCCTATAAGGGCGTTCTGCAGAGCTACGAAATTCTGACAAAGAAAAAAGAGGAAGAGCGCAAACAGGCTGCAGGTATTGTGGAAGGAGAGGAATAATGGGACTGACCATTGCACAGAAAATCATAAAAAATCATCTGGTAAAGGGAGAAATGATTCCGGGAAAGGAAATCGGCCTGAAAATCGACCAGACCCTGACCCAGGATGCAACAGGAACGATGGCATATCTGGAGTTTGAGGCGATGGGAATTCCCCGCGTAAAGACAGAACTCTCCGTTGCCTATGTCGACCATAACACCTTGCAGTCCGGTTTTATGAATGCAGATGACCACAGATTCATTCAGTCCATGGCCTATAAGCACGGACTGAAATTCTCCCGTCCGGGAAACGGCATCTGCCACCAGGTTCATCTGGAGCGTTTTGGAAAGCCGGGAAAGACTCTGATCGGCTCTGACAGCCACACCCCGACCGGCGGCGGAATCGGAATGCTGGCCATGGGAGCCGGCGGACTGGATGTAGCCGTTGCCATGGGCGGCGGTGCTTACTACATCAACATGCCGAAGATGATTAAAGTCAACCTGACCGGAACCCTTCAGCCATTTGTCACTGCCAAGGATATCTCTCTTGAAATCCTTCGCATTTTGTCTGTAAAGGGCGGTGTCGGATACATCGTAGAGTGGGGCGGCCCTGGAATTAAGCAGCTGTCTGTTCCGGAGCGTGCGACCATCACCAACATGGGAACGGAGCTCGGCGCGACCACATCCATCTTCCCGTCCGATGAGGTTACCCACGAATTCCTGAAAGCAGAGGGAAGAGAAGAAGATTACACGCCGCTGGCAAGTGATCCGGATGCGGAGTACGATAAGGTCATCGACATCGATCTGGATAAGCTGGAGCCTATGATTGCCTGCCCGCACAGCCCGGACGCGGTAAAGACCGTTGCTTCTCTGAAGGGAACCAAGGTTGATCAGGTCTGCATCGGTTCCTGCACCAACTCATCCCTGTTCGATATGCTGAAGGTTGCGGCTCTCCTTAAGGGAAAGGTCATCGATCCGTCCGTCAGCCTCTCCATTTCACCGGGATCCAAGCAGGTTCTGACCATGCTGGCAGACTGCGGCGCACTGTCTGACATCATCGCATCCGGCGCAAGAGTTCTGGAATGTGCCTGCGGCCCTTGCATCGGAATGGGATTCTCCCCGAACTCCGGCGGCGTTTCCCTGCGTACCTTCAACCGAAATTTCCTGGGAAGAAGCGGAACCAAGGACGCAAAAGTATTCCTTGTATCTCCGGAGACGGCCGTTGCCGCTGCACTGACCGGAGAAATCACCGATCCGAGACTCCTTGGCGAGATGCCGGAGATCAGTATGCCGGAATCCTTCAAGATCAACGATACCGCTGTTATCGATCCGGCACCGGCAGACAAGGCTGCAGACGTGAAGATCCTCAAGGGACCGAACATCAAGGAATGTCCGCTGGGAGAGCCGGCGAAAGAAACGCTTGATGCCGAGCTGATTCTGAAGGTAGAAGATAATATCACGACCGACCATATCATGCCGGCCGGTTCCAAGATTCTGCCGTACCGTTCCAACATTCCGCACCTGTCCCAGTACTGCTTCGAAGTTGTCGATCCGACCTTCCCGGAGCGTGCGAAGAAGGCAGGCAGAGGAATCATCGTAGGCGGCGAGAACTACGGCCAGGGTTCGTCCCGTGAGCACGCTGCGCTCGTTCCGCTCTACCTGGGCGTACGCGCAGTCATTGCCAAGAGTTTTGCCCGCATTCATGCCGCGAACCTGATCAACGCGGGAATTCTTCCGCTGACCTTCAAGAATCCTGCGGACTACGAGAAGCTGACCCAGGGCGACAAGCTCGAGATCAGCGGCGTTCTGGAAGGACTGGAATCCGGATCCTTCACACTGAAGGACATGACGACCGGCGGGGAAATTCCTCTTGTGGGCCAGTTCACCGAACGTCAGAAGACCATGATTAAGGACGGAGGCCTCCTCCGCATGGTCGCTGCACAGAACGCTTAGACAAAAATCAAAGCGGCAAGGAGACAAGGAATATGACAAGTGAAAGAGACAAGAGAGCTGCTGAACAGGGCGGCGGACTGAAGGAGCTGATTAATATGAGTTTAAAGGAAATTAATGAGATGACAGTTGTAAGTGATGTGTGCGGCCAGTTCCGCACACTGCTGACAGAACAGCTCGGCCGCGTCATGCGTATGGAAGAGGCAGCAAAAAATAAGAAAGATTTCCGCAATCTGCCGGTTGTCACTATCGGCATCTGCCCGGGAGACGGTATCGGACCAAGCATTTCCGAGCAGGCAGTCCGTGTGCTGAAACATCTTCTCAGCGGACCGATTGAGGAAGGAAAGGTCGTTCTGAAACAGATCGACGGACTGACGATTGAAAACCGTCTGGCCCAGAAGAAAGCCGTTCCGGATGATGTTCTGGAGGAGATTAAAAAATGCGATGTTCTGCTGAAGGGGCCGACAACGACACCGAAGGGCGGTACACTGGAAAGCGCTAATGTTGCCCTGAGAAGAGAATTGGATCTGTACGCGAATGTACGCCCGGTTCAGGTTCCGGAAAAAGGCATTGACTGGATCTTCTTCAGAGAGAATACCGAGGACCTGTATGCGGTAGGAAGCCGCGGAATTGAGGTTCCGGGAAAACTCTCCATCGACTTTAAGGTAATCACAGAGCCGGGAACACGCCGTATTGCGAAAGCTGCCTATGATTACGCAGTTGCAAACGGAAAGACGAACGTCAATATCGTCACCAAGGCCAATATCCTGAAGAAATCCGACGGAAACTTCTCCAGAATCTGCCATGAAGTAGCGATGAAATATCCGACACTGAAGCTTCAGGACTGGTACATCGACATCATGACCGCCAAGCTGCTGGATGAAACCAGAAGAAAAGACTTCCAGGTATTCGTTCTTCCGAACCTGTACGGTGACATCATCACCGATGAGGCAGCGGAAATCCAGGGCGGAGTCGGCACAGCCGGAAGCTCCAATCTGGGAGATCAGTATGCGATGTTTGAGGCCGTTCATGGCTCTGCAGACCGCATGATTGAAGAGGGAAGAGGCCAGTACGCTAACCCTGCCAGCCTGATCAAGGCAACAGCTATGATGCTTTCTCACATTGGCTATGATAAAGAGTCAGAGAAGCTGGATCAGGCACTGGATGAGTGCTGTGAGAAGGAAAAGAAGGTCGTCATCACCGGTCATAAGGACGGTGCGACCGGAGCAGAGTTCACCGATTATTTGATGAGCAAACTGTAAACCTGCACGATATTCTGTGCATGATTATTCACCAAGACTGCTAGAACGCAGTCTTGGTTTTTTTTTACAATTAATTAGAACACGGTTTAAAACGCAGTATAAGCCAGAGGACGGCATGCGCACATACGAATAAATATGCAGCGTAAAAGTCTGAAAACTAAATAATATGATGTGTAAGATGAGACTATTATTCGAAAAACGGGAGAATAAATAATCATGTTAAGAAAAATAGATTAAAAACGGAATCAACGCAAGTATCTGAATAATATACAAAAAACGGGTTGCGTATCATGTACAGGATATGATACCATATCGCTGTGTCAGAAGCAATGAACACACAAAGTGCATGTTTATAATATTTAGTTCTTTCTGTCTTTAACGCGTTGAAGTAAAGAAATAGAAGTATGTAATGCAATATGAAAACTGGAGGTTTAACATGCAAGAAACACAAGGCAGAAAGTACCCGATTGCCTTCTGGGTCTGCGGATGTACAGAAATTTTTGAGCGACTGTCGTTCTATCTCGGACGTTCGCTGATCCTGCTCTTTGTCGCAGCAGCAGTTGCGCACGGAGGCCTGGGCCTTTCCGACACCACAGCCGCAAAGATGCAGGCTGACCTAACCGCGTATTCCTATCTCGCCGGCATGCTCGGCAGCGTATTTGTCGACCGTGTCGTCGGCGCACGCTATACCACACCGATCGGTGCACTGATTATTGCGTTTGGTTATTTCTGCGGATCTATTGCGCAGTCTTCAAAATTGATTTATGTCATGATTTTCTGCGTAGCGCTGGGACTTGGATTCTTCAAGACCGGAGCGATGATCGGAAGGATCGTTAAGCCAGAGCTGCTGAATTCCGCGTATTCTATTCGCTATTCTTTAGTTAATATAGGCGCGTTTATTGGGCCGTTTGTCGCAGGAATTCTGTATGAACATGTCTTTGCGCATGGAGATGTGCTCGGATTCCGTCCTTGCTTCCGTATGGCGGCTATCGTCATGCTTGCCGGAGGCATCTGGTTTACTGTCGGAATCTGGTTGAAAGGCGGAGATGCCGGTAAGAAACCGTTTAAGAAAGAAAAGACTGCAGAAGAGCTGGCTCGCGAAGCTGAAGAAAGAGCAAAGAATAAGGGTGAATATAAAGAAAAGCTTACTCCGATTGAGAAGAAACGTATCTGGGCAATCATCCTGATTTCCGCGTTCCAGATCGTGTTCTGGATCTTCTGGTATCTGGCATTCCTGCCGATTTACTACCACTGGACAGAGAACCTGAACTGGACCATCGGCGGGTTCCATATTCCGACCGCATGGATTGATTCTGTGAACTCACTCTACTGCGTCATTCTGGGACCGATCACAGCGACACTCTGGCAGAGATTGTCCAGACGTCCGCAGGGAGATATGAGTTTGTTTAAGAAACTTGCGTTTGGTCTTTCCTTTATCGGACTCGGATACATCTACTTTGCCATTTTGGATGTTGCCAGAGGCAGCAGCAAACCGTCTGTACTGTTCCTGCTCATTTTCATGGCGTTCCTGACACTGGGAGAAATGTTCTTCTCACCGCTTGGAAATGCATTTATCGCTGAGTATGCGCCGAGCCGCATGCTTGCCATTCTGGGAAGTGTCTGGGGACTGGGAATTTTTGCAGCAGCAAAGCTGTACGGATATGTCTATGAATTCGTATTCGGCGGAAGATTCCAGTTCTCCCATGCCTGCATCGGCATTGCCATCGTTGCGTTCTTCTGCACGATTGTGCTGTTTGCGATGGATAACAAGCTGACATCGCTGGTCAAGGATAAAAACAGCGATTCAAAGAACCAGACAAAGGAAAAAGCGGCCTAGGGGCCAACGTGGACAGAAAGGAGTATATCGTGACTGTTCCGGAAAGATTAGCTGCGCTCAGAGAAAAGATGGCGCAGAATAATATTGATTACTATGTAGTGCCGACAGCTGACTTCCATCAGACGGAGTATGTCGGCGAGCATTTTAAGGCACGTGCTTACATTACAGGATTTACCGGTTCTGCGGGAACGGCGCTGATTTCCATGCATGATGCAAGACTGTGGACAGACGGCCGGTATTTTATTCAGGCCGGAAAGCAGCTTGCAGGAACGACCGTTCAGCTGATGAAGATGGGCGAGCCGGATGTTCCGACGCTCCCGGATTATCTGAGAGAGGCTGTAAAAGACGGCGAGACGATCGGTTTTGACGGACGCGTAGTCTCCGTCAGCGAGGGTCAGGAGTACCAGCAGATTGCAGAGATGCATCATGGTCAGGTCAATTATTCCGTCGACCTGATTGATGAGATCTGGGAAGACCGTCCGCCGCTTTCAGAAAAACCGGCATTCTGCCTGGATCTGCAGTATACAGGAAAAAGCGCTGCGGAAAAGATAAAAGATGTCCGTAAGAAAATGGCGGAAGCCGGCGCAACACAGCACGTCGTGACGACACTGGATGATATCTGCTGGACACTGAACATCCGCGGCGATGATATTGAATTCTTCCCGATGATTTTATCGTATGCTATTATGACGCAGGAAGAGTACCATTTATATATTGATGAGAGAAAACTCTCCGATGAGATTAAACAAGGTCTGGAATCGGTCGGCGTCGTTCTGCATCCGTACAACGACATCTACGAGGATATCAAGAAGACCGGTGAAGATGAAGTCATCATGATGGATCCATCCAAGATGAACTATGCACTTTACAGCAATCTGCCGGATGCTGTAAAGACGGTTGAGTGCATGAACCCGGAAATGGAATTTAAAACTGTTAAGAATCCCGTTGAGATTGAAAACATCCGCAAAGCAGAAATTAAGGACAGTATTGCGCATATCCGCTTCATGAAGTGGCTGAAAGAAAACGTCGGAAAGATGAAGATTACTGAGATCAGCGCGTCGGACAAACTGGATGAGTTCAGAAAAGAGATGGGGAATTTTATCCGGCCGAGCTTTGAGCCGATTTCATCTTACGGGCCGCATGCTGCGATCGTGCACTACGCGCCGACCCCGGAGACCGACGTTGAACTGAAACCGGAGGGAATGCTGCTGACCGATACAGGCGCAGGATTCTACGAGGGATCGACTGACGTCACCAGAACGTATGTCCTGGGACCGGTTACGGATAAGATGAAAGAAGATTTCACCCTTGTCGCAGTCAGCAATCTGTCCCTGGCTAACGCAGTGTTCCCGTACGGATGCACAGGAATTCCTCTGGATACCTATGCGAGAAAACCGTTCTGGGACCGCCGCATGAACTTCAATCACGGAACCGGACATGGAATCGGCTACCTGCTGAACATTCATGAAAGTCCGGCAAGCTTCCGCTGGAGATACCGGAAGGGAGATACCGCAGTGTTTGAAGAAGGTATGGTCATTACCGATGAGCCGGGCATATATATTGAAGACTCCCACGGCGTTCGTCTGGAGAATGAGCTTCTCGTCTGCAAAGATGAACTGAATGGAGACGGCCAGTTCATGCATTTTGAGCCGTTGACCCTGATTCCGATGGATCTGGACGCGATTGATCCGGAATGCATGACGGAGCATGAGAGAGCGATGCTGAATGATTATCATAAGAAGGTGTATGAGACCATCTCTCCGTATCTGGAAGAAGATGAGCGGGAGTGGCTGGCAAAATACACACGTGAAGTGTAGCCGCAAGACAGCATCCGGCGCCGGCGCGGACTGTTCAGCCGGAAATACATAATAGATAAACTCCACACAAACATATTTTCAAGCAGAGCTGAAGTAAAATTCAGCTCTGCTTTTTAATACGTGAAAATTAATCTATACCGCGTTACAACAATTGATAATGTAAAAAAGAAATAATAGAAATATTTGATGTATACAAGTGAAATTAATAACCCATATTGAGCTTCGCACAAGATGAATAGTGCATACAATAAAGTGGGAACTATTGATGAGCGAATAATAGGTGAAGTGTTTGTGATTGCAGAGTTCGTTGCAGGATTATCAATATCTATAAATATGCATAAAAGTGTAAATAACCCAGAGGCAACACTGAACCGTGTTCTAAGTGTCAATAATGCCGGAATATCAATGATGACGGAATGTATAACATATTCTTATGTGATAGCATAAACACGTATATCGTTAAATAAAATACAAAAAATATGCATGGAACATGTTTACATTTGTGATAGATAAATGATATAATAACATCACAGCGAAAATGTGAACATTGATGCATCGCGTTCGTAATTTTAAATTAATTCGCATTATTTTAAAGTTTTTCGTGGAGTTATATGAGTTATTGTATTATGCTTTGTGTTTGTGTGGAGGTGTAAAATGCCTGAAACCAAAAAGAGAAGGTACCCGCTGGCCTTCTGGGTATGCGGAAGTACTGAAATTTTTGAGCGAATGTCCTTCTATCTCGGACGTTCACTGATTCTGATGTTCGTTACTGCAGCAGTAGCGAACGGCGGACTTGGTCTTTCCCAGGTTACTGGTGCGAAGATGCAGTCTAACCTGACTGCGTTCTCCTACCTGCTGGCAATTCTCGGCGGATATGTCGTCGACAGATGGATCGGTCCTCGTTATTCTACAACGGTTGGTCTTCTGATCGTAGCTGCCGGCTATTTCTGCGGATCCATTGCTCATTCCGCAGGAATGATCTACGCGATGATTTTCTGCGTAGCATTCGGACTCGGACTGTTCAAGACAGGCCCGATGGTTGGTAAAATCGTCAAGAAAGAGGATCTGAAGTCTGCATATTCAATCCGCTACTCACTTGTAAATGTCGGAGCCTGTGTAGGACCGCTGATTGCCGGCGTTCTGTACACGAAGGTATTTGCTCATGGAAGCGTTATGGGATTCCGTCCTTGCTTCAGACTGGCATCCATCGTAATGCTTGCAGGCTGCGTATGGTTCACTCTCGGAATTCACTTCAAGGGTGGAGATGCCGGAAAGGTTCCGTTTAAGAAAGAACTTACTGATGAGGAAATCGCTCGCGAAAAGGCTCAGAAGGCTGCGCAGAAGGAAGTCAAGCTGACCCTGAACACACTTGAGAAAAAGCGTATCTGGGCAATCATCCTGATCTCTGCATTTGAAATTGTATTCTGGCTGTTCTGGTATCTGGCTTACCTCCCGGCTTACTATTACTGGGGGACAAATATGAACTGGACTGTCGGAAACTTCACGATTCCGCAGAGCTGGTTCGACTCCCTCAATGCTCTGTTCTGCATCATTTCCGGACCGATCACCGCTGCTCTCTGGCATAAGCTGGAAGCACGTCCGCAGGGCGACATGAGTATCTTCAAGAAGCTGGGTATCGCAATTGCCTTCCTCGGCTGCGGATACATCTACTTCGCAATCATCGACACTGCACGCGGAAGCGCAAAGCCGACCTGCCTGCTGCTGATCATCTTCCTGGTATTCCTGACACTCGGCGAGATGTTCTTCTCCCCTCTGGGAGACTGTCCGAAAACCAGTCTCTAAATAACTGAATGTCAGCAGCATCCAGA
>CAJMLL010000056.1 GCA_905214225.1 uncultured bacterium | reverse complement strand
TATATAGACCGTAGAAGCGTTGAAAAATGAACGTTTTCGGACGGTCTGCGGGGGGTGAAGGTGTGACGGCTGTGATGGCAAAAACGGAACTTTTTTATTTTTTCGTGGATGGTGTATCAGCCAATGACGTCCTGAGGGATGTCCGAACGTACGGAAAGAAGGTCTGACCGATAGCCTACGCTCTGTCAAACAGGCACGGGTGCGCAGACTGGCACTGCTCTGGTGCAAGAGTGCTCCCACGCAGTAGATGATTCCGTGAATCAAATATCTTTGATGCGATCGGAGTCGGCGGATCCGCCAGGATGATTTCTGCAGCGGCAGCATTACGAGCGTTGCTGATGTACGCGTGCCGGAGACATGACTCTCTGATTGCAGGAATCATAATGAAATCCTCCGGCTGACGCAGGCGTGTGACGGACGTGACGGCAGTATAGAAACTTTTATATATTTCGAAGTGGTATTGCGTTCCGATTGTCAGGAAACATTTGCTCAACGGCGACGACAGGTCCTGCGCGTACGTTTAATGTAATTTGATTCTCGTGAATCAGATACTGTAGCGTGGGTGTACGACGATGGACGTAAGCTATGCAGATGTCTGCAATAATATGATTCTCGCTAAAAGGACTTAGAGATGTGGTTCCAACAGAAGTTGTCTGGTGAAGCAGAACAGGTAGTCCTGGCATCCCGACAGAATGCTTCCGTGAATCATAGTAGTGTGACGGGTATGACGGCAGTATCACAACTTCTTTTATATACGAAGCGGAAGTAGAAGGCAGATAAGAAGTACGTGTAAGGTGTTTTCTGATTCCCGAGAGAAAGGAGAACCTGCCGCTGAACGCGGATGGAGGAGCTGGCTGCCGCCTTTTCTGCTTGAACTGCGGCAAGCCAGCTGTGAATGTGGCTTCCGGATACTGATTTCTTCCGTGAAGTGTGATGCTGTGACGGCAAAATAGTAACTTCTGTTATATATGTTTTTGAAGCAGGGTTATTGTAATCTGGCTGTCTGGAAACAGATTCTACTATAGATGAAGGTATACTGAATGGTTCCAACTTACTTAGGCTGGGAAATCAGGTAACCTACGTGAGAAAGTTAATTTACGTCTATAAAAATAGTCTTGGAGTAAATCATTGTCTGGATCTTCACTTCTGTATGGAAGTATTCTGATTCATGGGAATCAGATTTCCTGCAGCGTAGGAGGCTTTTGTATTATTGTAGATGCCGGGTTCAGGTGAATTTACTGATTCCCGGAATCAGTAGTTTATATCTCCTGCAGGCTTGCAGAAGGCTCGTAAAGGTATTCTCTATACGGAAGTATATTCTGATTCTGCCAAAAAGGTATGCACTGCGCGGAGAATCTGGTATTTGTAATATATAAAAGTATGGAAATGTCCGTCACAGCCGTCACACCCGTCACGGAGTTAAAAAAACGCGGGAAGAAATTCTCCGTGTCAAGGTTGAATCAAGTGCCTCTTTGAAGTGGTTGCTCGTAAAATATAAAAAAGTTCCAAAACACCCGTCACAGCCGTCACCGTTCCTTCTGTGATGGAGTTCTACGTTATGCTGAAAGCACACTTCCCTTTGAGGCGGTTGCCCGTAAAATATAAAAAAGTTGTAAAACACCCGTCACGTCCGTCACACGCACTGGAAGCAGGCTGCGATTGACGGAATCGGTGCTCTGCACGGAAGTATATTTTGATTCCGGAGAATCAAATAACATCCGTCAGGGACTAGTTCTCTGAAAACGGGATATTGGATTGCAGCGTACGTAGATGGAATCCGATGCTAATGACCATAATTCAGGTCCTTCAGAAGTCAGAGGCGCCCGGAGTTTTCGCAAGCCTGAGGGTGTGAATTTGCGGGTGTAGCGCTGTGAGGCGGAATGCCGCGTGATAGAACCCTGCTGAGACGCCGGGAGCAGATTTTTGGAAGGAAGAAATTGCCGCAAAGCGTGAATCTGAATTCACGAATTCTAAAAAGTTTAGAAATACCCGTCACAGCCGTCACAGCATCAAAGACATGCGGAAAGTATCTCTCTGTGTTATGGAGGAATCAAACTTCCCTTTGCGGGATGTGCTCGCAGGTTCAAAAAGTTGTAATAGGCCTGTCACAGCCGTCACGCTCTCCTAAAAGAGACTGGACGGTAGACCTGTTCAGGAATCCGGAGCAAGAAGACGAATATTCCGCAGAGCGCGGATAGAAGAGACTGGCTGCCGCTTTTCTTACTAAATTGCGGCAAGCCAGTTGTGAACACGAAATCGTGAGCTTAGCCTCTGAGGACTGTAGTGGTCTGATGGGCGTGGAATAGGAACTTTTTCGAGGGTGTAATATTAAGTGTGTAAGTTACCGGTAACTAATTTCAAACACGTAACTTACGCACTTTATCTTTTTCATAGAGTGCGGTATGGTAGAAAGGAATAATTGATAGGATGAATACAGCACCTATGACACGTAAAAAACGCGATAAGAACGATACTGGAAGAACGATCGCCCAGAAGATCATCGATGAATATCAGCCTAAAAATGTTGATGAAATGCAGGATGCACTGAAGGATATCTTCGGACCTATGTTCGAAGCCATGCTGCAGGGAGAGATGGACAGCCACCTCGGTTACAAATCCAATGAACGTGGAGGCAAGTCTACCGACAACCGTCGAAACTGATATATTCAGAAAAATGTGAAAACAAAGTTCGGAGAAGTACCGGTCAGTGTTCCACGTGATCGTGACGCCTCCTTTGAACCACAGACAATTCCAAAGCGGACCAGAGACGTTAGCGGCATTGAGGACAAGGTTCTGGCTATGTATGCCCGCGGTATGAGCCAGAGAGATATCCAAGCGACCATCGATGACATCTATGGCTTTGAAATTTCAGCAGAAACCGTTTCCAACATCACGGACCGTGTTCTGGATCAGGTTGACGAGTGGCAGAACAGACCGCTCAAGAAGTTCTACACATTCCTTTTCGTGGACTGCATGTATGTGACCATCCGCAGGGAGTATGAGGCGAAAGAATGCGCTGTTTATGTCATCCTTGGCTATGATGTGAACGGAATGAAAGATGTCCTGGGTCTCTGGATTACGGACACTGAAGGCAAGCACAGCTGGATGCAGATTTTCGATGAATTGAAGGGCCGCGGCGTTGAAGATGTGCTGTTCATCAGTATGGACGGTGTCTCTGGCCTGGAAGAAGGTGCAAAAGCGATTTTCCCTGGCGTGGTGGTCCAGCGGTGCATTGTCCATCTGATCCGGAATTCCGTGAAGTACATTCCATCGAAAGAATACAAGCGCTTTACCGCACAGTTAAAGAAAATCTACGGAGCCTCCAGTTTAAAGGCGGCACAGGCCGAATTTGCCCGATTTAAGGAGACCTGGGGAGGCAGCTATCCGGGAGCCGTTGATGTCTGGGTCAGGAATTGGAACCACGTCGAGCAGCTGTTTGACTATGGCAGCGCTGTCAGGAAGGTCATGTACACCACCAACCCGATCGAATCAGTAAACTCCAGCTTCCGAAAAGTGACCAAAAAGGGCGCATTTCCAAGCGAAGACGCCGTATTCAAGATTCTCTATCTTCGCATTACCGAGCTTTACAAGCGTTGGACCAGACCGGTATCTAACTGGGCGATGGTGCGGAATCAGCTGCTTCTGGAAGAGTCAATGAAGGATCGGCTTCTGAAATATGAAGAGTACTAAAGCCAAAAATCTCGGGTGGAAAAATATTCCATCCGAGATAATTTAAAAAGACTTACACACTTAACTTGACAAACCCACTTTTTCTGTGTGAAATAACTGACGCAGCAAAGGCCGCGCTTTTTAATTACTTTCGTAAAGGAAGCGTAATGCATAGCGGATCCATTCTTCTGGTTTTGGGTCTCTTTTCATCTTTTCGCGGAATTCCGGAGGGAAAGGGAACACTTTCTCCTCTGAATCACCAGGCTGTGTCAGCAGGTTAATTGCTGTGTAATCTGCTTGTTCAAACGGTACAAGATGCCATCTGGTAAACGCCAGGTATCCATATCTGTACAGGCTCTCAATCTGTGGCGCCATCAGCAGGCTGGCAGGCGTGAAAATCCCGTTTTTCTTATTCACTTTTTCCTTTTTTAAGAATGAATAACCATCCGGATTATTAGCCAGCAGGATCATATCCATTTCACGCGGGGAATTTATCACATAATAAACTCGCGCACAGTCGCGAACAGTTGAGGATACAACGCTTTTTATTGGCAGTAACTCGGTTGCTTTTTCCCAGCGCATAAAATGAAAATTGTAGATATGTCCTTTTGGGTCCAGAGCCATATTTGCCTGAGTTTTCCAGCCTTGTCCATCGGAATCGAACCAAAGGAGAGGAATAAATGCAAAATTTTTTGCTTCGTATAAACAAATATAGTTTTCTTTGAACCCATATTTTTTTGGAATGAAATTCAGCTTATCGCCTTTGCTCAGGGAGTATTCTCCCTCTTTAATAATGCCATCCCCGTAAACGTATCGAATATCATAAACACGAACTCGATCTGTTTCGATTGTGTTTTCCGACAGCACGTGAAGCGCATTCAGCAGTTCCTGAAGGTTTTTTGGCGTGACAGATCGCAGCTGCGCGGGGATTTCTTTGCTTTTGGTAATTGCTTTCTCCATATCTTTCACCTTTCTTTTTCTTGTTTCCTCTGTTTGTCATATACAAGAATACAATAGACAGGCCGGGATTTTTTCGTACGGTTTCATTCATCTGCTGCGAGAACAGACAGGAATGCAGACTCCGGATGCTGGCTGCTTCAGGGAAGTGCGATGACGTTACGGGCGTGAGCGTGAAATGGAAACATCTACTTACAGGTTAAAGCCCGAAGTCATCGAACCAGTAACAGGGCCGGACATCATTTTTCATTTTTTTGCGGACATAGGACGGGGCCAGGACCGCTTCTTCTTCTGTGTCTCCAGGCCGCGTCAGTCTGTTAAGGGCATCAAAATCTCCCTGAACGAAGAAGTCCATGTGCTTTTCTGTGAATGCCCTGTAGCCCCATTCGTACAGCTTTTGTATCTGGGGAGCCATCAGCAGGCTGGCAGGCGTGAAAATCCCGTTTTCCGTATCCAGCTGCGGCATGCGTTTTAAAAACTTGTAGGCTTCCGGTGCAACGGAGAGAAGGATCATCTCCATCTCCTGTGGTGGATTGATTACATAATAGTACTTTGCTGCATGGTAAGCGGTTTTCGCGGCAGGACTTTGGACTCCAACAATGCCGCTGACCTTTTCCCAGGATGAGAAGTGAAAGTCGGAAATATCTCCCGATCTGCTGATCATGATGTCAGTCTGTGCTTCCCAGGGCTGGCCGGATGGATCAAACCAGAGCAGAGGAGCATAGTATTCCCCGACTCTGCTGTTATATAACCAGACACATCCATCGCCGCCTTTCTTTTCAGAACGCGTAAGATTCTGTTCAGATAGGTGCCAGCGTCCTTTTCCGAACTTACTGTATAATGGAGTCTCCGGACTGAGAACGTAAATTTCATCAGATTCACACGCTCCATCTGATAGCGCATTGATCGTTTTCAGAAAGGCGGGTAGAGAGTCCGGCCTGATTTCCTGTAATTCAATAGGTAGCTTTTCATTTGCTGTAGTATTCTTTTCCACGTTCGTCTCCTTTCTGCGCGTTTCTCCAGGTGCCTGTTTCAATTCTTTTCTCATGGCCATTCTTTGCAGAAAATCGTTTTACTTCTTCGATGGCTTGCGGCCCGAGTTGTTGTATATTTTACTGTTGTCAAGCCAGTCTTCATACTCTTTCTGTGAGATGAATCCCCAGTCTCTGCGCATCTGCTGGTAGGAAATCAGCTCATGGATGGCCTGGTGAAATCCTTTACGGTTATATCGTTTGTTGCAGCAGGAATCCAAAGTGTTGATGATATACTCTCTCTTCTTGCTGAGTTTCTGCTGCTGTACAGATGTTCCACGCTGCTCCGGCTCCGGGATATTCAGTTTTTCCAGATCAAATTCGGCAAGGTTGTTTTGCGTATGAGCGCGGTCATAGGCTTTGTAAAAACGCTGCCTGTAATTTTCTTCCCTTCGATGGTCTTTTCGCGTTGGAAGATTCTGTTTGACCTTGACTTCCACATTGTTTCGACATTCTTCAGAACAATACTTCTTTCTGTACTTTGAAACAATAAATGGTTTGCCGCAGACCGCGCATTTCCTGAGCTGACGGTTATTTCTGGAAATATAGTCCAGGATGGAAAGCGCCAGCTGGGTGTCGTATTTAACGATGTAAAAAGATACCTGACACCCTACCTGATTCTTGCGGAGGTCATCTAGGCACTGATCTTGGCTATCTTCTTTCCCTTCGTAAGTTACTGTGACCGGATCATACGCAGATATTTTAAGCTCCGGCTTGTCAAAGGAAAAGTATGGTACCGGTTTGAACATCTTCTCGCTATGCAGCTCTCGAAACAGCAGATAAGCAGAGGCCATAAATTCATGGTCGAGATACCCGTATTGAAGATATTGATCGCCGATGCTGCTGAGTAAACTGAGAGACCTCACAAGAAGTTCGTATTCGTGTACACTTCTGGGATCAAAGCAACCTGGAGCGCCCTCTGCTAATCTATGGAAGTCTGGGCTTTTTATTAGAATAATGAAATCCGATAAAAATTCTTTTAGCCCGTTTACAAATGTAAGATTTTCTCTCAGGTCTGTTACCAGCTGATCGTCATCGGAAACGTCTTCTTTTGAAGCTGTGCAGTAATAGGAGTATTCAGACCTATCGTGCCTTCTGATAAACATATATTTTAGGTAAATTTCAGGTGGTATTAGAATAGAGTCATGGTCTATATTTACCCTGGCGTTCTTTATGTCCTGGTTACTTAGTAAAGGCAGGTCTGTTTGTTCTATTACTCTTGCATTGAAGCTGTTGTTTAACAGAAAATCAAATTTTTCTTTCTTTATTATGATATTAGGAAATTTCATGTGGTGATTCTCCTTTCTCCTTTTTCGGCGTACACCGGCGCCTGAGGGAGACTTTCCTATATATTATGCCAGATGTGGCAAGCGGAAACCAGTCTTCCTGCGGAATGAATGCAGGCGTGAAGATGTGTGAACGGCATATTTTCAACGTCTGTAGCAGTTTAAAATGTACGTATTCTGTTTGAATGTAAACGGTGTACTACCTGCAATTGAATATGATTATAGTATACCACGTCTATGCGTAAAACAACAGATTTCTGGAACGTAGTAAAGATACGTATTTTATATATAAATAAAATAAAATACGTTTGACATAACAGGGCAGATGAGTTATACTGTAGGTGAGCTCAGGGAGAGGTCATCAAAACTTCTTTCTGCAGATCAGGTACATGAAGGCAGACGCGAGAAGCTGATAGCCAGACAAAAAAACCGCATAGCAGCTGCCACTGCCATGCGGTGTTGGAAAAACATACTCAAAGGAATTTCCCTATTCTGATTTTATCACTGATGTCCGGGAAATTCCAGAGAAAATCTGAAGCAGAAGATTCGCAAGCGTCCGAAGCTTCTGTAGATTTGTAAAGGAGTAAATTATGTTGACTAAGAACATCAGTTCTACTCTGGGAAATCAGAGCCTGGATAATACCGTTCAGAAGGAAGCAATTCCGGCCGCACCGAGGGATATGTCCTATCAGGCCGCGCGTATTGCGCTTCAGCAGGCTGCGATCAACGTACTGCATCAGTACTCCGGTGCCAATGAAGCCGCGAAGAAGCAGTATGAAAACATTTCATGTTCCGGTGAAGCCCAGAAGATTGAGCCGGCAGTGAAGGAAACCATCTGGAAAGAAGCCGTTCAGGATTATAAAGATGAACAGGCGTATCTGCAGTGGGGACGGATCAAGGGCAGCCTTGTGCCAGCAGATTATTCCGACGTGGGTGAAGCCAAAGTGTTCGTTAGAGAATACGGAAGCTGCATCCGCTACTGTAAAGCTATGGACTGGCTCTGGTTTGACGGTAAGCGCTGGGTAGGGAAAAGTGATATCAAAGTACTCGGTCTTGTTCATGAATTTACTGAGCGTCAGCTTGCCGAAGCTGATCAGATGTATCAGGAAGAAAAAAATAAAAAGAGTCCTGACAAGAAAAGGCTGGCGGCGATAAAAACTTACAGAAATTTCATCTGTAAAGAGAGAAATAACCGAAAGCCGAATAATTGTCTGAACCAGGCTCGGCCAGAGTCGGAGATCAAGGATGAAGAATTGGATAAAGATGGATACCTGTTGAACACACCTTCCGGCGAGTTTGATCTTCGGAACGGAAAGATGCAGGGACATTGTCCAGAAGATTTCATCACGAAAATCACCCCCGTGACACCGTCGAATGTAAACGCAGACATCTGGTACAAATTTCTGAATCGCCTTACTGGCGGTGACCAGGAACTGCAGCAGTACCTGCAGATGGTCGTTGGCATGGCGGCGATCGGAAAAGTTTATTACGAGGGTCTGATCATCGCAGTTGGCGAGGGTGGAAACGGAAAATCTACCTTTTTCAATTCCATTAAATATGTCTTGGGTGATTACGCTGGAATGATTGATCCTGACATCTTTATTCGGAAAGTCAATATCAACAAATCTGCAGAATTGGCAACCCTGAAGGGCGAACGTCTTGCACTTGCAGCAGAGCTCGATACAGGGAAGTCTCTGGACAGCGGAATGCTTAAAAGGGTAAGCAGTACTGATGTGATCTCCGCGCGGGAGTTGTATCAGAACCCGATGGATTTTACTCCGAGTCACACCATGATCATGTTCACGAACCATCTGCCTCAGGTCGATACCGAAGATGAAGGAACGTGGGACCGCTTGATTATTGTTCCATTCAAAAGCAGGATCCGAAACACCTCCGGCGAAATCAAAGATTACGCCAGCTATCTGATAGAGCAGTGTGGCGGCGCAATCCTGCAGTGGATTATTGACGGTGCGGCCATGTTCTATGAAGGCGGATGCAGAATTAAGCGCCCGGCATGTGTGCAAAAGGCGGTTGACGAATACCGCGAGGAAAATGACTGGCTCGGTCATTTCCTTGAGGAAAAGTGCGTGATGGATCCGGCGTATAAAATGAAGGCCGGAGAAATTTACAGTGCTTATAAAGAATACTGCGATGAGGCCGGAGAGACTGCACGTAGTGTCATCGTGTTTAAGTCAGCGATGGTTCGTAAGGGATATGTCTGGAAGCGCAAAGGTGCTGGAAGATTTTATTACGGCGTAAAGCTGTCAAATGCAGACTGATATGAAAATTCCACTTTGCAAGTCAGGGGGAAAATGTAATCCTGCGGATTACTTGTGGGGGCGCAAGCCCCCGTCCCCGGTGGTAACCTCGGCACGAGTTTACGTCGGGGAGCCCGTCCAGATCGGCAGATTTGGCAAGTTAGGCGGCAGAGACGCCGGGGGCAGAAAAATGTTCTGCCCAACTTGCTTGGTCAGAACGAAAGGTAACCATCCTGCGAATGGTTGCAGTGAGGACCAAGCAGAATATTTTTCGAAGGAGGTGAAGAAGAAAATGAACATCGAAAAATACACAGCAGGTCATGTGTACGCGGTCCTTTACCACAACGTCAGAGGACTCAAATCCTCTTACGACGGACCGGAACATGACCCGATGAAATACAAAGACAACTACGATCTGGTTCCTGATCGTGGGATGTCTGCCTATCAATATTTCAAGGAAATTACAAAACCCAGCAGGTGTTACGTCTACGGTAGATCAGACATCAAGATGATCGGAAGCATCGTCACGACGTGTCCCCGGGAACTTCCGAAGGAAAAAGAAGATGAATTCATGAAGGACTGCAAGGTCTTTTACGACAGTTTCCTTCGGCAGCAGGGATGTGATCCTGAAGTTAACGTTCTGCAGGCAGCAGTCCATAAAGATGAGGCGGGCCAGACGCACATGCACTATGTATTCGTGCCGCGGATAGAAAATAAGAAGAAGCTTCATCATAAGCAGGATTATAAAATTTGTATGAACAAGGTCCTTACGAAGGCCGCGTACATGGTGCTGCATGACCGTCTTCAGCGTGAAATTGGAGACAAGTACGGCGTCAATATGTACGACCATCGGACGCGCGAGCAGGGTGGTAACCTTACGATAAAAGAATTGAAGGAACGCAGCCGTGAAGCTGAGTGGCAGAACGAAATCGAAAAAGAAGGAAAAGAAGAGGAGCTGATGTTCTGATGTATAACAGTGATCAGTCAAGCATGGATCCGTTAACTCTGGTGCTGATTCTTGCGTATGTCGTCGCCGGAGTCATGTTGATCTTCGCGTTAGTCGCGTTATGGATGAAGCATGAAATGCAGGAACGCGGACTTTCCTTTCTTGAGTTCGTCGAATCATATATAAAGGAAGGAAAACGAAAAACCGGAATTAAGTTTCTCCGTGATCCAGACGGAATGACGTTCGGCAGGACCAGAAATGGAAAGTACGCGTGCTCTCCTTCGGACAATGAAGGACATGCACTGGTTCTCGGTACCAGCGGATCTGGAAAGACATCGGCGGTCATCATCCCCAGTCTCCGGCACTGGCGTGGCCATGCTTACGTGATCGATCTCGGCGACATTGAAGAGAATGTGCCGCGGGCATCACCAAGGATCATCTACCGCCCGGCAGAATCTGCGGACGTGAAATACAACGTTTTCGCGAGAATCGACAAGGCAGAAACGGATGAACAGAAGCAGGAACTTTTGGAAGAGCTTGCATTTACGTTGCTTCCGGAATCAACCGGTTCCGAATCCGCAGAAAAGTTTTTCACGGAAGAAGGCCGCAAGATGCTGACTGCAGCACTGCTTGCCTACTATCAGGCGGGCAAGGATTTTTCGGAGATTTGCGAGAAGATTGCGGAGAACAACTGGCGGGATCTGCTGAACAATATCGTCAAAGTCTGCGATAAGGATCCGCGGATCATCCGCTACATTTCTTCTTTCGCCGGCGCGAATGAGAAGAACAATCAGGGATGCAAGCAGTCCGTTGATCGCGCGCTTAAACTCTTTGCAACAAATGAAATGGTGAAGCGTTCTATCGGCCGCGGCCCACAGAGTTTTTCTCCGTCCGACCTGGAAGACAGCGACGTCTACGTTCGGATTCCAGCGGAAAAGCTGACGCTCTACGCACCGCTTCTTTCACTTCTTTCAGTTGATGTAATGGAGACGTTCACGGACCGTGATCCGTCTGGTAAAGATCGGATTCTGCT
>CAJMLL010000055.1 GCA_905214225.1 uncultured bacterium | reverse complement strand
TTTACATTTCCTGAAAATAACCTTTATTTGACAGTTACGCTGCTGTCACCTGACTGCTTCTGCGCCTTCAGACGGAGCTGTCCGCAGGCACCGTCGATATCGGCACCGAGCTGGCGCCGCACCGTTGCCGGGATTCCGGAATCTTCCAGCCGCTTCTGAATCTCCTCTGCCCTCTTTCTTCCGGAAGTCAGAAGACCGGTCTCGCTGACCTCATTCAGAGGAATCAGATTGACATGGCAGAGCATCCCTCTGAGCAGATGAATCAGCTTTCCGATCATCTCGTCTGTGTCATTTTTCCCCCGGATCAGGGCATACTCAAACGTGATTCTGCGTCCTGTTTTTTCCGTATAGGCACGGCAGGCCGGAATCAGCTCTTCCAGCGGATAGCTGTGGTTCACCGGCATCAGCTCGTCCCTCAGGCTGCTCACTGGAGCATGAAGAGACACCGCCAGATTGACCTGCGGAAAATCTTCACTGAATTTCCGGATTCCCGGGACCAGACCGCAGCTGGACACAGTAATATTACGGCTGCTCATGTTGCGCCCGTCTTTTTCATGCAGAATCCGGATAAACCTGGAAATCTGATCATAGTTATCAAAAGGTTCTCCCGTTCCCATGACGACAATCCGGGAAATTTTTTCCCCGGTTTCCCGCTCCGTATCCAGAAGCTGGGAAATGATCTCTCCCGCCGTCAGGCTGCGGACCAGTCCGTTGATTCCAGAGGCGCAGAAGGCGCAGTGCATCCGGCAGCCGGCCTGGGAAGAGACGCATACGGTATTTCCGTATTTATACTTCATAAACACCGTTTCTACCGCGTTTCCGTCCTTTAAGCCATAGAGGAACTTCTGGGTGCCGTCCGTCTTCGATTTCTGCCGGGCAAGAAGCTTCAGGCTGTCCAGCTCTGCATTTTCCTTCAGCCAGGCAGTAAAAACTTCCGGAAGATTGGTCATCTCCCGGAAGTCGGTTCTGCCCTTATACACCCAGCCGAAAAGCTGACGGCCGCGGAAAGCCGGCTGGCCTGCTTCTTTTGCCAGTTCCTGCATCTCTGCTTCCGTTAGGTTTCTAAGGTCTTTCATTCTTATTCTCCACAGCGCCTGCGCGGCGCCTTTCTCTTACAAGACTGCCGCGGAAAAAATTCCGCGGCAGTGCATCTTAAGGTTCGATGATTATTTCTTTTCTACATCGAGTCCGGTCTTGTGTCCGTTGATGTCAACTTCCTCAAGTCCCTTCTTCTCCTCGATGCTGTCAGCAAGGGTTTCCTCGCAGATGTGAGCCTTGTCCTTCTCGACAGCGGCCTTCACCTGCTCGTCAGCATCCAGATAGATGGTGATGTGATCCATCATCTCGAAGTCCTTCTGCTTACGCAGCTGCTGAACCTTGGAGATGACCTCTCTTGCCAGTCCCTCTTCCTCCAGTTCCGGCGTAACTTCTGTATCCAGAATGACGAAGATGTTCTGTTCCATCGCAACGGAGAAGCCTTCTTTTGCGTGAATCTGGACATTGACATAGTCCCTCTGGATCTCTGTGTCCTCGCCGTTCAGATTCATGGTAACCGGACCCTCTTCCAGCTTTGCGGTGAATGCTGTGGCATCTTCTCCTGCCAGAGCCTTTCCGAAGGCACCGATCTTCTTTCCGAGAACCGGACCGGCAACTCTGAAGTTCGGCTTCAGGGTCAGGTTCATGTATGTGGTCAGGTCATCAGCAAAGACAACCTTCTTCACGTTCAGCTCTTCCATCAGGATCGGAGCCAGGTCAGAAATCAGGTCTCTGTACTTTCCGTCTACCAGGATCTCAGCCAGCGGCTGACGAACCTTGATGTTCTCCTTCTCACGGATTCCTCTTCCGAGTCCGGCCAGAGTCTTGACCAGATCCATTCTCTTCTCAGCACTCTCGTCGATCAGAGACTCGTCGCACTCTGGGAAATATGCGGTATGAACCGTCAGAGACTTATCATTCATCAGCTTCTGATACATTTCATCAGACAGGAACGGAGCGATCGGAGCCATCATCTTTACGATGCCGAGGAGTACCTCGTAAGTCGTCTGATAAACGGCTCTCTTGTCATCATCCATGCCGGACGCGTAGAAACGGCGGCGTGTTCTTCTGATGTACCAGTTGGAGAAGTCGTCCACAACAAAGCTCTGGATTGCGCGGACAGTCTTCATATGGTTGTATTCATCCATATCCTGTGTGACCTCGCGGACCAGCTTGTTGTACTTAGACAGGATCCAGCGGTCGATTTCCGGACGCTTCTTCGGATCAACGATGTCCTTGGTCGGGTCAACGTTATCCTGATTTGCGTACAGAATGAAGAAGTTGTAGATGTTCTTCAGAGTTCCAAAGAACTTGCTTACCGTCTCCTTCAGGCCTTCCTCGTCGAACTTTGTCGGCGTCCAGGCCGGAGATACACTCATCATGTACCAGCGTGTCGCGTCAGCGCCGTACTTGTCCATCATCTCAAACGGGTTAACCGTGTTGCCCTTGGACTTAGACATCTTTTTGCCGTTCTTATCCAGGATCAGGTCGCTGACCAGAACATTCTTATACGGTGCCTTATGCATCAGGAAGGTGGAAATCGCCATCAGAGAATAGAACCAGCCTCTTGTCTGGTCGATTCCCTCGCAGATGAAGTCTGCCGGGAAGTTCTGCTCGAACACTTCTTTATTCTCAAATGGGTAATGCCACTGTGCATACGGCATGGAACCGCTGTCGAACCAGCAATCCATAACCTCCGGAATTCTGGTCATGGTCTTTCCGCACTTCGGGCACTTCAGATGAATATCATCAACGTACGGACGGTGCAGCTCGACATTCTTCGGATCGACATCCTCGATGGCCTTCTCAGCCAGCTCTTCTCTGCTGCCTACGCACTCCAGGTGACCGCACTCACATCTCCAGATCGGAATCGGCGTTCCCCAGTATCTCTGTCTGGAAATGTTCCAGTCTCTTACGTCAGCCAGCCAGTTTCCGAAACGTCCTTCGCCGACGAAAGGCGGGAACCAGTTAACCGTCTTGTTGTTGGCAACCAGCTCGTCTCTCAGGTCGCTCATTCTGATGTACCAGCCCGGCTTCGCATAGTAAACCAGCGGTGTTCCGCATCTCCAGCAGTGCGGATAATCGTGGTGGATCTTCTGGTGAGCAAAGAGCTTGCCCTCCTCAGCCAGCCACTTCAGGATCTCGATGTCCAAACCCTCTTCCATGATGAAATGACCCTTCCACGGTGTCGTTGTGTAGCGGCCTCTCTCATCAACCGGTTCATAAACCGGAGCGCCGTACTTCTTTCCGACGTTATAGTCGTCTTCACCAAATGCCGGAGCGGAATGTACGATTCCTGTTCCGTCAGTTGTGGTTACATAATCATCGCAGGTAACGAAGAAGGCCTTGTCCTTCTCCGGATCCAGCTCGTTCCAAGGCATGAGCTTCTCATACTTCTCATACTCCAGGTCTTTTCCTTTCATCTCTTCCAGGACCTTGTACTTGCCTTCTCCTAATACCTTGTCCACGCAGTCTTTGGCGAGAATGAAGATATTTCCCTTCTCATCGCCTTCCAGCATCTCTGCTCTGACGTAATCAACATCTGCGTTGACCGTCAGGAGGGTGTTGGCAGCCAGAGTCCATGCCGTTGTCGTCCATGCCAGGAAGTAATCCTTGTCATATCCGACACGCTTGAACTTTACGGTCAGTGTTGTAACCGCAACTTCCTTATAACCCTGGGCAACCTCGTGGGAAGCCAGACCTGTTCCGCAGCGCGGGCAGTAAGGCTGAACCTTGTGTCCCTCGTAAATCATTCCGGCCTTGAAGAACTCATGAATGATCCACCAGACGGACTCAACATAATTATTATCCAAAGTAATATACGGATGCTCCAGGTCAGCGAGGAATCCCATGCGGCGGCTCATATCTCCCCACATGTCGGTGAAGGTGAATACCGACTGGCGGCACTTCTCGCAGAATTCCTTGATTCCGTATTTCTCAATATCCTGCTTTCCGCTCATGCCCAGGTCTTTCTCAACCTGAATCTCAACAGGCAGTCCGTGCGTGTCCCAGCCTGCCTTCGGCTTAACCTTGAATCCCTTCATCACCTTATATCTGGTAATGGAGTCCTTCAGGGTGCGGGCCATCATGTGGTGAATGCCCGGCTTGCCGTTTGCTGTCGGAGGGCCTTCATAGAAAATGAACGGCTCTGCGTCTTCTCTCTCCTTGACACGGCGGTTCAGGAGGTCTTCATCCTCCCATTCCTGCACCTGCTTCTTCTGAACCTCAGCCACCGGCTGATCTGAAAGCTTTTCAAACATATTCCAATCTTCCTTTCCAGGCCTTAACGGACATCCCTGCCGGAATCTCCGAACTGCAGCCGCAGCCAGGCCTGTTTTATGATCTAACGATAAAATTCGTCGCTCTTTATTATATATTTTTACCTGTACAGTGTCAAGAAATCAGAACCCCCGCGTGCCTTGAAATGCAAGGCTTTCCCTTATCCCGGCGGCAGACACATCCCTGAATATTCACGCAGTTCTTCCTTTCCCCATAACACGTTCTCCGGAGCATTGGCTGTTTTCCCTTCCGCTTCTCCAGACAAAAGCAATGCGCAAGAATATGAACAATATTTCATCGCACCACACTTCTGCTGTACATCAGCAACAAACACATTCTGCAAAAATCACTGCATTGTACTTATCTATACGCAATAATTATTCATGCTTGTTAAAAATATAATTATCACACTTTATCACTTCATCTTAAGAAAGTTTTTGTTGCTAAATCACAAAAAACACTGGATTTTTTATTAACTTTCGATTATAATATAATCAAAGATAACAAAAGGGACATCAAACAAGGGGTTTCAGATTGAGAAAAACAGAAAGGATGTGTTGCATATGATGCCGCTTCTTGCACTTGGACTTGCGGTACTGGCCGCATTGGTTTATGCCTGCGTATGCAGGTTCACCGAACAGGAAAAAGACGATCATCAGATTATTCAGTTTCCATCGGAGAAGAAAGGCCGCTGGAAGAAACTGAACACATCCGGTTATAACGCACAGAAGAAAGAGACAGCGTCCACAGACAATGTCATCTTCCTCTCCAGCGTAAACGCCGCAAGACGGCGCTGAAAAAGTGTTCACCTCATTTACATACTTCTTCAACGAGTGACTGTTCACTCAAGTAAAAAAGCCTTTGGAATTTCAATGATTCCGAAGGCTTTTGCTTTGTCCCGGGACAAAAGAAAAACAGGAAAGCCTGCTTTTCTGCGTAAGCTTTCCTGTATTTTAAGAGCTCAGCTCTGTAATCTCTGACTATCTCGGCAGCTTGGTTCTGACCAGATTGATGCGGTTCTGCTTATCGATTTCCGCAACCTTGACCTCGACTTTGTCGCCGATGTTCATGATGTCCTCGACCTTATCGACATGGTGACGCGCCATCTTGGAGATGTGAAGCAGACCTTCCTTGCCAGGCAGGATCTCGATGAATGCGCCGAACGGCATGATTCTCTTTACTTCTCCCTCATAGACACCGCCGACCTCTACGTCTGCAGTGATCAGCTTGATTCTGTCCATTGCCTCTTCAGCAGCCTCAGCATTATCTCTGTAGATGGTAACCAGACCCGGGTCATCCTCGGAGATGTCGATCTTTACGCCGGTATCCTCAACGATGGAGTTGATGGTTTTTCCTCCCGGTCCGATGACGATGCGGATCTTATCCGGATCAATGCGCATCGCGATGCATCTCGGAGCCCACTTGGACAGCTCCTTGCGCGGCTCAGGGATTTCCTCAAGCATGATCTTCATGATATGCATGCGGCCTTCTCTTGCCTGACGCAGGGCCTTCTCCATGATATCCTTAGAAAGTCCGTGAACCTTGATATCCATCTGCATGGCGGTTACACCGACCTCTGTTCCGGTAACCTTGAAGTCCATGTCGCCGAGGAAGTCTTCCATGCCCTGAATATCGCTCAGGATGGCCATCTTGGAAGATCCGTCCTCTTCCACACGCTCAATCAGTCCCATTGCAATTCCGGCAACCGGGCGCTTGATCGGAACACCGGCATCCATCAGTGCCAGGCAGGATCCACAAGTGGACGCCATGGATGAAGAACCGTTGGAAGACAGTACGTCGGAGACGACACGGATGGCATACGGGAATTCCTCCTTGGAAGGAACGACCGGCAGCAGAGCACGCTCAGCAAGAGCGCCGTGTCCGATTTCTCTTCTTCCTGGTGATCTCGGCTTCTTGGACTCGCCTGTGCAGAATCCCGGGAAGTTGTAATGATGCATGTAGCGCTTCTCGGTCTGCTCGGTGAGACCGTCGATTTTCTGGGACTCAGAAAGCGGAGCCAGTGTGCAGGAAGACAGGACCTGTGTCTGTCCTCTCTTGAAGAGGCCAGTTCCGTGAACTCTCGGAAGAACACCGGTCTCGCACCATACCGGACGAATCTCGTCCAGCTTGCGGTCGTCCGGGCGTACGCCGTCATCCAGAATAGAACTTCTTACGCACTCCTTGGTAATATTGTAAAGAACATTTGCGATATCGGACTCATTGTCCGGATATTCCTCGGCAAAATGCTCCTGTGTTTCCACTTCTACGGCGTTCATGTTATCCAGACGTGTCATCTTGTCGGAGTTATGAACAGCTTCTTTCATTTTGTCATAAGCGAATGCTCTGACCTTCTCATCGATGTCTTCCGGAATCTTGTAAAGCTCAACCTCGCGCTTCGGCTTGCCGACTTCTGCGACGATCTCCTCGATGAACTCACAGAGCTTCTTGATCTCGTCATGCGCAAACCAGATGGCATCGAGCATTTCCATTTCAGGAACTTCCTTTGCGCCGGCCTCAACCATCATGATGGCTTCCTTGGTTCCGGCAACCGTCAGGTTGATGTCGCTCTGCTCTCTCTGCTCCTGCGTCGGGTTGATGACCAGCTGGCCGTCCACACGTCCGACACGGACAGAACCCGTCGGTCCGTCCCACGGAATGTCAGAAATTGCCAGAGCAACGGAAGATCCGATCATCGCCATAATGTCTGTCTCACAATCCGGGTCAACAGACATAACCAGCGCCTCAACCTCGACATCATTGAAGAAGCCCTTCGGGAACAAAGGTCTGAGCGGTCTGTCCATCAGTCGGGAGCTCAGAACGGCTTTTTCGCTCGGACGTCCCTCTCTTCTGATGAATCCACCCGGGATCTTTCCACCCGCGTACATTCTCTCCTCATAGTCACAGCTCAGCGGGAAAAAGTCCACGTCTGCACGCGGCTCATCAGATGCGCACGCCGTAACCAGCACTGCGGAATCACCGTAGCGCACCATTGCAGCGCCGTTCGCCTGCTCGGCAAACTTGCCGATTTCAATCTGCAGCAGTCTTCCTCCCAGCGCCGTCTTAAATGTCCTGTAATCCGTAAATCTCGCCATTCCTTGTAAACAACTCCCTCCTGTTTAGTCCAGTAATATTCAAATCTCTTAAACGCTTGTTATTTTATCATATATTGGGCATCAGGTCTGCATTTATTTGAAAAAGATTTAGGAAAGAAAAAGCAAAAGCGGATCCCTTCTGATTAGATAAGGAATCCGTGATACGAGTGTGGATCATTGGTTGTCTAAGATACCTTTTGGTAGATATCCCTTTCTGGCACCTCTTCCATAGACTGCCGCAGCATTCATAAAATATATCATATTCTCTTTAGTGGTTCCCTCTGGAGTTGTACATCCGGGACAAATTGTATACCCCATCGGATTATCTCCCGCCTTTTGAATGGATTCCCTGATCGCTTTATAGATATCCTCTTTTGTTCCTAATTTCAAAACGTCAACTGGTGGAATATTTCCGGTGATTCCGATTCGATCTCCATAATTATCTTTTAGTTCACGTAAATCCTCACAATTATCAACCCAAAAATTGCATATTCCCGAATCAACGACCTCATCCCATCGATCTCTTGTTTTTCCGCAGATGTGGAGAGATGTTTTCCCCTGAAATTGATTCATCCTTTTTACTGCCTGGTTAAGATACGGTAAAAAGAATTCGTCAAACTGACGCTTTCCGATCATATTTTTTGAACCCATCGGTTCTGAAAGCATAAAATTAATTCCAAGTATCTCGTGTAGCTCTTTACAGCACTTCACAACACAATCTGTACTATATTGCAGTAATTGATGAACCCGACCTTTCTCTTTTATCATAGAAATCAGGAACTTTTCTGTTCCAACCAAGCTCGCAGCTGTTGTAAAAGGTCCTGCAAGTCCACTTCCAAAATTTCTGACCGAACCATATTTATCCATCAGACGCTGAAATGCTTCCGTAATAATTGGAAAACGACCGTCTTTACGGACATCAACCAATTCTCTCAATTCCATCTCATCCCATGATGTAAACGCTGGTTTAACAATATAAGAAACACGTTTTTTTGGATACTCTAATTTACATCCTAATGCTTCTGGCAGTGTCCGAAGTCCCAGGCCTATTCCCATATTATCTGCTTGAAAATCTTCCGCAAGTCCACTTTCAACTGCAACCATAGCGTCAGCTGAGAAATAATAATCACAAATGTCATAACCATAAAGCGGGGGAGCTGTCTCCCCCGCACTTAGATTGGTTGGAATTCGATCGACTTCCTTACCCATTGCGTAAGCCTTTGCACGCTCTTTGGGGGTCATTTCTAATCTAATCAAATCCATAAACGCAATCCTTTCTTACTTTGCATCCCACATCGGGATAAGTGCACCTTTTGAATCCTTCTTCAGGTAATCAGCGAGCTCTTTACACTGAACTGCTTTTGCAATATCCTTTGCCCACTTTGCGTTCTGATCCTTTTTATTTACGACAAAACCTACCGCATATTCTTTATCATCATTCGACTTAGCCAGATAGTCATTTGCATTTTTCCCTGCATTAACCATATGCAGTCCAGCAAGACAGATTGCATCGACATCATCAATTGACTGCGGTAATACTGACATTTCAGCTTCCTTAAACTTTAGGTGTTTCGGATTATTTTTAATATCATGTATTGTTGCCACTTTAACAGATGGATCCAGTTTAATCAGTTTTTCTTTCTGAAGAAGTCTCAGGCCACGATCCTGATTAGTTGCGTCATTGCAAAGTCCAATCGTTGCACCGTCAGGAATATCCGATACTTTTTTATATTTCGATGAATACATCGCGAACAGCGGAGCATAAGTCTTTGGCTTTATCATTACAAAATTGGTATTATTTTCCTTGTTATAACTCTTCATATAAGGCTCATGCTGATACCAGTTAATGTCAATACTTCCTTCTTTCAGAGCCTGATTCGGCTGAACGCTGTCATCAAACGATTTCATCGTAACTTTATAACCTTTTTTCTCAAGAACTGGTTTGATAACCTTATACATTCCGACGAGATCAGAACGAACCCCGATTGTAATATTCTTTTTAGTCGATTCCTTTTGATTTGTCTTGCTGCTTCCGCATCCTGCCGCAAATACAAAAGTAAGTACTGTAATCAGAATGACAGCGACAATTTTTGTCTTATTTTTCATAAAAACTCCTCACATTACTTTTATCTGAGTTATCTCAGATAGCTACATCAATTACTTTATCTTCTTGTACAACCAGTCACCAAAATATTGAATAAAGGCAACCATGACAATTAAGATCACGACAATAGAATACATAATCTGCTGATTAAAATTTTGATATCCATATTGCAGTGCCACCGCTCCAAGGCCTCCTGCACCAATGGTTCCAGCCATTGCTGTACATCCAAGCAAATTTATTATTCCAAGGCATAGTCCGGAAATGATCGATGGAACAGATTCTTTTAACATTACTTTGATTACAATCTGCTTTTTTGATGCGCCAAAAGACTGCGCAGCTTCAATCAAGGCAGGGTCTACTTCTTTTAAACTGTTTTGAAATATCCTTGCCATGAACGGCGTACAGGCTATTGTTAATGGCACTAATGCTGCTGTCTCACCAATCGATGTCCCTGCAATTAATCTTGTCAAAGGTATAATTGATATCATTAATATAATGAACGGAAATGAACGGATAGTGTTCACAACAAAATCGAATATCCTGTTGATAATCAAGTTTTCACATAACCCTCCTTTTTCTGTTACAACAAGAAGAACACCTAACAGAAAGCCAAATAATGTTGATAGAATTCCAGAGATAATCAACATTCTTAAAGTCGCAAAAAAGGCTGGGACGATCAGCATTTTTACAATTTCAGTAAACGTAAAATTTGTTAATGTCATCCCTGTACCTCTTCTTTCGTTTCTTCGACTGGAATCCAGGCGATTCCCTTATCATTCAGATATTCCATCATTTGCGGCCATCTATCTTCTGTAATATTTAATGTAAATATTCCTATTCTATCATTTTCATACGATTGGATCGTACCTCCTACAATTGAGAATATAAATCCTAATTCTGAGTACATCGAAGCAAATACTTCACCTTGTTCTCTAGAGTTGATAGTTTGAGCAATCCGAACATTAATCCCCTCTGACGGCAGATGTTGATTCTCATCACCAAGCAAACGCAGCAGTGCTTTTGGCTGATTCATAAATAAATCTTTTACACTGCCAATCGATGAAATTTCTCCATGTTCAAGAATACAGGCACGGGAGCAAACTTGTCGAACCACCTCCATCTGGTGAGTAACAATGATTATTGTTATCCCCATTTCCTCATTGATCTTTTTTAATAGATCAAGGATTGCTGTTGTCGTATTTGGATCAAGTGCAGATGTGGCTTCATCACAAAGAAGAATTGATGGATTCATTGTTAATGCTCGTGCTATTGCCACACGTTGCTTTTGCCCACCTGATAAATTTCTTGGCCTTGCGTTCGCTTTATCCTCCAGTCCAACTAATTTTAAAAGTTCTGTAACCTTTTGATTAATCTCTTCTTTCGTGTATTTCCAACAACGCATAGGAAGCGCAACGTTATTAAACACGTTTTCGCGTTCAAGCAAAGAAAACTGCTGAAAGATCATACCAATGTCACGACGGAATTCTCTCAATTGGATATCCGTCATTTCTCGCACCTCTTGATTGTTGACTTTAAGACTTCCCGACTGATAAGATGTTAATCCGTTAATACATCTCAATAATGTGGATTTTCCTGCACCACTTCTGCCTACCAGCGCAAAAATCTCACCATCCTGGATTTTCAGATTAATATCGTTTAATACAACTGAATCTGAATCCCATTGCTTTCTCAAATGTGCAATTTCAATCATGTATTATCTCCTGTTTTAGACAACAATTGTCTCCAGATACCACTTACGAGGAATGAATGAAAACTCTTTGATTATAACACTCAAAAGTTCTAGATTTTAATATAATTAT
>CAJMLL010000054.1 GCA_905214225.1 uncultured bacterium | reverse complement strand
TGATCAACAGTGTTTTATTTTTTCACTGTCTCTCATAAAGGGAGCATATCAAAGCGTCGGGTGGGTGCCCGGGAACCTTGTTGTCGTTTAACGGGCAGACAATAAATACAGCGCGCACCGCTCTGTATTCCAGAGTGCCGGCACACGCTGCACATGATAATTCCGGTTCTTTCAGTGAGCATCACTGTCCATCCGAATTAAAACACCTTTGAGGCCAAAATTGCGAACCGGCGCTTCATGTGGTTTGCATCAAAATCGTAATCTCTGAGGAAATAGGTCATCAGAAGGCCCAGGAAATCTCCGATCAGCATGGTGCAGAGATTGTGTTTCTCTTCAGTGCTGAGTTCCGGATCCATATTATCTTCCAGCATCTTCAGAAGGCCTTTATACATTTCCTTTTCATTTTCGGTTACCAGGATGGTGGTGATCAGTTTGGTGGTCAGAACCGGATATTTGCATGCATCATCAATCATCCGGTTCATCAGACTCATAATCAGCTCGCGTCCTTCCAGTCTGGACGTTTCATAGTAGTCTTCCAGATTCTGATATTCTTCATCCGCCAGCGCCAGCAGCAGATCATTAATTGTCGGAAAATGATTGAAAATTGTCGTACGTGACATTCCGGCTTCTTCTGCAATATCATTGAATGTTGCTCTCTGCAGGCCTTCTTTCTCAAACAGCGACTTCGCCGCATCCATAATCGCCTGCCTGTTCCGTGCTTTTTTCCCCCATACTCTGCTGCTCATGCTTATTTTCCCTTTCCGGTCCCGCATTTCCAGACTGCAGATCCAGACCTACAGATATACTGTATCCGCACATACGGAAATACCATACCCTTATCTCCACAGTAATCTCGTCTGTGACAAACGTTTTCTTTTGATAGATAAATCATTTATTAAATTCTCTCACAATTGAACTCCATTTACAATACTGAGCCACGAAAATCATGTAAATTTCAAGAAAGCGACACATTTTTTCGTACTCATCCCACAACATTTCTGAGACTTCTGCAGCAGTGTAAATTTCGCACAAATTTCGCGGCATATATCTTCATTATTTCCTCATTTTCAATATAAATATTTTCAGCGGACACAATATTCCTTAATACCTTCCCTATATTCTGTACTCTTGCTGTTATTGTTTCTGCTAAAAGCGCTTGAAAATCTTCTAAATTAACCGTAATTCTTTCCGAAATAAGAAATTATCTTCCCTTTTCAGCTCTGTAGCGGATTCAATGATAAGAACCCCGCCCTTCCGCGGCGCTGAAAGAGCGTCGGATATGTACCCGAGAACCTCGTTACCGTCTGATGAACAGGCAATGAAAAAGGGACTGTAAAATCACAGTCCCCTGACCTTAAATTGTCATACATTATATTATTCAAAGTTGCTATTTCAGCACAACCTTAACAACTTTCTTCTTTCCCTTGCGCAGGATCAGTGTGCCGTCTTCCTTGAAGCTGTCTTCTCTGATCATGGTCTTCGGGTCAGTAACCTTCTCTCCGTTTACAGAAACGCCGCCCTGCTCAACACTTCTTCTTGCCTCGCTGTTGCTCGGAGCCAGGCCGACCTCTTTCAGGAGGGTCAGGATTCCCTTTCCTTCGCCCTCAAACTCGGAGCGTTTCATCTCCGCCTTCGGAAGGTTGTCGGACATTGCGTCTCCGCCGAATGCGGAACGTGCTGCTTCCTGAGCTTCTTCAGCAGCCTGTTCACCGTGAACCATCTTGGTAACCTCATAAGCCAGGATTTCCTTGGCACGATTGATCTCGGATCCCTTCAGGGAAGAAAGTCTCTCGATTTCATCCATCGGCAGGAAGGTCAGCATGCGCAGGCACTTATTGACATCCAGATCGCCGACGTTTCTCCAGTACTGGTAGAACTCGTACGGGGATGTACGGTCCGGAGACAGCCAGAGCGCTCCTTTTCCGGTCTTGCCCATCTTCTTTCCCTCGCTGTTGGTCAGCAGAGCAAATGTCATTCCGTATACGTCCTTGTTGATTTCTTTCTTTGTCAGATTGATGCCCGCGATAATGTTGGACCACTGGTCGTTTCCGCCGAACTCCATCTTCAGGTCAAAGTCTCTGGCCATAACGAAGAAGTCATAGGCCTGCATCAGCATGTAGCCGAATTCGAAGAAAGACAGACCGTTTTCTCTTTCCATTCTCAGCTTGAATGCCTCAGAGCGGAGCATGGTATTGACGTTGAAGTCTTTTCCGATGGTACGCATGAACTCTACGAAATTCAGGTTGCGCAGCCACTTGGCGTTGTTCAGGCTGATTGCCTTGCCTTTCTCCGGCTCCTTGGTCAGATGTCCCGGAACGAAAACGCCTTCGTTTCCGACATACTGTACCTCGTCATCGAACGGGAGGAACTTATCAAACAGCTTCTTGAACTGCTCGCAGTTATGATCGATCGTGTCGGTGTCCATGAGCTTTCTCATGTCTGTTCTTCCGGACGGATCGCCGATCATTCCTGTGCCGCCGCCAAGAAGTGCAACTGGTGTATGGCCGTACTTCAGCATATAGGACAGGATGATGATCTGCATGAAGTGTCCGACATGCAGACAGTCCGCTGTCGGGTCAAATCCGATATAGAACTTGATCTTTTCTTTTCCCAGGAGGTCTCTTACTGCCTCTTCATTGGTGACCTGCTCGATAAAGCCACGCTCTTTCAGTACGTCAAAAACATTGTCGTACTGACTGATATTGTCAGGAATCTGAATCATTGGTAAATTTCCTTTCCACCGCCGCGTCCCCATTTTTCTTTTTTCTCCATTCTTCATGGGCGCGAGGTTGACATTTTGTTCTGTTTGCAGATATACGCCCTGCCCGGCGTCTGAACCGCGCCTCTGTTATACGCGCATTCAGATTATCAGGCCGCCCCGGCAGGAAGGCCGCGGCGGCATAATATACATTGTAACAGTTCCGGCCGTCTGCTGCTCTACTTGGTGCCGTACAGACGGTCTCCGGCATCGCCCAGTCCCGGAACGATGTAGGCATCCTCGTTCAGATGGTCGTCTTTGGCTGCGATGTAGATATCCACGTCCGGGTGAGCCTTCTGCAGAGCCTCGATTCCTTCCGGCGCCGCAATCAGACACATAAATGTGATGTCCTTTCCGCCGCGCTTCTTGATGAAATCAATCGCCGCAGATGCGCTGCCGCCAGTTGCCAGCATCGGATCAACGACAAAAATCTTGCGGTGTTCGATGTCGGTCGGGAGTTTGCAGTAATACTCAACCGGCTGATGGGTTTCCGGATCGCGGTAAAGGCCGACATGGCCGACTTTCGCATTCGGAATCAGAGAAAGCATGCCGTCGACAAATCCCAGTCCTGCACGCAGGATCGGAACGATGGCTACATCCTCGCCCTTCAGCATCTTCGTCTTGGTCTTGCAGATCGGTGTTTCGATTTCCACTTCCTCCAGCGGAAGATCTCTGGTGGCCTCAAATCCCATCAGCATGGCAACTTCTGTAGCCAGCTCACGGAATTCCTTTACCGTTGTGGTCTTCATACGCATAAGAGAAACCTTGTGCTGAATCAGCGGATGATCAAATACATATACCTTGCCCATTGCTTTTTTCCTTTCTGTACTTCCGTTACATCTCGTTCAGCTCATTCACTCTTCTTGCGTGGCGCTCTCCGCCTTCGCCGTCGCCGGCGAATTTCGTGTCCAGCCACTCATCGGTCATCTTGATGGCCAGATCAGGATCGGTGAGTCTTCCGCCCATTGCCAGGATGTTGGCGTTATTATGCTCCTTGGCCATGTGTGCCGTTTCTACGGAGTGTACCAGTGCGCAGCGTACGCCCTTTACCTTGTTTGCTGCCATGGAAATGCCGATTCCGCTGCCGCAGAATACCATGCCGAGATCTCCTTCTCCCGCCATCAGCGCTTCTCCGCATTTATGGCCGTAGACCGGATAGTCACAGGACTCCTCTGTATAAGTTCCAAGATCCTTTACTTCAATGCCTCTTTCTTTCAGATGTTCTGCTACTTTCTGCTTCAGTTCAAAGCCCGCATGGTCACTTGCGATAACAATCTTCATACTGCTTCCTCCTGCCTTTTTCATCAAAATGCAATTATACTTCTTTAATATTAAATCCCGCCGACTTCAGCATCCGGTTCATGACCGAAAAACCTTCTCCCTGCTCCGGCAGGGCTGTCGCCAGAATGATATCGACATCTTCTTTATCCGCTTCTCTGAGTCTTGCGTAAATCTCATGCGCGGCAAGCTCGGACTGATTCTCCGAGAAAGCGATGACGCAGACCTTCTCACCTGCCTGCTCATACTTCTTCTTTTCTTCTTCAATGGCGGCCATGACTTTTTCATGTTCGCCCTGGAACAGAATCATCGGCGCGTTCGGCGCGTAATGCTTGTATTTCTGTCCCGGTGCCTTCGGCTTGAAATCGCCCTGTGCCGGATCTGGTTTCACATTCAGGGTCTTATCCAGCAGAACACGCTTTCCGAGAACTTCCTCGAACTGGGCTCTGGTGATCATGCCCGGCCTTAAAATCATCGGTTCGTCACTGGACATGTCGATGATGGTCGACTCGATGCCGACTCTGCACGGGCCGCCGTCCAGAACGGCGTCGATTCTGCCGTCCATGTCGTCCATAACATGCTGCGCGGTTGTCGGGCTCGGTTTTCCGGAAAGGTTGGCGCTCGGTCCCGCCAGCGGCCTGGAGCGGCGGATCAGCTCTCTGGTCAGATCGCTGTCCGGCATGCGCATGCCCGCCGTCGGCAGATTGGCGGTCGTTACCGGCGGAATAATGTCCGCAGCCGGCACGATCATCGTCATCGGACCCGGCCAGAAGGCATCCATCAGCTTTTTCATGTCTTCTGTCACATGCGGGCAGAGTTCGTAAATGTCCTGCTGTTCCGCGATGGTGACGATGGTCGGATTGTCGTTCGGACGTCCCTTGGCGATGTAGATTTTTTCCACGGCTTCCGCGTTCAGCGCATCAGCGCCGAGGCCGTAAACGGTCTCCGTCGGGAAGGCCACAAGACCTCCCTCCTTGATAATCGAAGCTGCAATGTCAATGTCCCCGCTTGTTCCCTTGAGGAGTCTGGTTTTCATTTTCCTCTGCCTTCTTTCTCCGATTAAAACTCGTTCATCTTGCGTGCCTGGTAGTCCGCGTTCAGCGCGTCGATGATCTCATCCAGATCACCGTCCATGATCTGATCCAGCTTATAGAGGGTCAGGCCGATTCTGTGGTCGGACACACGGCCCTGCGGATAGTTATAGGTGCGGATACGCTCGCTGCGGTCTCCGGTTCCTACCTGGTCTCTTCTTTCTGATGCGATCTTGGCGTTCTGCTCCTGCTGCATCTTATCGTAGACTCTGGCCTTCAGGACTTTCATAGCCTTTTCACGGTTCTTGATCTGGGATTTCTCATCCTGGCAGGTAACAACGATTCCTGTCGGAAGATGGGTCATTCTGACTGCGGAGTCCGTTGTATTTACGCACTGGCCGCCGTTTCCGGATGCACGGTAGACATCGACCTTTACATCGTTCGGATCGATATGAACCTCAACGTCCTCAACTTCCGGAAGTACGGCAACCGTAGCCGTTGACGTATGGATTCTTCCGGATGTCTCTGTCTCCGGGACACGCTGAACTCTGTGCACACCGCTCTCGAACTTCAGACGGGAATATGCGCCCTTGCCCTTGATCATCATATCGGCTTCCTTGACACCGCCGATTCCGATCTCGTTCATGCTCAGGATCTCTGTCTTGAATCCGTGACGCTCCGCGTAACGGGTGTACATTCTCAGAAGATCCGCAGCAAACAGCGCCGCCTCATCTCCGCCGGCACCGCCTCTGATCTCCATGATTACGTTCTTGTCATCATTAGGGTCCTTCGGGATCAGGAGGATCTTCAGTTCTTTCGTCAGCTCCTCCAGGTTATCTTCCTGCTCGCTGATCTCCTCCTTCGCCATTTCGCGCATTTCCTCGTCGGACTCTTCTTCCAGCATCTGCTTGGCGAAGTCGAGCTCATCCTTTGCCTTGGTATACTCCTTATACTTCTCGACAATCGGCTCCATCTCGCCCATTTCTTTCATATATTTCTGCCATACGCTCTGATTGGCAATAATATCCGGATCTGCAACCTTCTTGGTTAAATCATCGTACTTGTCTACGACTGAACCGAGTTTTTCAAACATGTTCTTCACTCCTGCCCGCCGCTTCAGCGGCATTCTCTAACTTCATATTTTATCATACTGATTTTCGATTGTCATCCTCATGCCAGTGCGGGGCTGCCGCAGCGCCCTTTCAGCCTGCCCGGGGGAGGCATCCGAAAAACTTCCCTGTTTCGCATAAATGAAAAGTGCGCTTCCGTCCCCGTCTCTGCGGAGAAAAAACGCACTTCAAAAAGCCATCATAAACCTTATTTTTTCAGGCAGGACAAAATCTCAGACCGCTGAAATTCCCTCCCGCCTGCGCGCAGACCTGTTCTCTGCACCGTGTTCATGATGGCATATTCAATTCGCTAGTACTGGAAGCTCGGAACAATCTTCTTCAGTGTAGGAATAATTCCGATTCCGTTCGGTGTCTGACCCGGCAGCTGCCAGAAGTCATGCGCACAGTAGTTGTTTCCCTCGATGATCGCCGGACCGGTCGGGGTGATCGCAACGTCCCAGCCGATATAACGCATCTGCGGAACAACCATAGCTGCCTCCAGAACCATCTGCTTGGCTTCCTTGAAATATGGAGTCTGGAAGCCGACCAGCTTATGTCCGGTGAACGGATGATATTCATACAGCTTGTCGGAAGTCGTCTCTCCCGGATGAGCCGGATACAGGAAGGTTCCGTCCTCCAGGTCAACAGGGCCGTGAACACCGTAGTTATCAACGACTCTCTTATTATTTCCGAACTTCTGAACCGCATAGATCAGATGCGGCTTTCCGTCATCGCCGATCAGTGTAATCATACGCATGCAGTTGACGGAATACGGATATACCTCCGCCAGCTTCGGATGGTTGACAATGCAGTCCTCCAGAGTACCGAAGCCCTTCGCCTTTACGTACTCATAGAAAGCCTCTTCATCGTCAAAATTATCCGGGTCAAGGAGTTCTGCTCCTCTTCCGCATGTCAGGTCACGCATTTTTGCGAAGATCTTCTGCTTCTGATCCTTCTTGCGTTTATAGAAATCGATAACCTCATCACGAGAAGCCTCAAGCATGTCGATAGACTCTCTTCCGATATAGTCCTTGAACACCTTGTTAAACTCATCTTTGTTATCGAAAATATGTGCGTAGCTCTCATCGTTATACTGAGAGATCAGCTTCTTGCTTCTGAAACGAGTCAGATAAGTATCTCTCTGCGCATCTGTCAGATTATAGAACTGGAAAATGATGTAATCATAATATCCAGCGTCAAACTTGCGCATGCAGTGAAGAATCTCTCTCACGCAGCGTGCTTTGCTGAAGCCGGAGCGCTCATGAGCGGTGTTCACTACATCATTGAATTTAGCGAAGCTCGCGTTCTTGAAAACTCTGAGCTTGTATCCCAACTTATTCTCTGCCATCTTTTCTCCTCTGCCTTTGCATTCCCGTTCTCCAGTGCCATTCCCGGCGCGGAGGGGATTTCCTGTTTATCTTTTCCAATGCCGCAATATTATACCATAAAACAGGCGGCGTCAACATATATTCACAAGCAGATTTTCTGCCGCCGCGCAGCAGCGGATCCGCCTTATCTTCTTTTAAACTATGAAAAAAGCCGGAAGAAACTTCCGGCTGATCTTACGTTTGCAGGTCGATTACTTAAGGCCGTATTTCTGCTTAAACTTCTCGACACGTCCGCCACGGTTAGCGAACTTCTGCTGTCCTGTAAAGAACGGATGACACGCTGAGCACACATCAAGTCTCATTTCCGGTTTGGTCGACTTGGTCATAAATGTATTTCCGCATGCGCAAGTTACTTTACAGTCCACATACTTAGGATGGATTCCTTCCTTCATGCTTATTCCCCTCTTTCTCTGTGAGGCTGTGCCCCAGCAGTAATTTTGCTTTACTATAAACAGCTTATCAATGATATCACGGTTTCTCCCTCTTCGTCAAGATGTATCTTTGACAAAAATTGACAGGCAAGAGAATTACCGGATATTCAGCAGCCGGCAGCGGTTCAGACAGGCGTAGATTTCCTGCATTCTCGGCATCGCCAGATCGCCCGGGACTTCCTGACAAAAGGCAGAAAACCCTTCCTTTTCCAGTCGTTTTCCAAAGGCATGCAGGACTTCCTGCAGCGTATGGCACCCGTCAAAACCTTTTTCAAGCAGCTGCGCCGTCATGTGGCCGAGCGCGGTGACCTGCCCGGAATCCGCAAGCTGCTCCAGATAACGCAGATCCACCGTGTCATGGTTCAGACTGAATCCATCCAGTCCGTTTGTCCGGATCTTTATCCGTCCTCTGTGGCGGAGATCGTTTCTTCTTTCCGGAATCCGTGAAAAAGACGGCGGATCCAGCGGCTCCTCCGCGATGCGCGGCTTCTTCTCTTCCGCCGCTGCAGCTTTTGCCTTCTCTGTGATATCGTACGGCACATAACGGTCCATCTGAATAACCGTATCCGCTGCGTGGAAAAAGGCGCCGGAACTTCCGGCAACGATCACGGTAGAAATTTCCAGGCTGTCATAGAGCTGGCGGATCCGCTCGATATATGGCGTGATCGGTTCCTGGTCCCGGTGAATCACTCTCTGCATCAGTTCATCCCGGACCATGAAATTGGTGGCGCTGGTATCTTCATCAATCAGGAAAGTATGCGCGCCGGCTTCGATGGCCTCGGCTGCGGAAGCCGCCTGCGACGTGCTTCCGCTGGCGTCTGCCGTTGAAAAGCTTCTGGTGTCTCTTCCGTCCGGAAGACTGCCGATGAACATGGAAATATCCGTACAGCAGATGCTCCGTCCGTCTTCTGCCCGGAGCTTGACCGCCGTATCCTCCGTCACGACGAGTTCTCTTCCGTCGCCTTCAATATGCGGGTAGATCCCCTGTTCCAGAGCCTTCAGGAAGGTTGACTTTCCATGATATCCGCCTCCGCAGATCAGGGTGATGCCCCTGCGGATTCCCATGCCGCGGATTTTTCCGCGATGCGGAAGTGTCAGCTCAACTGCAAGAGAATCCGGAGCCTGCATCGGAACCGCGCCTTTCATCGGTTTCTGAGAGATTCCGGAGGCTCTCGCCAGAATGCTGCCGTCTGCGATAAAGGCGGTCAGGCCCAGCGGCCCGAGCTGGTCGTGAATGTACTGCCGGTCATCAGCCAGGTCCATGACCCTTGTCATTTTCTTTTTGTCAAAGGATGCACAGCGCAGCGTCTGATCGACGGCGCCGGGCAGTTCCTGAAAGAGGAGGCGGATCAGCGGGCCGGACTGGATGGTCCTTCCTCTGGCCGGAAAGCCGGCCGTAAAACGGACGGTTACGCTGCCGTCATTTCCGACGGTGCAGGCGCTCCGCTCCAGAATTTCCTGTCCACAGCGCATACAGGACACCATGCCGCTCTTTCCGGATCCGGAATGGCCGGACATGGACCCTGCCGCGCGGGAGAAGCGCCTCAGCAGTGCGTCTTCCAGCGCGGTGCGGCGGTATTTCCGCTCGTATGTCTCACACGGAAAATCTGCAGTTTCCGGCTTTACCACGATTTCCAGATGGGACGGAGCGGCAAAAGGATCGCCCTGCACATGGACGATCCTCAGAATGTACGCGCCGAAGTCATATGCTCCCCGCGTCTCTTTATATGCCGGATAGCCGCGTCTGTCGATCCGGTGAAGAATCTCTTTCAGCTTATCCTGATTATTCATGAATTACCTATCTCCCTTCAAACTGGCAAATACGACACGATCTCTTCCTGCCAGGTCTTTCAGGCCGCGGATGTTTTCATAGCGCCCGGTCTCTTCCAGCAGGGACGTGACGTCATCCAGCTGGTCAAAGCCGATCTCCATCATCAGGATTCCCTGTTTTTTCAGATACTCCGGTGCTTCTGCGGCAATCCGCCGGTAGAAGGACATGCCGTCCTCGCCGCCGTCCAGGGCCAGCATCGGCTCGTGCTCTGTGATTTCTCTCTGGAGCGTGGGAATAATCGCGGAACGGATATAGGGCGGGTTGGAAAAGATCAGATCAAAGCGTCTGCGGTGGAAGCGCTTTCTGAAGGGCGCAAACAGATCGCCCTGCTGAAATTCCGCCTGCACGTGATTTCTGCGCGCGTTTTCTCTCGCGACAGCAAGTGCGTCCTCACTGATATCCGTGCAGACCAGCTTCAGATTCGCCTGACCGGCCAGTTTCGCAACAGAAATTCCGATCGCGCCGCTGCCCGTGCACAGATCCAGGATCTCCCAGCTGCGCTTTTTCTTCAGCGGAAGCTCCTCCCCGTTCAGTTTATTCTCTTTAATCACAGAAATCCCGTTTTCCGCCAGAATCTCGGTGTCCTGACGCGGGATCAGAACGCTCGGATTGACAGCAAACGGCAGCCCCATGAACTCCTGCATTCCGGTGATGTACTGCAGCGGCTCGCCCGCGCAGCGCCGGTCCAGCAGATGAAAATACGCATCGCACTGTTCATCATGCAGGATATGCTGATATTCCAGAATCAGCCGGGAAGTCGGCACATGCATTAAATAGCAGTAAAGCAATTTATTATCAATTGCCGCATCTTCTACTTCACATTCCCTCAGCTGCTTTTCTCCGATTTCCAGCAGTTCTTTTACTCTCATACTCATTGACAAAACCCTTCTTTACGATTCTATATGCTCTCCTGCCGGCGTTTCTCCCTCAATGCTGTCTTTCTCTGCATCCCGGTCGATATGCATGGCCTCCAGCAGTTCTGCGTCCGCATTGCAGATTCCCTCAATTTCCGGATCACTTTCCGGCTTCAGCACTGCCTTCATGGCCGTCATGGCAATTTCCACCTGACTGTCGTCCGGTTCCCTGGTCGTCAGTTTCTGCAGCAGCAGACCCGGTATGCTGAGCGCCTCCACCAGCGGATTAGAAGATTTCCCCGCCCATTTCAGCAGCTCATAGGAAAACCCGGCTACCACCGGCATCAGCAGGATCCGGGACAAAATACGCCAGGCAAGGGAAGGCCAGCCGAGCAGGGAAAACAGCACCAGGCTGACCACCATGACAAACATCAGAAAGCTTGTTCCGCAGCGCGGATGCAGGGTGTAAAACTGCCGTGCGTTTTCCGGCTTCAGCTCCAGATTATTTTCAAAGCAGTGAATCGTCTTATGCTCGGCGCCGTGATACTCAAACACGCGCCGGATATCCTTCATCCTGCTGATCACTGCGATATACAGGACAAACATGGCGATACGCAGAAGGCCTTCAATCAGATTCAGCCCGACTGCACTGTGCACAAAGGGTTTCAGCAGGCTGACCGCCGCAGTCGGAAGAACGGCAAACACCAGAAGTGCAAACGCAAATGCCAGAATCAGTGATACCGCCATCATCAGATTCCACACGCCCTGCTCTCCCAGATGTTCCAGCAGCCAGGAATACACCGGCCCGCCTTCTTCTTCAGCGCCGGATTCCTGAGAACTCTCCGGCATTTCTTCATCCTCAGCAAAATATTCCGCGACATCTGCAGAAAAGGTCATGATTTTCATTCCGAAAACCAGCGAGCCGAAGAAACTGATGATTCCCCGGATAAAGGGAATCCTGCGCCAGGCTTTCTTCTGGTTCAGATTCCAGGTTTTCATGTAGATACGCTGATCCTGAAGGCGGACGGCCGCAGCCGTGCGGTAAGGCCCCTGCATCATCACGCCTTCCATAATGGCCTGGCCTCCGATGGAGGTCGGGCAGGCCTGCTTTAAAAATATCTTTTTCAGATTCATCTCTGCTCCTGATAAAATACCTTGCGGATAATTTCAATGAAGTCCTTATTATTTCTCGTATGCGCGAGATTATCGATGACTTCTTCTGTGACATCCTGCGTCGAACGGCTGGACATGGCTCTGCGCATCAGCCATACGGCTTCAAGCTCTTCCTGGCTCATGAGCAGTTCCTCACGCCGTGTTCCGGATTTATAGATATCAATAGCCGGGAAGATTCTCTTCTCTGACAGTTTCCGGTCGAGGTGAAGTTCCATGTTTCCTGTACCCTTGAATTCCTCATAGATGACATCATCCATGCGGCTTCCCGTGTCAACCAGCGCCGTTGCCAGGATTGTGATGCTTCCGCCGTTTTCAATATTTCTCGCGGCACCGAAGAAACGCTTCGGTCCGTAGAAAGCACCCGGATCAATACCTCCGGAAAGAGTTCTTCCGGAAGCCGGAACAACCAGGTTGTAGGCTCTGGTCAGGCGCGTCAGACTGTCCAGCAGGATCATGACGTCTTTTCCGTGCTCCGCCAGGCGCTTGGCTCTGGCCAGCATCATTTCCGCGGCTTTCACGTGATGCTGCGGCATCTCATCAAAGGTGGAATAAATGACCTGTCCATGTTTCAGTGTACGCTTCATGTCCGTGACTTCTTCCGGACGTTCGTCGACAAGCAGGACGAAGAGGTTGATATCCGGATAATTTTCCTCAATGCTCCGGGCAATGCTCTTCATCAGGGTCGTCTTTCCTGCCTTCGGCGGCGCGACGATCATGCCCCTCTGCCCTTTGCCGATCGGTGCAACCAGGTCGATCAGACGGACGGACAGATCGTTTGTCACGCCCTCCAGCCGGAGTCTTTCATCTGGGAAAATCGGCGTCAGAGACTCAAACTGCGGACGGTGAATCGCCGTTCCCGGGTCATCTCCGTTTACCGTCTTTACATACAGCAGCGCACCGAACTTTTCATTTTGTCCCGGCCTTCTGCTGATTCCGTAAATCTCGTCTCCGGTTTTCAGATTAAATCTTCTGATCTGTGTCGGTGAAACGTAAATATCCTGATCACTGGACATGAAATTGTCAAAACGCAGGAATCCAAATCCGCCGTCCACGATATCCAGGATTCCGGTTACTTCCGGACGTTCTTCAGGGGAATATTCGCGGTGTTCTCTCCGTCCGTGCTGGTGCTCGTGCTCTCCGGAATTTTCCTGTCCTCTGTGTTCGCGGTGCTCATGTTCATGGTTTTCTGATCCTTCTTCACGCGCAGCGTATCCATGATGTGAACCGGTATGTTCTGTCTCTGACGGTTCTGCATGCGGATCTTTCTCATTCAGCGGGAAGGAAGAATAGACCAGGCCCTCACCGCTGTTTTCCGCATGACTGCCTGTGTCCGAGGAATAACTCTCCTCTGCTTTCTGACCATCTCCAGCTCTGCGGACGTGGCGCGCGGCAGCGCGGACACTGCGTTTCCTGCGTTCTGCACGCCTGTCCATGCTGTTTTGTTCTTCTTTATCCGGATCAATGCTCATGGTATTGTCCGTTTTTTCCGGCCTTTCATCAGAAGCGGCCAGCGTGATTCCGGAAGCGACGACAGTATGGCTGCCGATCCTCATGCTTTCCTGCACGCTTTCATGACTGCTGTCTTCCGTCCCGGCTTCTGCATCTGCATCCTCTGCTGCTTTCTTTGTCGTGCGGCGCCGTGTCTTCGGCTTTTCTTCCGCTTCTGCCTCCGCGTCCTCTGCCGCTTTCTTCGTCGTGCGGCGCCGTGTCTTCGGCTTTTCTTCCGCTTCTGCCTCCGCGTCCTCTGCCGCTTTCTTCGTCGTGCGGCGCCGTGTCTTCGGCTTTTCTTCCGCTTCTGCCTCCGCGTCCTCTGCCGCTTTCTTCGTCGTGCGGCGCCGTGTCTTCGGCTTTTCTTCCGCTTCTGCCTCCGCGTCCTCTGCCGCTTTCTTCGTCGTGCGGCGCCGCGTCTTCGGCTTTTCTTCCGCTTCTGCCTCCGCGTCCTCTGATGCCTTCTTCGTCGTACGGCGCCGCGCCTTCGGTTTTTCTTCCTCTTCTGCCTCCGCGTCCTCTGCCGCCTTCTTCGTCGTGCGGCGCCGTGTCTTCGGTTTTTCTTCCGCTTCTGCCTCCGCGTCCTCTGCCGTCTTCTTCGTCGTGCGGCGCCGCGTCTTCGGCTTTTCTTCCGCTTCTGCCTCCGCGTCCTCTGA
>CAJMLL010000053.1 GCA_905214225.1 uncultured bacterium | reverse complement strand
AAATATTATGTTTTTTCACTGTCCTCTTGACGGGGAGCAGTTCAGAAGCGTCGGGCAGGTACCCGGGAAACTTGATGTCATCTGATGAAGCGGTCCGAACTTCCATCATATGACAAGTTCAATATCCGCAAGTAAAATGTGTAAACTGCCGTGCTGTCATTAATTACCCAGTTTATCAGATACCCACGATGAAATACTGCAGACCACAGCAGATTGTGAAACGGAAGACCTTCGGCTGCACGAAATGACGTCTTACAGTGCTGGCCGCTCCGGGCAGGAAAATCCATCCTTTCTGCTTGCCTGCACCTTCAGAAAACGATATACTGAAAATAGCAAGAACTGACGTTCACCCGTAAAAGGAGCAGCAGATATGGACTTTACATACCACTACGATTCCCCGCTCGGCGGAATCACCCTTGCAAGCGATGGAGAAAATCTGACTGGTCTCTGGTTCGACCGGCAGAAATACTTCGGCTCAACATTATCGGAAGAGTCAGACGAAGAGGAACTTTCGATTTTTCACAACACCCTGAAGTGGCTTGACATTTACTTCAGTGGAAAAGACCCGGGATTTATGCCGTCCCTCTCTCTTCACGGGACCCCATTCCGCAGGGAAGTCTGGGATATTCTCCTGACCATCCCCTACGGCCAGACCATGACATATAGTGAAATAGCTAAAGAAATGGCCAGGCGCCGCGACCTTGAAAGAATGTCCGCGCAGGCAGTCGGCGGCGCAGTCGGACACAATCCGATTGGCATCATCGTTCCCTGTCACCGCGTCATCGGTGCAGACGGCAGCCTGACTGGCTACGCAGGCGGAATCGATAGGAAAATGGCCCTGCTGGAACTGGAAAGAGTTGACATTTCTAAACTTACGATGCCAAAATAATACTGGAGAACATGCAGGCACACGGGAACCTCGTTCCTGCGTGTCTGCAGATATTTCTAGATATGTGGCTTTCCATTTTTCCTTTTTTGAGATTCAACTGTATGAACGGACCTTTACAAAATTTTCATCTGAATCACGACGATAAAATTTTATCATATCACGCATAGTACCATGCCAAACGTTCTGAAGCATATTGAATATTACTTCCATCCGCCTTAAGAGCAATCTTTACATATGTCTCAATATCCCGATAATATTTCATGCATGGCATACCCAGGGCATGTCCGCGCATATTGCCAAGCGCCATCTGAAGGCATTCCGGTTCATAGCGAAGTTCTTCGTTGATATATTCGATTGCGTCTCCATTCTCCGATAATGCAGCGAATATAACGTCCGGATCATCATTAAATGCAGGAAACCTCTGAAGTGATGTCCCTAAAGCACTTACCGCTTTTATTACAGCATCTTTCCTGTGGAAAAGAAAAGCTGGTGCCTCCAAAGAAAACTCTGGATAATATTTCATCACAGCCTGAAGCATATTAAGGTACTTCTTTCTGACTTTCATTTCAGGAATGTCACTTCCCAATACGATCAGATCATACGGAATAACAAATTGATATTTGTTATTTGTTTCATCCACATATTGCTTGTAAGTCTCTTTTTGCTGAACACCGATTTGATATTTATTACATAACTGTTCAAACCGTTTTTCATTCAGAACAGCATTTTTTACAGCATCTACCGCCTGGAGTGAAGCCTGAAACTCCTCAGATTCATCTGTAGTCACATATTCATCTATGATGTCGTCCGGCAGTTCACCAGTGATCAGATAATACAGCCTTCTCAACAGACCGAAATTCCAATTTTCGTACACATAGTAATAATACCTTATGCTGATATCATAATTCGGGATGATCATCGAAGCAAGTCTGGCTACAATCATTGACGAAACATGATCCGCTTCGCATCTCACGTGAGCATCATAAATATACTTGTTCCGAATGACCATCCCAAATCCAAACATATGATCAATGGTACTTGGATGCCAGAAGATATAGTCCTTTTGCTTCTGCGACAGTTCCTGGTAAACTTTCCTGGCAGTATTTCTTATAAATCCCTCTTCAACTTCCCTGTTCATTTTACTTCACTCCGCCAGTTACTTTATTTGATGCTTCTCCATCTTCTCCTTGAAGATATCTGTGATAATCTTCCGCAGCTCTTCCTTTTCTTTTCCCGGAATATCGCCTTCCTTCCTGGCGGCGGCGTAAAGCTCCGGATACTGCTTCGCGATGCGTTCGATGGTCTTGGTCGTGGCATGTTTTCTCACGAAGAATGGAATTTTCTTAATCCAGCCTTCCGGCAGCAGCGCCAGGATCTTGTCCGCGGCTTCTTTGTCGCTGATTTCAGCGGTGGAAAGCCCCCTGCTGATCTGCTTTTGTTCGTTCTCTGTAAAGTCTTTTAATTCCATGATTTTCCCTCCTATATATTTTGCACAATTCAATTCCGTGAAATGTATTTTACACCAAAATAACAGCAAGTCAACCAGGATTTACGCCCCGAAAAAACTCCCCGGATTCTTTTCCGGGAAAGTGTCGATCAGATCTTGTGTTTCCGCACATGTGTCCGATTGCAGCTTTCGACGGGTCGCCCCTTGCTCAATTAAGATTTTTGCCTGCTGAGTCTGTTACACGTGTTCCTCTTCGCTTCAGGAAAATATTATAGCACTTCACACTTATGTAAAAAAAGCAGAAGGCCGCCCTCCGACCCGCAGAAACAGATCAGAGAACGGCCATCCTGAAACAGAATCCTGTTATTTATTAAAGTTAAACGCACCCTTTCCCGGATATACCGCAGCATTTCCGAGAGACTCTTCGATTCTCAGAAGCTGGTTGTACTTCGCGGTACGCTCGGATCTGGACGGTGCGCCGGACTTGATTTCTCCCGCATTCAGCGCAACGGCAAGATCGGCGATGGTTGTGTCAGCCGTTTCTCCGGAGCGGTGGGATACGATCGCGCGCATTCCCGCATTCTGCGCCATCTTGATAGCATTCAGCGTTTCGCTGACAGAGCCGATCTGATTCAGCTTGATCAGAATCGCATTTCCTGCGCCGAGTTCAATGCCCTTCTGAAGACGCTCTGTGTTGGTGACGAAGAGGTCATCTCCGACCAGCTGCACCTTGTTTCCCAGTTTCGCTGTCATTTTCTGCCAGCCTTCCCAGTCTTCCTCATCCAGACCGTCTTCAATGGAGTAAATCGGATACTTATCGATCAGACTCTCCCAGTGGGCGATCAGTTCATCGCTGGTATAATCCTTTCCGGACTTCGGCTGATGGTAGAAGCCCTTTCCTTTCTCACTTTTCCATTCTGATGCTGCCGCGTCAATCGCCAGGACAAAATCCTTTCCCGGTTCATAGCCGGCATTCTGGATGGCCTTAAGAATGTGTTCAATCGTATCCTCATCGCTCTTAAGATCCGGAGCAAAGCCGCCTTCATCACCAACAGCCGTGGTCAGCCCTTCCTCTTTCAGCAGTTTCTGCAGTGCATGGAAGACCTCAGACGCCCACTGAAGACCTTCCTTAAAGCTCTCTGCGCCCGCCGGCATAATCATGAATTCCTGTGTATCCACAGAATTCCCTGCGTGCGCACCGCCATTTAAGATGTTCATCATCGGAACCGGCAGGGTGTTCGCGTTTACCCCGCCGAGAAAGCGGTAGAGCGGGATATCCAGAGATTTCGATGCCGCGCGGGCTGCTGCAATGGATACCGCCAGAATCGCATTGGCGCCTAGATTGGACTTATCTTTCGTTCCGTCCAGATCCATCATAATCTGATCCACTGCATAAGTATCTGACGCATCCGCACCCTTCAGGGCCTCTGAAATCTTCTCATTGATGTTAGAAACTGCTTTGGAAACGCCTTTTCCTCCGAATCTGTTCTTGTCACCGTCGCGGAGTTCCAGGGCCTCAAACTCACCTGTAGATGCTCCGGATGGAGATGCGCCCCTTCCGACCGTTCCATCCGCCAGTGTCACTTCTGCCTCAACCGTCGGATTTCCGCGGGAATCCAGAATCTCACGGCCGTAAACATCTGCTATTTTCAAATATTCATTCATTGCTGTTCTCCCTTCTTATCTTGCTTTGTCCCCTTTGTCCAAAACATCATGTCTAATATTTACCCCGATTTCCGTCTCAATTGATACGTTTCTGTAAATTTCCGGTATAATATTGGCAGATGTTTAATGAAGGAGGCAGAACATGATTAAGAAACAATCGAAAACTCTTATTTTTCTCTTGTCGGCGGCGATGATTCTGGTCTTCATGCCGCAGCTGGTGCTCCCTTCCGACGCAGCAGTGAAGCCGGGCCGGGTAACAGGCCTTCGGATCGTGAAACAGACCCGCACTTCCGTTTCCCTCTCCTGGACAAAAGCCAGAGCCGCAAGGAAATACCAGGTCAGCTGCACATCCGGCAGCAGCAGAAAATCCCTGACCACGAAGCAGACAAAAGCCACGATCAAGATCAGCACAGCATCAAAATGCACATTCAGAGTCAGAGCCCTCAGCGGAAATACCTTCGGCAGCTGGTCTAAAGCGGTTACAAGCAAAGCCTCAAAGGAAAACAGCAAGGTAACCGCCACAAAGAAGAAAGTCACAGAAGCACAGAAAACCTACAAGGCGGCATTAAAAGCCTATGAAGACAAGGACGCGGAGGATTTCCTGAATCAGAACGCAACGATGAAAACAAGCGACTGGGATTCCGCACTGAGCTCAGCCGGCGGTGAAATCAGCAGTGCTTATGCAGCGGAAAAGAGCAATCTGATAAACTATTTCACCGTGAAAGCCCTTCTCCGCGATGCAGACCTGATTGAAGAATGCAATTCTCTCCGCGCAAAAGACACGGTCAACACAAGTGGCAGCAAAACTCCGCTGACCATGAACTATGACATGATGATCGGCGCGGCTTACGCGGGCATGGTATCAGAAGAAACCGGCGGCCATACCGTTTTCATGGCCGGCCTCACCGACGACGGAAGCTATGCAGAAAACATTGCCTGGGGCTACAGCGATCCTTACTACGGCTGGTATACACAGGAACTCCCAAATTATCAGGAATACCTGAAAACCGGCACCGCCAGCGGCATGTACGGTCACTTCACCAACATGACCGGAGATTACACAAATACTGGTATCGCCTTTAACCCGGAGACCGCAACGACCTGCGAACGCTTTGGCAGCGGAAGCGGCGTGACCCCAGAAGAATTCCGGAGCGCCCTGGAGCAGTACGCGTCATCCGAGAAAGCCAGCCTGGATCAGGCGAAAACAGCCTTAGATTCAGCAAAAGCAGAACTGGCGAAGCTGACGAAATAGCAGGGTCCCTGCCCCATTTACGCCACCGAATCAGCAGACCAGGTATCGTTCTGCAACCGTTTACGTTTACGAGCGGAACGTCGTATCTGCTTTTTTCCAGAAGCTGCTTCTGATCTTATAGACGATTGACACAATAACCAGAAGGTAAAGCCGGGCGATGAAGAGGTTGAAGACGACGCCGTTCGGTGTGACCAAGTAATGAATGGAAAATTCGACATATGCCATAACTCCTGTGCTTGCCAGCGCCATTGCCAAAAGCGGCAGACTGCTGACCAGACTGTGGAAGGTCTTCTGCATCGCGTTTATCGTCGTATCGAAACCAACGAATCGTCCGATCATCAGCAGTATAAAGTACTGAATGATGGAATCATAGTTGTCATTTTTATAGCCGAATTTAATATTGGCGAAAATGATCTGCATATACAGAATCGCGGTCATATGCAGGGCTTCACGTTCGCCGGGACGCAGTGTTTCCAGCGGAATCAGCGCGTGATCCAGCCAGGCGTTCAGCAGCACCACGATAATGATCAGAAGCAGCAGGACGCAGGAACTGTATTTTGCCCACACCTCTCCGCCGACACCGAAATAGGTCATCAGAAAATACAGCGATGTGAAAAGCAGGAAAATCGTTTCGGAGAAGGTCAGCTCGAAGTGATAATATAACATGTCATTATGATGCTCATGTGTTAGAATGCGTTTCTTTTCCGCGAAGAAAATCTCCCGGCCCAGCAAAAAACCGCTACTAAAACGGCAGCGGCGGCACAGGCTTTGATTACAGATTCCGTCCGAGTGTTTCCAGTTCTTCCATGGCATCCGCATTTTTTTCCATCTCGTCCCTGGCATTTGCATAGTAGGATTTCATAAAACGCATGTCCCAGGATAAATAAGCGGCCATGAATTCAAACTGTCTTCCGATCAGTCTATACTCTTCGTTGTCAACTGGTGCGCCGCCTACAATGATGACGCCTGTCTTCTTATTTTTCAACTGCATTCCACGGCAGTAGCATTTATCGATCACCTGTTTCAGCTGCGCAGTCATTCCCCACCAGTATACAGGAGTTGCAAACAGAATCATGTCTGCGGCCGCGATTTTGTCGATTGTCGGGTTGGTGTCGTCCTTATCGACGCAGCCTTTATAGCACTGACAGGCGCCGCAGCCCTTGCACGGAGCGATCTTCAGCTGATCCGGCTGGATGATTTCGATCTCATTTTTCACCGATGCGCCTTTGCAGAAGGCATGAATTGCGGTCAGCGTATTCCCTTTTCTTGCACTTCCATTGATGATTACGATTTTCATTTATGGTCCTCCTTAATTGATATTTTATCGACAAATATAGCCCGTTCAAGACCGAAAATCGGATCCGACGGCCTGCCTAATTCCGCCTCCGGTCATGGACCTTGTAATACTCTGCTTTATTCATGTACATCTGCTGTTCCGCCCGGTGGATGGTCTGTTTCAGATGGCCTGCATCTTCATCCCAGGCGGACCCGGCAGCAATACAGGTATCGCTCTGCGCCTTAATGCGGGTCAGCAGCAGCTGGTATTTCTCTTCAAACTGCTGCCTAGAGATTCCCGGAAGAAGAACGGTAAATTCGTCTCCTCCTTCCCGGTAAACATGATCCGGGCCGAAGACTTCTGACATGGTTTCTGCGGCAAAACAGATGGCCTGGTCGCCTGCGTGATGACCCTGCTCGTCATTAATTTTCTTAAGATCATTGACATCTGCATAGACAACGCCGATGCTTTCCTTCTGCGCGGCGATCTCACCGGAAGCTTCGATCATAGCATTTCGGTTGTGCACACCGGTCAGCATATCGTAGTGACTCATATGCTCCAGTTTCAGGATGAGCCTCTGGTCCATGATTTTTGCCCCGACGAAAAAGGACACCATCTCAAGGATTCTCTGGGTGTTGATCCGGTCGCTTTCTTCGTAATTATCCGCTGCGAGATAGCCGATAAGACGCCCTTTCTGATGCATTGGAACAGCAATCAGACGTTTGATTCCCTGTCGCTGCAGAATCTCGTAGTTCTGCGGATCCTTTTCACGAAGCACGGTGATGTCCGGAAGAACAACACTAGCCTGATCTGCAGAAAACTTCTCCCAGCCCTGAATCGATGTCCTGTAATCCATATTCTGCAGGGTCATGATTTCCGAAGTTACGCCGGGCGCACACCATTCGAAGGTATTGCTGGCGGTAACCCGGTCCGTTTCCAGAATGTAGATACGGTCAGGATGAATAATCAGAGATAGTTCACGCAGAACCTGATTCATGCTGCTCTCATAATCCTCTTCTCCATTCAGAATTCTAGACATGCGGAGTATAATCTGCCCGGTCTGTCTGTCTCTTCTTTCTGCTACCAGCAATTCCTGTTCTCTGTCTACAACGGTAAAGGTATACGCTACACAGTCTGGTTTTGCCACCGGTGCAACCGTAAAATCCAGCCAGTGACCAATCAGGGGCTCATACAGACGGTCATGGACAGTCTCTCCCCTGACCGCACGGTAACAATAGTCAAACCAGTGGTCTCCTGCGTCCGGATAAACGGATTTAAATGTCCTGCCAAGGAACTCTTCCCGCCGCTTTCCACCTATTTCACAGTATTTCTTGTTGACGAAAATATATCTTGTATTAACAATCCGGTTTCCGTCTTCACTCATGATGATTTCAAAAACAGCGTACGGAACCGGTATTTCATGAAAATCATCGGGATGATACATCGCCCTGCTCCTCTGTAAATTCCCCAATATCCTCGCATTCCTTCCTTACATGCATAAATATCTCTATATATGTATTATAACTGTTATCTTTAATATTCTGAAGAGGATATTTTTTCTGTTCAATCCAGGCAGACAGTCTGATTCTTGCCGTATTTTTTTGCCGCATACATGGCGCGGTCGGCCTGGCTGATCATCTCCTGACAGTCATCTGGCCTTGACGTATAGCCGATCGAGACGGTAACCGCAATCTCATGTCCATCAGGCAGAGGGATTTTCTTTTCCCGGATCAGCTCCAGAAGTTCAGCGGAAAGCGCTCCGATATCTGTGTCCTCGCTCTGCATCAGACCGACGACTTCCTCTCCGCCGAAGCGGAAGAAGAGAATATCTCTTTCGACGCTGAATTCTATCAGCATTCTGCCCAGTATTTTCAGACATTCGTCGCCGGCAGCGTGACCATACGTATCATTCACCCGCTTGAAATTATCAATATCCATCATCAGTGCCCCGGAAACACTTTCCTTCCGGCTTATAAACTGATAAAGTGCCAGCCTGTTATACAGACCAGTCAGATAATCATAGCGGCGGTCACGGTCCGCCTGTGTATACAGCTCCCATGTCTCGTCAATTTCCCGGCGGAGCCGTTCTTTTTCCGCCCGGTCCTGCCGGCGCTCTTTTTCAAGCTCTTCGATATGGGTCTGTTCCCTTGAAATATCTACTCCATAGATAATGCTTTCCACATGATCGGTATTCGGATTTTCAATGATATGCGCTGTGATGCGGGACCAGCGTATGGTCCGGTCATCGTAATAGGATTCGGTTTCCAGAACGATCTGCCGCTTATTCACTGCATAGGCACGCATCTGAGATTCCCTGCTGAAGGTGCGGAAAAACCGCTCCTGTCCTTCTTTATCCGGCACGAAGGATCCGATCTTCCGGATCAGTGTATCGACATCCGGAAGATCCTGGATATCCCTGGCGTTTTGCGCAGCACCTCCTGAACTGATCCATTTATCCGCAGTCAGGTCCATATGGAACACGCCCTGACCTTCCGGAATATTTTCCAGAATACCCCGGATCTGACCCGCATAACGGCGCTGACCCGCTTTAGTATCTGTAATATCACGTCCGTATTCGATAAATACTCTGATGCCATTCCAGGTCGTATATCTCGCCTTGAGAGAAAATATGTGAGAACCGTCATCCACTTCAATGACTTTCTCGTCCTCACCGTCCATAAGTTTCATCGGACAGTGCCCGCAGGGAGCATCCAGGCCAAGCATATAATGATAGCAGCGTTCCCCCTCGTAAGGCAGGTCCGGGTGGCCGGAGATGTCCAGCGTCATTTCATTCGCATACACCATGCTGTAATCTTCCGGACGGCAGACCTGAATGAACTGGCCAGAGTGGTCGACAAGATCCATGATATTGTCAATATCCACTTCCTTCGGACGTTTCTGTGTACTAATCGAAAAGCCGTGGGCATCCGCAATATGAGACTGCGTCAGGAACTCCCGAAAATCCTCTTCCGGCATCGGACGGGCGTAATAATATCCCTGGATGCAGTCACAGCCGCATTTTCTCAGGAAATCCTGCTGTACACGGGTTTCAACACCTTCTGCAATGGTACGCAGACCGATATTATGACACATGCTGATTGTTGACTCGATGACCGCTCTTACTGCCGGTTTCGTCTCCATCTGGCTGATGAGGGAATTATCGATTTTCACCGCATCAAAAGAATAATCTCCGATCATGGCAAGCGAAGAATATCCGCTTCCGAAATCGTCGAGAAGAACCTTTGCGCCGATCTGACGGAGCTGCTGAAACAGATATTCACAGTTTTCCCGGAGCACAGCGACTGCCGTCTCCGTAACTTCATAGTTAATACAGGATGTCGGCAAAGGACACTCCTGCGCAAGGCTGAAAATTTCATTCATAAACGTGTCGCTGTAAAAATCCTGCCGGGAAAGGTTCACCGACACCGGAACAAACGGGAAGTCCGCTTCCTGCAGAGAACGCTGAAACTGATAGACGTGCTTTAAGACATAAAGATCCAGCCGGGTGATAAACCCGCCGGACTCCAGTGCCGGAATAAAGCGGTCCGGTCCGATAAAACCCTGCTCAGGATGATTCCAGCGGACCAGGGCCTCAGCAGCGCATACTTTCCCGGATCCCGCATCAATGATCGGCTGATACCAGACCTTGAATTCTTCTTTTTTCAGACTGTTGTTAAAGCTTGACACAATTTCTGCCTGGTCGATGTAGGCCTCGCGCATCGCCGGTTCAAACACGGCATAGCTGTCACGATCGACTTTCTCCGCATAGACGATCCATTCAACTCTCGCAAACCGCTGCCGCGGCAGATTTCTTTCTTAATAATCGTGATAATATCATTATAGTAATCTGAAGTTCAGCCGTCAAACAGAGAAATGCCAGGGATGGTGCCAGGAGCTATATGACCACGTTTTGCTAGAATATTTTTCAATCTGCATTTATTGAAATTATCGTCAGATTATACTTTACAAGAGAGATGGAACAAAGGTATATTGTAGTTAGATATAACTAACATCCACGCTATCATTATAATATTATGGAGGTACGACATGTCATTTTGGGATAATACCCGCAGGCCGGAAGGTCAGGGCGGGAAAATTATGGCCGCAATGATGAATCTCTGCCACAGCCCTGTCGCGCGCTGGGCGCTTCAATTTCTGGATGTTTCAGAAGATGCCGCAATTCTGGATTGCGGATGTGGCGGCGGAGCCAACATTAAACGGCTGTTGAAAAGATGCCCCCGCGGCATCGTTAAAGGCATCGACTATTCTCTCGTCAGCGTAGAGAAAGCGCTGGATCTGAATAAGGAAGCCGTATCTTCTGGCCGCTGCGCCGTGATTCAGGGCAGCGTGGCGGACATAAAATTTAAAGATGCCTGCTTCGATGCGGCAACAGCCTTCGAAACCGTCTACTTCTGGCCGGACCTGCCCAAGTGCTTCAGCGAAGTCCGCAGAGTGCTCCGCCCTGGCGGCACATTCTTTATCTGCAATGAAAGTAACGGCGACAGCGATAAGGATGATAAGTGGACAAAAATCATCAGCGGCATGAAAATCTACAAGGATACTGACCTGCAAGCCTTTCTGGAAGAAGCCGGATTCCATGATATAAAAATCCATAAAACAAAACGCTGGCTATGCATGACAGCAAAGAAATAACTAATCCTATTGTCTTAAAGCTGATGGGTTCCGCCCCTTTATCTGCGGTATGAGCTTTTGGGGCTTTCGATGTGATAAAGACGGAAATTGGAATCAGGCAGACCACCGGTCTTTTTCGTCTGATCGGACATAAATATTCCTTTCCTGTCTTTAAGGCGCTGTTTTATTTCTCCTTCCGATATCTTCCAGACAAATACAACACGCCAAGGGTAAAACCTGCACTGATAAGAAATACTGTCGAATGTACCAGCAGATTTCCTTCATCCCCGCTTGAAAGCCGTAACAGACCATCAACAAGTGCGCCAATTATGATACTAAGTATGATATTCATTTTATTCATCTTGCAGCTCTTCCTTTGTCTGACATGATACAATCTGAAAACCGCAAATGCAACAGACCATTTTCCCAACTATCGGGAAAGTGCCTGCCCCTGCGTAATTTCTTTATAGCAGAAGCAATCCTTCGTGTGAGAATTAATCACCCCGACTGCCTGAAGATAAGAGAAGAGGCTGACCGAGCCGGCGTACTTCATTCCGCGTTTCTTCAGATCGTAGGACATCCGGTCGCTGTATACATCGGTCGTAACTCCCGGCTCCTCATAAATGGTTTTCCCGTCCGTGAGGTGCCATACATAGGAATCGAAGGAGCCGAACTCCGGCAGGATCTGGTCGCGGATAATCCGTGAATTGATGATGCTTCCCCTGATTTTCCGCTCTGAACGGATGATCCCCTTATCCTGCGTCAGGGAAATAATCTTCTCTTCACCATAATTCGCGACCTTTATCAGATCGAAATGATCATAGGCTTTCCTGAAATTCTCCCGCTTATGAAGAAGCGTCCTCCAGGACAGTCCCGCCTGGAATAGTTCGATGACGAACATTTCATAAAGCTGCCGCTCATCGTGGCAGGGTCTTCCCCACTCTTCATCATGATATTTCAGATAGAGCGGGTCCTTCTGATAGTCTCCCGGGCAGCGGATTATTGTATTTTTATTCATCTTGCTGCGGCTCCTTTCTGAACTGTCCCCGGCATTACTCAGTCACTTTTTCCAGCAAAGCCATCATCGCACGCTTTTCACAGACAGCATCTTCCAGATGAAAGACGGCGAAGTGATTTCCGCTGCCCTCCCATTACATGAGCACAGTGTACCACAAGAAATGTAAATCTGACAATTACTAAAGCAAATTCGATGGTGTCAAGAACTAGTGGGAGTTTTTGTTGACAGATCTCCAAGTGGTTTCGTGAGCTGTACGCAGCCTGATGCCTGGAACGCCTTCCGGCTCTACAGTCGCATTCCGATGGGTACCGATCGAACGGACCCCTTCTGTTACGGTCACTAGTGGAACAATCCTGCTCCACTTTCCTGGCTTCCTGCCTGCTTTCTTCTTACGGTATAATACAGAGTGGAAATAGGATAACCAGAAAAAAATCACAATTGATTGTTCGCAATTAAAAACAGCTTGCACGCGCGAATTTTCTTGTGTATAATGGGTAGGAATTTTGAATTTCATACTGGTTTTATTGGAAACGCACACTCCCCGTAGTGATAACGAACAACACAGTCATCACGAAGGGAGTTTTTTTATGCCAGAAAATAAGCTGGAAAATATTGTATTTACTGTACTCATGACCTTTGTTATGGTCTATGCGATGATCTGTTACAACATCGCGCTGAACATCGGAGGACTGAATAACGGTGTCTTTGCAATGGCTTTTGAAAAAGAACTGTTCATCATGTGGCCGCTTGCCATCGTCCTGGAAATGTTCGTTTTTGAGCGCCTGATTATGTTCCTCACCCGTCGTCTGGTAACCAGGGAAATGCCAGTACTCTGGATAATTCTGATCCGCAGTTCACTCACGGTCTGCCTGATGTGCCCAGCGATGAGCTTTGCCGCATCCTTACTCTTCAAGGACTTTAGTGCGGCAGGTTTGATCAGCACCTGGCTGCAGACCGCAGCGATGAATTTTCCAATGGCACTTGCCTGGCAGATCTTTTTCGCAGGCCCTCTGGTCAGACTGATCTTCCGTCTGGTTTTCCGCAGAAAGTCAGCAGAAGCTGAAAAGTCGTCCCGATCTGCCGAAGCAGCATAAGTCATCCCTGACGCAGACAAGTACAAATCATAACCACCGGCTTAGCCGGTGGTTTGTGGTGGCCCTATAAGGGCCTGTTACCGGCAAACATCTTAAGATGTTCGAAATGGTACGCCATCCGCTCCACTTCCTTCTCTTGCAACGCTTCCCCGACGAACCCTAAAGGGTTATTTTACTTTTTTCCCACTAAACGGGTCAATGTACTCTTTTATACTTATCTGATCTTCTGCAATATCTTCCTGCAATTGTGTGCGAATATATTTCGCGATCTCTTTAGTGTTTTTTCCAACTGTATCTACATAGTATCCTCTGCACCAGAAGTGCCTGTTCCCATATTTATATCTCAGGTTTGCATACTTATCGAATATCATCAAGGCGCTTTTCCCTTTTAAATACCCTACAATTTGTGAAACCGAATATTTTGGTGGTATCTTGACCAGCATATGAATATGATCCGGACAGCATTCCGCCTCAATAATTTCAATTCCTTTTCTCTGGCACAGCATCCTTAACATTTTGCCAATGTCTGCACGAATTTTTCCGTAGATGGCTTGTCTGCGATACTTTGGTGCAAACACGATGTGATACTTACAATTCCAAGTTGTATGTGCTAAACTGTTATTAGCATTTTTTATAATGTTTAACCTCCTTTCGGAAGTGATAGCGGTTGGCGAACCTCTATTATCTTACCACAGGAGGTTTTTTCTTGAAGCTAAAGCTTTTTTAATGAAACAGAACTTAATCCCCCAGCAGGGCTGGGGAGAATAGAGTAAACAGTAGTGTTACCCAAAGTAACAAAAAACTCCTATGATACAATGATATGGGTTTCGCGATCCAATATCATTATCATAGGAGGTGTCCAATGGACAATCAAAGTTTATCACATACGCGGTGGAATTGCACATATCACATCGTATTTATCCCCAAGTTTAGACGAAAGGTAATGTATGGGGAGTTAAAGAAAGATATTGCCGATATCCTAAAACACCTGTGCGAAATGAGTGAAGCAGAGTTGATAGAGGGCACAGTATGCGCAGATCATGTACATATTTACATTGCAATACCGCCCAAAATCTGTGTTTCAAAATTCATGTCATATCTCAAAGGGAAAAGCACTTTGATGATATTCGATCGTCATCCGGAATATCATAGATGGAAGGCGGATAGAAAATTCTGGGCGAGAGGATATTATGTATCGACCGTGGGGAATGTGAACGAACAAACGATTAAAAATTATATACGGGAACAAAGTGAAGAAGATAGAGCCGAGGACTGGAAAAATGATAAACCCCCATCGGAGGTGGGGGTTGCTAACTTCACACCGGCATAGCCGGTGGTTTATTGATTTATCTCGCTTTGCTCGATAAATCCTCATCTAAAGAAATTACAATAAAAACAGCCGCAGGAATTGTATTCACTTACATTCCTGCGGCTGTTTTTTTGTCTGCCCGTCAGACGACAACAAGGTTCCCAGGCACCCGCCCGAAGCTTCTGATATGCTCCCCTTATGAGAGACAGTGAAAAAACAAAACACGGTTGTACTCA
>CAJMLL010000052.1 GCA_905214225.1 uncultured bacterium | reverse complement strand
TATCTGAGTGTTTTGAGTTTCCGATTCTGTACTTTAATGTATTAAATTTGAAATGATGGAGATTGATAAGCTGAGCAATTTATTGCCTGGTATATTTTCGCTTATATTGAGAATCAGCAGGAGAGAATTCCGTCAGGCCGTGAATTGTGATGGGTGTGTGAAAAATTTTAGGGCGGTTCTGCGGAAGTTCGTTATTTTGGAAAAGCGCAGAACCTGATAATTATACATGGAGATAAGTATACACTGATTTCGATCTTTGATTGGCCAGGGACGAATTTACATCAGGAAAATCTGAAAATTATCAGCTGTCACTGTCCGTTATCCGAATATAATCAGGACAGACTCGGGAATGCTGCCGCCGGCATTCCCGAGTCTGGACCTTTCAGTATTAATTCTGCATGTTCTCTGAATAAATTCGCGAATCGTTTTCAGATTATTTAAAGTAACGGAAACCCGGGGTCTGCGCTTTTTTTAATAATCACGATTTAAACGAATTAAAAAAATGCAATCGAATATACAATGATAAAACATAAGCAGATGCGCATAAAAATAGAATAATTCCCGCAAGATGGGAAATTTAATGACAATGTGTATTTTACTGAGCATACGATCACATTAATAAATCCGGTAAGTCTCGCTGTCACCGCGGAAGGCTTTTTGGAAACAGTCTACTGGCCCGGGGCCGGCAGACGCAGATTTTGGCAGGGTATTGGAAATATGTCATACTTTGGCGTGTGCATTTTGTATACGACAACTTAGTTCTATCTCTGATCAAAAATTTTGCCGGCAGAAAGCGGAGACTTACTGATGCGCGGAAAAAAATACATACTGGCTCTCACAGACTCGGAATTTTGTGTAAGAACAGAAAAAAATTAATAAATATGTGTTATGGGACGAGTTATAACGGAAGTATGCGGTTCGGAGAAGTTACATAATCTGAAAATTCAATTTTGTATTCTGAATACGCCCAGAATGGTGGATTTACAATAGTTGACAAGCTTTTTATATGTGGATATGATAGCAGGTAGATAGTCATATGCCCATATTGTGTATACAGAATTATGCACACAATGGACAATGAAATACAATTTAGATATGGATAATCATTCAAAATAAGAATAATTTGTATATATTGGAGGGTTATGGATGAAAACGAGAAAAATTGGAATTATCGGAGTAGGTCATGTTGGTGCGCATGTTCTGAGCGCACTGGTCACTCAGGGGATCGCAGATGAAATCGTGCTGATTGACAGCAATCCGGCAAAGTCTGCCTGTGAATGCCAGGATATTAAAGATTCTATTCCGTATATGCCGCACCGTGTCCGCGTATCAGTCGGTGACTACCCGGATCTGAAGGACTGCGATGTTGTCGTTAATGCCAGCGGAAAGATTTCCATTCTGGCAGAAACACATGACCGTGTTGAAGAAATGAAGTTCACCGTTCCGGCTGCAAAGGGCTTTATTCCTAAGGTAAAGGCCTCCGGCTTCAACGGAATTTTCCTGAACATCAGCAACCCTTGCGACATTATTACTGCAGAAATTGCCAAGGGACTGGACCTGCCGAAGGGCCATGTATTCGGAACAGGTACAGGACTGGATTCCGCACGTCTGATCTCCCATCTGGCAGAGACAACAGGAATCGACCATAAGTCCATTACAGCATATATGATCGGTGAGCATGGAAATTCCCAGTTTGCCCCTTGGTCCCAGGTGGCTTTTGGCTCCCATAAACTGGAAGAGCTGGCGGCAGAGGATGAGCGCTTCCGCTTCGACCGTGATGCCATGATTCAGGAGACGGTTGACGGAGCTTGGACAGTTTTCGCAGGAAAGAGCTGCACAGAGTATGCAATTGCGGCAACTGCAGCACGCATCATCCGCGCAATCTTCCACGATGAGAAAGCCATCATCCCGGTAAGCGCGCCGCTCGACGGAGACTTTGACGAACACGATGTATTCGCCGGTGTTCCTGCAATTATCGGCAAGGATGGCTGCGAGGAGGTCGTTGAACTGCACCTGACGGACGAGGAACTGGAGCACTTCCACAAGTGCTGCGCAGGAATCCGCGAAAACATCAAGGTCGCCGACGAGATGTAGTCAGCTGAATGATCTGTTCAGACAAAGAATACAAGCTGCAAGGATGCAATGAGCTGTGCCAGAATGCAATGAGCTGTGCCCGAATGCAGTGAGCTGGGCCAGAATGCAACGAGCTGTGCCAGAATGCAGTGAGCTGTGCCAGAATGCAGTGAACTGGGCCGGGCTGCAACGAGTTGAGAGGTGTTGCAATGGGCTGGGCAGGGATAAACGGCAGACATGGATAGCGGATGTATGCTGTATACATATAAGCCGGCCTGTGTTTGTTAACTTGTGCCCTTTCGCTTGTGTGTCAGCTTATTCGGATTCAGGCGGCAGTGTTTGATATAGTAGTAAATATCTGGGCCGTGCCCTTTCGCAGAATGAAGCGAAGCAGGGTGCGGCCTTTTTTGATTGTCTTTCCGTCAGACGACAACAAGGTTCCAGGGAACTCACCTGATGCATCAACATCTCGGATGGCCGCAGAGTGTGGAGTTCTTTTTTACGTCATTTGGAGTCTGAAGCTTTCGTTTTAGCAGAATATTCATTATGTGTGTAAATTTTCCACGGCGGTGCCGGAGAAGGCGATTGCTGAGATGTATGGTGAAACGATATATTTTCATACCAGAGAATCTGCACATTATCGTATGACGGATAGCATATAGCAGGTTGACCTGACCAATACCTGGAAATTGGCTGCTGGAAAGCTGCCTGCTGTCAGTTGTGATATTATTTGCCTAAAATAAAATAGAAAAATGTGCATGCCTTATAAACCCCGGCCATACTGTCATATTGATAGAAAATACGTTGGTAACAATAGTGGAAAAAAGGCAGATGTACCAAAGTGAAAAACAATTAGGTAAGGCGCGATTATAATCATGATTATTACCAAAATGATGTATGCATGATGGTACAATCACTAAGAATAATTGCGGCGTCTAGTAATATTACATGAACATGAATAAATACTCGATAAATAATATCCGGATTTCTGAATAATATTGAAAGAGACAATGATAATTGACGTATTTGCAATGTAATCAAAATAATGTGTAAAAATGTTGGGTAAAACAGGGAGTTAAATGGCCTTTTTACCAACCTATATTCCGCTTATGATAATAGGTATTTGGTATAAAGTGACGCATTCTGCATCTTTTACCAAAATTCATTTTGTTTTGGTAAAGTTAATGATTTGGACGCGATTGTACCAACAAAATTCAGGAAAAATTATCCAGATGTTGTTCGGTCTTGCTTTTATCTTATGCATAAACGATGTATAAGACAAAACGAAGATGAATAAGATGATTAAAGAGAGAATTTGGTATGCAGTATACATACACAGGGTTCCGGTCCGGGAAAAGGCGTCAATTAACCTCGCCGCATTGCCTTGCCGGCTGACCGGCAGTGTCTGACCGGCTGACCGGCTGAACGGTGTTGTCATGCCGGCTGACCGGCAGTGTCTGAGTATCTGTGCATCATTGTCTCATCACAACGGACTATTGGATCGCGGCAACTCGCCGCATATCGGATTTTTAGCGGGCATTCTGTGGTATGATAATAGTCAGTATAAGAATATAATGTTTTTGTAAGGCGCGGAGCTGCAGAAAACGGGAAAATGGCGGCAGCTTTGACAGTGAGTAGAAATAAATGTTTCAGAGGGACCGCTGTCCCGGAACCGACAGGAGGTTAACAGGATCAGCAGGTCAGCGGACTTGCAGAATAATTTTTTGTCGGGAAGCAGGGATTAGATTGGGCGTGATCCTCCGGGCAGAGAATGTGGATGCCGCCAGTCTTTTTCTGTCCGCGGCCGGGTGTGCGCCTGCAAAATCAGCAAATCACAAACAAAGAAGGAGAAAAATTATGTCATTACATATCGCAGTTTCAGATAAGGCAAAGGTCGCGGAAACGGTTCTGATGCCGGGCGACCCGCTCCGCGCACAGTTCATCGCGGAGAATTTCCTGGACAATCCGGTCCGCTATTCGGAAATCAGGAACATGTACGGGTATTCGGGAAGCTATAAGGGCGTTCCGGTTTCTGTGCAGGGAAGCGGCATGGGCATGCCGTCTATGGGAATTTATTCCTGGGAACTGTATGACCAGCACCATGTAGAGAATATTATCCGCATCGGCACAATGGGAAGTTTCAACCCGAACGTGCATGTGGGAGACACGGTTCTGGCTCTGGCAGCCTCCACGGACTCCAGCTATATGGACACCTTCCACGTGGAGGGGCAGTATTCCCCATGCTGCAGCTATAATCTGCTGACGGCGGCGCAGGAGGCTTCTAAGGATACGGGAATTCAGATTTATGCCGGAAATGTTTTGTCCAGCGATCATTTTTATGAAGCGGACGAAGACTGGTGGAAGTGCTGGCAGAGAATGGGCGTGATCGGCGTGGAAATGGAGACGGCGGCGCTTTACTCCAACGCAGCTTTCCTGAAAAAGAATGCCCTTGCGATTTTCACCGTCAGTGATCATTTTGTCCTGGATGAAGTGGCCACGGTCGAGCAGCGCCAGACGCAGTTCACAGATATGATGAAGCTCGCGCTGGAAACGGCGGTCAGACTGTAATGCCGGGCAGAAATCAGGAATCCATGGAAAGAAAAGTGGATAAAAAGGGCAGAGAGGGTCAGGCGGGCGCAGCGCAGAAGAAAGTCAGATTCTGGACAGCGCTTCCGGTCGTGCTGGCCGGGACCTTCACCAGCTGTTTCCTCTGGGGCAGCGCCTTTCCCTGCGTCAAGATCGGCTACCGGCTGTTTTCCATCGCCGCGGGAGATACCGCTTCACAGATGCTCTTTGCCGGAATCCGCTTCACGCTTGCCGGTGTGCTGGTGATTTTATTCGGGAGTCTGATGAAAGGAAGATTTCTGCATCCGCGGAAAGGTTCTGGCGGAACTGTCTTGATTCTCTCGCTTTTTCAGACGACAGGGCAGTATTTCTTCTTCTACATCGGCCTGGCTCACGCGAGCGGCGTGAATTCCTCGATTATTATCGGCTCGGGAACATTTATTGCGATTCTGATCGCGGCATTTCTCTTCCGGACAGAAAAAATGACCTGGCGCAAGACCCTGGGCAGCCTGCTCGGATTTGCCGGGGTCATGATGGTCGAACTGCGCGGCAGCGGATCCATCCATTTTCATTTTGCGCTGCTGGGTGAAGGCTGCGTCCTGCTTTCAACGGTCATGGCAGGGATGTCCACATCGTACATGAAACAGGCAGGGCAGAAGGAAGATCCGGCGGTACTGTCGGGTTACCAGTTCATTCTGGGAGGTCTGACGCTGACAGCCTATGGTTTCCTGCGGGGCGGCCATCTGCAGAGCAGTTCCGCAGCCTGGAGCGGCGTGCTTCTGCTCCTTTACATGGCCTTCATTTCCGCGGCAGCCTACACGATCTGGAGCATTCTTCTGAAATTCAACCCAGTCAGCCGGATTACCGTGTTCGGCTTCATGAATCCGGTGATCGGCGTCCTGCTTTCTGCAGTTTTACTGGGGGAGACCGGGCAGGCCTTCCGCCTTTCCGCACTCGGTGCACTGGCGCTGATTTCCGCGGGCATCATCATCGTCAACCATAGTCCGTCGGGACAAAAACCACACGCAAGGAAAAAATCGCCTGCCGCATAAAAACATAAAAAAAGAACCGATGGGAGACACAACCATCGGTTCTCTGCTTAAAAGCATGTGCACCCCAGCAGATGCACGTGTGGGGACGGGTGAGATTTTACTTTCCTGCTTTTGCTGCGTTCAGCTTCTTTGTAACCTGGGAAATATGTCTGCTTGCAGCCTGCTTGGAGATGATGTGCTTTGTAGCAGCCTTCTTCAGCTGTTTCTCGGCAGCAGTTCTCTTCTCAGCAGCTGTGTCGAAATCCTTTGCAGCGATTGCAGCGTCGAATTCCTTCATAACAGCCTTCAGATCGTCCTTGATTACTCTGTTCTGAGCAGTCTTCTTAGCAGTAACTTTTACTCTCTTTTTTGCGGATTTGATGTTAGCCATGTTTACCCCCACTACTAAAATATAGCATTAAAAAATTAAATACGCAGAAAGTAATATAACATGTTTTTCCAGATTTTACAAGTAGATTTTGACATGCTTTTCCAGTGTTTTCGGGATGTTTTCCGGATTTTTCAGAGCTGCCCGGGAGGGCGGGTGGATTTAATCCCTTGCCGGCTGGTTTTTGTCGGAAGAATGGGTGCCCGGATGCGCCAGATATGGTAGAATAAAACAGATATTCTCAGTAAAGTAAGGAGACTTATGCATGAAAGATAATGATTATCAGAAATATATCCGGAATTTCAGCATCATCGCGCATATTGACCACGGTAAGTCAACGCTTGCGGACCGTATGATTGAGATGACGGGACTGGTGGCGGAGCGTGATATGAAGGAGCAGCTCCTGGATAATATGGATCTGGAGCGTGAGCGCGGAATCACGATCAAGCTGCAGACGACGCGTCTGGTGTACAAGGCGAAGGACGGGAAAGAGTACATTTTCAACCTGATCGACACGCCGGGACACGTGGACTTCAATTACGAGGTCAGCCGCAGTCTGGCGGCCTGCGAGGGCGCGGTTCTGGTCGTGGACGCGACACAGGGCGTGGAGGCGCAGACTATGGGAAATGTCTATCTTGCGCTGAATGAGGATCTGGAGATTCTGCCCTGCCTGAATAAGATGGACCTGGCCAGTGCCCGGCCGGAGGAATCGAAGGAAGAGATTGAAGAGATGATTGGCATCGACGCGGAGGACGCGCCGGAAGTCTCGGCCAAGACCGGCATGGGCGTGGAGAATCTGCTGGAGAAGATCGTCACGGATATTCCGGCGCCGCAGGGTGATGTGGACGCACCGCTGAAAGCACTGATTTTCGACTCTGTATATGATAACTACAAGGGCGTTGTGATCTTCGTAAGACTGTTCGACGGAATGGTGAAGGTCGGCGATACGATCCGTCTGATGGCGGCCAAGGCAAATTATGAAGTCACGGAGGTCGGCGTCATGGCGCCGAGCCATGTTCCGGCCAAGTTCCTGCGCGCCGGCGACGTAGGCTACATCTGCGCGGCCATCAAGCAGGTCAGAGATGCCAGAGTCGGTGATACCGTCACGCTTGCGGATAATCCGGCAAAAGAAAGTCTGCCAGGATATAAAAAGGTTCAGCCGATGGTCTACTCCGGAATTTATCCGGCGGAAGGCGAGAAATACGAATCTGTCAAAGAAGCCCTGGAACGCCTGCAGGTCAACGACGCATCGCTTCTCTTTGAGCCGGAGACATCTGCCGCGCTGGGATTCGGTTTCCGCTGCGGATTCCTGGGCCTTCTCCACATGGAAGTCATTGTGGAGCGTCTGGAAAGAGAGTTCAACCTGGACATCATCACGACCTCCCCGAGCGTAGTCTATAAAGTCATTCTGACGGACGGTTCCGTGAAGATGATCCAGAACCCGACCAATCTGCCGGATCCTTCGGAAATCGACCACATCGAGGAGCCGATTGTCAATGCCGACATCATGCTGCCGAAGACCTACGTCGGATCCATCATGGAACTCTGCCAGAAGCGCCGCGGCACCATGCTGGGCATGGACTACATCACCACCGACCGCGTGGAGCTGCACTATGAACTCCCGCTGAATGAAGTTATTTACGACTTCTTCGACGCCCTGAAATCCATGACCAAGGGTTACGGCTCCCTGGATTATGAATTTGTCCGCTACCAGAAATCTGATCTGGTGAAACTGGACATCCTGCTGAATAAGAACATCGTGGACGCCTTCTCCATGATCGTGCACCGTTCCGAGGCCTACAGCCGCGCCCGTTTTGTCTGCAAGAAGCTGAAGGAAGTCATTCCGATGCATCAGTTCGAGGTTCCGATTCAGGCCGCTGTAGGACAAAAAGTAATCGCCCGTGAAACGGTCAGGGCTTACCGCAAGGATGTAATCGCCAAGTGCTACGGCGGAGATATTTCCAGAAAGAAGAAACTTCTGGAGAAGCAGAAAGAAGGAAAGAAGCGGATGCAGCAGTTCGGAAAGGTTGAGGTTCCGCAGGAAGCTTTCACTGCTGTACTGAAGTATGATGATGATAAATAAAATGAATCCTGATGATAACAATGAGCAGATGCGGCCCGTGCAGAATACGCGCAGGCCGCTCGGCATTTATATTCACATTCCCTTCTGCATTTCAAGATGCCGCTACTGCGGCTTTTATTCGCAGGATGTGGGAAAGGACCCGGATGCCGCGCAGAAGGAAGCGGCTTATGTGGACAGACTGATTACGGAAATTCTGGGGCGGGGACGTGAACTTGCCGGCCGTTATACGGTGGACACGGTGTTTATCGGCGGCGGGACGCCGAGCATTCTTCCGGCGGAATATATTTCCAGGCTGATCTCCTCTGTACAGGAAGCTTTTTGTCTGGAAAAGGGCGCGGAAATCACGATGGAATCAAACCCGGGCACGCTCTCGGAGGAAAAGCTGAAATGCCTGAGAGAGGCGGGGGTGAACCGGCTGTCCATCGGGCTGCAGTCGTTCGACAATCGAATCCTGAAAGCGATGGGGAGAATCCATACGGCGGAGGAATTTCTGAAGAGTTATGACATGGCGAGAAAGGCCGGATTCAGGAATGTGAATATCGATCTGATGTTTGATTTCCCGGGGCAGACGACGGCGCAGTGGGAAGATACAATGAAAAAGGCCCTTGCGCTGAGGCCGGAACATCTGTCGTTCTATGGGCTTCAGATTGAAGAGGGCACGCCTCTGTATGAGGATTATAAGATGGAACGGATTCCGGAGCTGGATGAACAGAAGGATGCAGAGATGTATTTCCGGGCCCTGGACCTGCTGGGAGACGCGGGATACCATCATTATGAGATCTCGAATGCCGCCCTGCCGGGTTACGAGTGCCACCACAACCTGAAATACTGGAGATTTCAGGATTATCTGGGTGTGGGCGCGTCGGCGAGTTCCTTTCTGGACGGGGTGAGAATTACCGAATATCCGGGAAGTGAGCGGCATGTGAATACATTTTTGGAAAACTGCGGAGAGTATGTGTTTACGGCGCTCCGGACGGACGAGGGAGTCAGCCTGGAAAAGTTCAGGGAGCAGTTCGGAAAACCGCTCTGGGATGTGTTCTCTGACCGCAGAGAGGAGTTCGAGGAATATCAGTCGAGGGGGCTGGTCAGAGAAGAGAAAGGACGAATCCTTCTGACCCGGGAAGGGATTCCCGTCTCGAATGAAATCATGGCCCTGTTTGTTTAGGGGATTTCTGCGAAAGAAGCGCAGAAATCCCCCTTCTTTTTATAGAAATTAGTGTTGACATTCTTTCTTTAGTGGGGTACATTATATATAGCAGTTAGCACTCTAAGAGTTGAGTGCTAACAAGCAAAAAGGGGGAGATGAGATATGGAGCTGACAGAAAGAAAACTTAAGATCCTGCAGCAGATTATCGGCGATTATGTCAGGACTGCAGAGCCTGTCGGTTCGCGAACCCTTTCTAAGGAGTTCAATAATGCTTTCAGTCCGGCAACCATCAGAAATGAGATGAGTGACCTGGAAGAGATGGGTTACCTGACTCACCCGCACACATCTGCGGGCCGTGTGCCGTCGGACAAGGCATATCGCTGGTATGTGAACAACTCGATGGGAAAGGTCGAGATACCGCAGGAATCACAGAAAATGATCAAGGATACCCTGCACAGTGATATCGATGAACTTGATAAGACGATTCAGAGAGCAGCAGACCTGCTGTCAGAGATCACCAATCTGGCGGCATTTGCACTGAGTCCGGTGCAGGATGAAGACAGACTGAAGTTTGTAGATTTTCTGCCGGTTGATGAGCATACAGTCATTCTGATGACGGTTGCCGAGAGCGGAAAATCATCCAACGATCTGATCCATCTGGAGCAGCCGGTTTCGGATGAGGTGCTGAGGGTTCTGAGCAAGACACTGACCTATACTTACCGCGGGCGGCAGCTTACAGATTTCCTGAAGGATAATATCATTTCGGAATTCCAGGATGATATCGCCGCGATGAGTCCGCTGGCCAGAGATGTCATGCCGAACTTCATGCACACGCTTGAGAATCTGCTGAATGTAAGATTTTACATGGATGGTCTGAGTAATATCTTCGATCAGCCTGAATATACAGATCTGAAACGTGCAAAAAATTTCATTTCGCTGTTTGATAACCGGGATGAGCTGGTAAAAACATTGATGGACAGAGACAACGGCATGGTTGTCACCATTGGAGATGAGAACACGGATGAGGAACTGAAGGACTGCTCGCTGATTACAGCGACCTACCATGTGAACGGCCGTTTCGCCGGAAAGATCGGTGTCATCGGTCCGACAAGAATGAAATACGATGAAATCACTTCGATTGTCCAGTATCTTACGGACAACCTGAATGATGCATTTAAAATAGACGGAGGCGGTGAGGACGATAACAATGGATGAGGAGAAAATGAAAGAAGCAGAAGAAAAAGATCCGAAGCAGAATCAGAACGCCGAAGAGCAGGGCCCGGACACATCTGAGAAAAAGGCCGCTGAGACTTCTTCTGACGACGCGAAGAACGACGCTGATCAGAAAGAGGCGGAAAAAGAATCCGGAAAGTCTGATGAGCAGAAGGACGCGGATAAGAAAGATTCGGATGATGCAGATGATCAGAATGACAAGTATATCCGTCTGATGGCGGATTTCCAGAACTACAAGCGCAGAGTCGAAAAGGAGAAATCTGAGATTTATGATTACGCAAATCAGAAGATCCTGGCAGAACTGCTGACCGTCCTGGATAACTTCGAGCGTGCGCTTGCTCAGGAATGCGCCGATGAAGCGTATGAAAAGGGCATGAGCATGATCTTCAAGCAGTTCCGTGAAGTCCTGGAGAAATCCGGACTGGAAGAAATCGAAGCCCTGGGTAAGGATTTCGATCCGAACTTCCATCACGCAGTGATGACGGATAACAACGAGGACTATGAGTCCGGTCAGGTAACCGGCGTCCTGCAGAAAGGATACAAACTGCACGGAAAAGTCGTCCGTCCGGCAATGGTCAAGGTCAACCAGTAATGGCCCCTGCCGGAAAGAGAGTTCCGGCAGATAAACAAGCACGCCCGGCCGAAAGGCCTGACTATATATGGATGTTCTCACCGGAAGATGAGACCCCGTCTTTTTAAGGGTTTTGGGAGAGAATTAATCAACAAGGAGGAATTTCGTTATGTCGAAAGTAATCGGAATAGATTTAGGAACAACGAACAGCTGTGTAGCAGTTCTGGAAGGCGGAGAGCCTACAGTAATTACTAACGCAGAAGGAAACAGAACAACACCGTCTGTAGTCGGATTCACCAAGAGCGGTGAGAGACTGGTCGGAGAAACAGCAAAGCGCCAGGCCGTTACCAACCCGGACAGAACTGTTTCTTCCATTAAGAGACATATGGGCGAGGATTATAAAGTAACGATTGACGGTAAGGATTACACACCGCAGGACATTTCCGCGATGATCCTGACCAAGCTGAAGAACGATGCAGAAGCTTATCTGGGCGAGAAGGTTACGGAAGCCGTTATCACTGTACCGGCTTACTTCTCTGATGCACAGAAGCAGGCAACCAAGGATGCCGGAAGAATCGCAGGACTTGATGTAAAGAGAATCATCAACGAGCCGACAGCAGCTTCCCTGGCATATGGACTTGATAAAGAGACCGGATCCCAGAAGATCCTGGTTTACGACCTGGGCGGCGGCACATTCGATGTCTCCGTACTGGAACTGGGTGACGGCGTATTCGAAGTACTGGCTACCAACGGTGATACACACCTGGGCGGCGATGACTTCGATAACGCAATCATGAACTACATGGCAGATACATTCGCTCAGGAGCACGGCGTTGACCTGCGTAAGGACAACATGGCTATGCAGAGACTGAAGGAGGCTGCCGAGAAGGCAAAGAAGGAACTGTCTTCTGCACAGACCACCAACATCAACCTGCCGTTCATTACGGTAACTGCTGAGGGTCCGCTGCATCTGGATATGGAGCTCACAAGAGCTAAGTTCAACCAGCTGACTTCTGACCTGGTTCAGAGAACCATTCCGCCTACACGCAAGGCACTGCAGGATGCAGGAATTACCGCTTCCGAACTGTCTAAGATCGTTCTGGTCGGTGGTTCTTCCAGAATCCCGGCTGTTCAGGAAGCCGTTAAGAATGAAACCGGCAAGGAGCCGTTCAAGGGCATCAACCCGGATGAGTGCGTAGCAATCGGAGCTGCTATTCAGGCCGGAGTTCTGACTGGTGAAGTTAACGACGTCCTGCTGCTGGATGTCACTCCGCTGTCTCTGTCCATCGAGACACTGGGTGGTGTGGCAACCAAGCTGATTGAAAGAAATACAACCATTCCTACAAAGAAGAGCCAGATCTTCTCCACCGCTGCGGATAACCAGACTGCCGTAGACATTCACGTCATGCAGGGTGAGCGTGAGATGGCTGCCGATAACATCACACTGGGCAGATTCCAGCTGACAGGCATTGCACCGGCTCCGCGTGGGGTACCGCAGATCGAGGTTACTTTCGACATCGATGCCAACGGTATCGTACATGTAAGCGCTAAGGATCTGGGAACAGGAAAAGAGCAGGCAATCACCATTACCTCCTCCACAAACCTGTCCGAGGATGAGATCAATAAGAAGGTCAAGGAAGCACAGCAGTACGAGGCTGAGGATAAGAAGAAGAAGGCCGCTGTTGAAGAGCAGAACAAAGCTGAGAATATGATTTATCAGTGCGACAACGTCATCAAGGAAGCAGGAGACAAGATCTCTGATGCTGACAAGAGCGCTCTGGAAGCTGCAAAGAATGACCTGCAGTCTGCACTGAATGCCAATAACCCGGACGATGTCAAGGCAAAGGAAGACGCCCTGATGTCCAAGCTGAATGAAGTTTCCACAAAGCTGTATCAGCAGGCAGGTCCGCAGCAGGGTCAGCCGGGAGCTGGTGCTGGCGCAGGTGCAGCAGGTGCAGGCCCGAACATGGGTGCTAACCCTGGCGCAGGCGCAGCAGGCGGAAACGCAGGCAGTGCCGGAAACAGCGGAAATTCCGGAAATGACGACAACGTAGTTGATGCAGACTACACAGTCGTTGACGACGATAAATAATGTCTGATTAACAAGTCCCTGTCGGACGAGCAGACACGCAAAAATATAGCGGCGAATGCAAGATCAGTCCGGCCGGGAATTTCCCGGTCGGATTGATGTGTAATCAGCTGCGAGAAGGTGAGAAGAGGTATGGCAGAAAAGAAAAGGGATTATTATGAGGTTCTGGGCCTGAAAAAAGGCGCCAGCGAGGAAGAAATCAAAAAGGCCTTCCGAAAAATGGCGCTGAAGTATCATCCTGACCGCAACCCGGGTGACAAGTCTGCGGAAGAGAAATTCAAAGAGGTCAATGAAGCATATACCGTTCTGTCAGACCCGGATAAGAAGAGAAAGTACGATCAGTTCGGTTTTGCCGGAGTTGATCCGAATGCCGGATTTGGCGGCGCCGGCGGCGGTGCAGGCGGATTCGGTGGATTCAACGCCAGTGACTTCGGTGGATTTGGAGATATTTTCAACGATTTCTTCGGCGGCGGATTCGGTGGTTTCGGCGGCAGCGGAAGCCGTTCTCAGGCCAATGCGCCGAGAAAGGGTGCGGATCTTCAGGAGCGCCTGACCATTACCTTTGAAGAGGCGGCCTTCGGCGTCAAGAAGACCATCCAGCTGAATAAAAACGTATCCTGCAAGAAGTGCGGAGGAACCGGAGCTGCGCCTGGCACGAGCAAGCACAAGTGTACGCGCTGCAATGGAACCGGTATGTACACCCGCGTACAGAGAACCCCTCTCGGACAGTTCCAGAGCAGTTCTCCGTGCCCGGACTGCGGAGGAACCGGAGAAATTATCGATACGCCGTGCCCGGACTGCCACGGCACCGGAAAAGTCAGAAAGAAAATCAAGATCGATGTCAACATTCCGGCCGGTGTGGATACGGACTCGGTTATCCCGATCAGAGGACAGGGCGAGCCTGGTGAAAACGGCGGCCCGGCAGGTGATCTGTACATCGTTCTCCGGGTACAGAGCCATCCGCTGTTCAGAAGAACCGGAAACGACCTCCGGATTGAGGTTCCGATTACCTTTGAAGAGGCCGCACTCGGAAGCGACATCACCGTTCCGACTCTGGACGGAAAAGTCAGCTACCACGTTCCTGCAGGAACGCAGCCGGGAACGATTTTCCGCCTGAAAGGCAAGGGAATCCGGAGTCTGCGTACAGGACGCAATGGAGACCTGATGGTCACCGTCAACCTGGAGGTTCCGACCAAGCTCAGCGGAGCGCAGAAGAAGGCCATCAAAGAGATGGGCAAGAAGCTGAACGAAAACTGCTACAAGAAGAAGGGCAGTTTCAAAGAGAAGGTCAAGGAATTCTTCAGTTAAAATGTAAACGGCAGGTTGATTCCGGACGCACAGGCATCCGGATGAAATACAGAGATATTGTGCTTTTATAGTAACCAGAAAGAAAGCGCTGCTGCGCGGAACAGTCGGATGTTCCGCGGGGCAGCGCTTTTCTTCTGCCGCCAGGAAATGGGGAGTATCTCGCTTCGATCTATTCTTCTGTGTCGAATCCGTATTACCGCCGCTATTTCCACAGCCAGTGCGGAAATAACGTGCACTGCCGGAATTCGGCCCTGAACACGCGGACTTCCCCGAACGCCATTTATGACAACTGGAAAGAGAAACGGGGAGGAAATTTCCTTGCTTGGGATTATTTTGACGGCGGGGATGGCATTTCTGCGGCGAAAAATACATGAAAATAGCCAATATGGCCTACAATCGAATTAGAAAAAGTGTATAATAGTTGTGCGAAACATTTGATCCGCTTGAACTTAAGGCATGAAAGCAAGTGAATAGGAGTACAATCATGGCAAATGATAAATTATTGCTGAACAGCAGACCGGTAGCACCTCTGGGCGTAGTTCCGCTGAAGAGCTGCGAAAGCATTGGCAAACGTGTTGACAACTGGCTGATTTCCTGGCGTACAGAGAGAGACCAGGAGCGCACAACCAATGAAGAAGAGCCGGTTTACGACAACGGTTCCTATCTCGTAGAGATTGACAACCCGCGTTTCGGTTCTGGAGAGGCAAAGGGAGAGATCAAGCGGACAGTTCGCGGACTCGACCTCTACCTGATGGTAGATATTACCAACCACAGCCTGTTCTACGATATTTACGGAGAGCCGAACCACATGTCTCCGGACGATCACTTCTCTGACTTGAAGAGAATCATCGCCGCAGTAGAAGGAAAAGCACACCGCATCACCGTTATTATGCCGTTCCTGTATGAGGGCAGACAGCACAGAAGAAGTGCCAGAGAATCTCTGGACTGCGCAATCGCGCTGCAGGAGCTGGTCAACATGGGAGTAGATAACATCATCACCTTCGACGCTCATGACCCGAGAGTTCAGAACGCTATTCCGCTGAACGGGTTCGAGACTGTAAAATGCACGTATCAGTTCATTAAAGGAATCTGCAAAGAGTGCGACGACATCCAGTTCGATAACGACCATCTGATGGTTATCAGCCCGGATGAGGGCGGCACACAGAGAGCCGTATACATGGCATCCGTACTGGGCGTAGACATGGGAATGTTCTACAAGCGCCGCGATTACAGTAAAGTCGTAGACGGCCGCAACCCGATCGTTGCCCATGAGTTCATCGGCGCATCCGTAGAAGGAAAAGACATGTTCATCGTCGACGACATGATCGCATCCGGCGAAAGCATGATCGACGTTGCCACCGAGCTGAAAAAGCGCGGCGCACGCAGGATCTTTGTCATCGCCACCTTCGGCCTCTTCACAAAGGGCATGAAAGTCTTCGACGAAGCCGTTGAAAAAGGAATCATTTACAAGGTTGTCACCACCAACCTGGTTTACCAGTCCGAAGAGCTCCTTTCCCGCGACTACTACATCAGCTGCGGCATGAGCAAGTACATCGCCTACATCATCGACACCCTGAACCACGATTCCTCCATCGGAAAACTGCTCGATCCATACGACCGCATCAACAAGCTCGTCACAAAGTACAAGGCAGAGCACGATCAGTAAGAGTTTCAGGCAGATCAGGCCGGGCAGAATATTCCAGGGCTTTCTTACGGGAAGTCGCCTGTTTTGATTTGGAAGCATTTGCACTG
>CAJMLL010000051.1 GCA_905214225.1 uncultured bacterium | reverse complement strand
CTGGATGCTGCTGACATTCAGTTATTTAGAGACTGGTTTTCGGACAGTCTCCCCAGTATAGGGAGCGAGCTTGTGTTCTGGACACATCCAGGCCGATCTGCAGAAAATTAAAACCGGACGTTTTGGAATCTGCAACTGTCACAGAAATGTTTCCGCACATTTACGCTTTTGGCATACGCACAGCTGCTGTAAATAAATCTCCATCGATTGAAATCTGAAAACTTCCGTTCATCACACGGGCAAGATCCTGCGCGATCGCAAGGCCCAGTCCGCTGCCTTCCGTGCTGCGGGAATCATCTCCTCTGGTAAATCTCTGCATAAGCTCTTCCGCGCTGATATTCAGCTGATTCTCTGAGATGTTTTTCACTTTCAGGCAATAACTCTTCTGTTCTTCCTCAATATCTGCGTATACGCGTGTATGCGGCATCGCGTACTTTTTAATATTGGTCAGGATATTCTCAATCACACGCCACAGAAGCTGTCCGTCTGCAGTGATTCTGACTGACGCGCCGGCATGGTTCTGCAGAATAAACGTTAGATCCCTGGCGTCCAGTTCATCCTTCATTTCCCCATATGCCTGACTGACAAGCGAATAGAAATCCAGTTCCGCAAGATGTACCGGTATGTCTCCGGAAGATGCCTTTGCCGCATCGAACAGATTCAGCGTCAGCCGCTGCAGACGTCTGGTTTTCTGGTCCAGCACATCAAGGTATTCCTGTGCGTTCGGGCTGTCCAGTCCTTCCGTTTTCAGCAGGTCCACATAGGTCACGATTGACGTCAGCGGTGTTTTCAGGTCATGCGACACGTTGCTGATCAGCGCTGTTTTCATCCGTTCATTCTTCATCAGATTCTGCACCGCCGCATCCTGCGCGTCTGCGATGGAATTAATGTCCTCAGCCATCTCCCCCAATGCGCCGCTTCCAAGATTCGGAATTTTGTACGCCATGTTTCCATTACGGACTTCATGCACGCCCTTTTTAAGCTCTTCCAGCCTCTTCAACTCCCGTGGAAGAAAGATACAGGTCAGCACACCGAAAATCATCATCCCCATCACCGACTGAGTCGCAACGTCTACCATTCCGATAAGGGCAATGACCAGAAGCACCGTTATCATTCCCGTCCGCGTTATTTTTTTCCGGCTGCTGAAAAACACTCCTGCACCATGATAAATTCCCCTGCAGACCGTGCCGATCAGAGTATATCTCCAGAAGCACCGGTTTTTCAATTTCCGGGCAACGGAAAGGATAACCGCTTCTTCAAACAGAAACGCCCCTGCGGCGAGCATAATAACGAGCACCAGCGCAAACGGCCCGGAGAGAGTAAACCCGGACCCCAAGGTACTGTGATACTCGCTCTGCGACATCCATTTGTGAATCATCGCCATATCCTGACTGCTCAGATGCAGTTTGATTCTGTTCACATATGTAATGAACGTCCACAGCTCATCTCGCACTCCGGAATCAGAAAGGATTCCGGCAATCGGTACTATCACCAGCCCCGCCACAACTCCTCCCAGGATCTGCACATCTCCCCACACCCGGTCGAATGCGCGCAGATAGACACCCCCTCCCGGTTTGCGCTTTCCGCAGGTAATGATCCCGCTGATTGCACAGATCAGCGCACAGACGAACAGCACTACCATAAATGTGAACATCTTATTTTCCACATCCGTTACAGGGCTCTGCAGAATATGCTTTGCCGCCGATATTTCCGCGGCAGTCGGCTTATTTCCGCTGTAATGATAGTTCACGCCCAGCTCCCCGACTTCGTCCAGAACCATCGTCAGCGTTGCCATGATGCCCCCCGCCATACACAGCAGGAATCCCAGAATGCAGCTGACCGTCAGCACGATACTCCGTGCGCGCGGACGCTTCTGTCCGTCATAAAACAGGCTTTCATGATTCTCCGGCTCCGTCTGTTCCGCGCGGTCTGCTTCCCCGCTTTTCCCTGCCTCTTCAGCATTTGTCCCCGGTTCCGGCAAATCTTTATTTTCTTCCAGAACATTTTCCGGCTCCGGAACCGTCTTCAAAATTTCCGTATCCCGCATCTTTCGCTTCCTGTCTATCCAGTCCTTTAATGCCATCATCAACACCTCTTTATTCTGATTCCTATCCATCTACTCAATTTTCTCTACTTTATAGCCCAGGCCCCAGACCACCTTCAAGTAGCGCGGCGATCTCGGATTAATCTCGATCTTTTCCCGAATATGACGGATGTGCACGGCAACTGTATTCTCTACACTGCAGGCATGTTCCTTCCAGACCGCCTCATAGATCTGCTCCATCGAAAACACCTGTCCCGCGTGTGCCGTAAGCAGCCTCAGAATGCCGTATTCTTTCGGCGTGAGCTCCACTGCTTTCCCGTCCACAAAAACCTGCTTGGCTTGATCGTCGATGACCAGTCCTCCTGTACGCAGAAGCGACGCGGAGTTCTTTTTATTCATACTTCCCAGATCTCTGTACCGGCGGATCTGCGAATTCACACGCGCCACAAGCTCCATCGGATTGAACGGCTTGGTGACATAATCGTCCGCACCGATGTTCAGTCCGTTAATCTTATCGTAGTCCTCGGATTTTGCCGACAGCATGATAATCGGGATGTTTTTCTGCTCTCTGATCTTCATCGTCGCCTGAATGCCGTCCATTTTCGGCATCATGATATCCATAATGATCAGGTGAATTTCCTCATCCCTCACAACGTCCAGCGCCTGCAGACCGTCGTACGCCTTAAACACACGGTATCCCTCATGCCCGAGATAAATCTCTATCGCCCTGGCAATTTCCTTATCATCATCACAAACCAGAATGTTCATTCCCATCTCTTTTTCCCTCCTGCGCCTTCAGTGTATCGCCTGTTCCTGAATTATTTTCAAACATATTCTTATGATATTATTAAGTTTTCTCATTCAGCATACCACATTCTCCTTGCGGCTTCGGCCTTTGTCGACAAAATACACACGCACAAGAGGTTCGCCTGATCTGAAGATGAGATAAATTTTACATAAGTTTGATAGATAGGCCATCTTTATTTTACTAAAATAAAGTATTGGAAAGGAGTGTGCTTCACTAATGTATGGAATTATTGACATCGGGTCCAATACGATTCGTCTTGTACTCTACCACGTGGAAAAATCAGGACATGGCTATCAAATCTCCCGAATCATGAATAAAAAATATACCGCGTCGCTGGCAGGGTATGTAACAAAAAAAGGCAAACTGAGCAGCGCAGGTATTCAGTGTGCATCTGACATTCTCTGTGAACTGCGGGAAATCATTGAAAGCATCCATCTGGAGAAGGTGTACGTATTTGCAACAGCATCCTTCCGAAACATCACCAACACAGAAGAAGTTCTGCGCAGAACAGAAACGGCATCTGGATTTAAGATCCGGGTGCTGAGCGGCGAGGAAGAAGCAAACTGCGGATTCTACGGACTGCTGAGCGAAATCGAACAGGCTCATAAAGGAAAAGAAGTCAGCAGCGGCATGCAGATCGACCTGGGCGGCGGCAGTACCGAGTTCGTATTCTTTAAGAATCATAAAATCAAAACATCCCTGTCCATTCCAATCGGTTCACTGAATCTGTATGAACGCTTTGTCGACAGCATCCTGCCGACGGCTGCGGAAATGAAGCAGATCCGCAAATACGTGAACAAGCAGCTGAAAAACACGAAGTTCCCGGAGAAATGGGACGCTGACCTGCTCTGCTGCGAAGGAGGCACCGCCAGAGCGCTGCAGAAGCTGATCTGCGCCGCCTTCCCGGAGAACAGCGGCCACGATTTCTACAATACAAAATATCTTCAGGAATGGGAGCAGTATTATCTGCAGAATCCGGAAAAATGCCAGCACGACATTTTAAAGATCAATCCGGAGCGGATTCACACACTGATTCCGGGTGCCATCGCTATCCGCTGCATCAGTGATTATTTTGGCTGTCAGCGCGCGCTGACCGTCAGAAACGGTGTCCGCGAGGGCTACCTTCTTTCTCAGCTGTATGAAAGCGGGAAAGACTCAACATTTGCGGGATTTATGGATTAAGTCATCATATTACGGAGGGAGAACTTAAATATGAAAAAGAGTAAAAACGTGTATATGCAGAACCGTGAACTTTCCTGGCTGAAATTCGATGAGAGGGTCATGGATGAGGCTGTGGATCCAACTGTTCCTCTGCTGGAGCGGCTGCGTTTCCTGACCATTTTTACCACGAATCTGGATGAATTTTTCATGGTCAGGGTTGGAAGCCTGATCGATATGCTCCCTCTGGGCGCGGACGGCAGTGACAATAAGACGGGAATGTCGCCGCAGGAACAGCTGGACGCAATTTACAAAGAGACACGCCGTCTCTATTCAAAGCGAGATAAATTGTTTGATAAACTTGTTTCCGAACTAAAAACCAAGGAAATTTACTATCTGAAGTATCAGGAACTTACCCCTGCCGAACAGGAGTTTGCGGAGAATTATTTCAGTCATGAAATCATGTCGCTTCTGTCTCCTCAGATCATCGATAAACTTCATCCCTTCCCGCAGCTGCAGAATAAGACGATCGCTATCGGTGTTCTTCTGAAAAACGGCACCAAAAAGCCGATTCCGGCCATTCTCTCTCTGCCATCCGTTATTCCGGATGTTCTCTATCTTCCGGGAAACGGCATCCGCTTCATCTCCACCAGTGATATTCTGTTCGAATTTGCGGACGTCGCCTTCTCGACTTACGAAGTTCTGGAGAAGACAAAATTCTGCATTACGAGAAACGCGGACATTCACGCAGAGGATGAAGACCTGGAGCTCTCCAGCGACTTCCGCAATCTGATGAAGAAGATGCTGCGTGACCGCCGTCATCTGTCTCCTCTGCGCATAGAACTGTCCAATGAGATTTCTCCGGATGCGAGAAAGTTCCTGATCGAAAAGATCGGGCTGAACGAAGACCAGGTCTTCTATTCCTCGGCCCCCTTGAAGCTTGATTTTGCCTACCCGCTCGGAGATAAGCTGAATGAGGAGCAGACCGCAAAACTGCTCTATCCGCCTTATCAGCAGCGCATTCCGAATATGATCCAGCCGGGTGTTTCCATGTTCCGCCAGATTCAGGAGCACGATCTGCTGCTCTCTTATCCATACGAAAGCATGGATCCTTTCCTGGACCTCCTCGACGAGGCGTCCATGGACGATGATGTCGTATCGATTTCCATCACCATCTACCGCCTCGCACGCAAGAGCCGTCTGGTTCACGCTCTCTGCCGCGCTGCAGAAAACGGAAAGAAAGTCACGGTCCTGATCGAACTCCGCGCCAGATTCGATGAGCAGAATAACATCGACTGGTCGGAAGAGTTTGAGAAGGCAGGATGCAACATCATCTACGGAACACCGAACTACAAAGTTCACTCCAAGCTGTGCCTGATCACCAGAAAAGAAGGAAAGAATATCCGGACCTACGCACAGGTTGGAACTGGAAACTATAACGAGAAAACATCAAAACTGTACACGGACCTCTGCCTGATGACCTGCAACCAGTACATCGGTAAAGATGCCCTGCAGTTCTTCCAGAACATGGGAATCGGAAATCTGAAAGGAAACTACAGGTCCCTGATTGTCTCCCCGGTAAGTCTGAAGAGCACGGTGCTGTCCCTGATGGACCGTGAGATTGAAAAAGGAAAAGACGGATTCATGTTCTTCAAGATGAATTCGTTTACGGATAAAGACATCATCAAGAAACTCCGCGATGCCTCCCGGGCAGGCGTAACGCAGCATTCTTCACTTTTCATCTCCACATAAAAAAACATACACGAAAAAACCGCCCGATTAAATCGGACGGTTCTCAGGTCAGTGCGCTATCAGGGGATCGAACCCTGGACACCCTGATTAAGAGTCAGGTGCTCTCCCAGCTGAGCTAATAGCGCATATCTTATTGATGCTGGTGAACTGATTTACCGCTCATCAACATCAATAAGTTTACTACTTTCATACATAATTGTCAACAGAAATTTTCATTTTACTTAATGTCGACTTTTCCGGCCACAATCTTCAGGATCTCTGCCGCATCTCCCGCTTCCGGCTTCTTCAGCTTCTCGATGTCGCCGTTCCGGTAAGAATCCATAATGCCGCCGAAAATCTTCGCGCTTGACGGCGGTGTCCAGCTGATGCTGTTGGCGCCAGCCTCAATCGTCTCCCAGATCGATTCGTCCGTAGATCCGCCTGTTGCGATAATCGGTACTTTCGGGAATTTTTCCCTGATTTTACGAACGGTCGCAGCCGTATTCTTTCCCGCAGAAACATTGAGAATGCTGGCGCCGGCATCCAGACGCGCCTGGATGTCCGATTCTGCGCTGATGACCGTTGCAATGATCGGAATATCGATGACCTTGGAAATCAGCGTCACGTTGGTGTTGCTCATCGGCACATTAACCACGACGCCATACGCGCCCTGCGCCTCCGCATCCATGGAAATCATCGCGGAGCGGTATCCGTTGGTCACACCGCCGCCGACGCCGCAGAACACCGGGATGGACGCCGCATTGATAATGGCCTCGCTGATCACCTGCTGCGGGGTAAACGGATATACTGCCAGAACCGCATCTGCATTGCAGTTTCTGATGATCGCCACATCCGTCGTAAACACAACCGACTTGATTCTGCGTCCCAGAACAACCATTCCCGGAGCTTTATAAATCACTTCCGGGATCTTTAAAGACTTTGCCCTCAGCGTCCCCGTGATTCTGGGAATCTCCTTCTTCTCTGGAATTACTTTCTTGTCCATTCTCTTTTATCTCCTCTTGCTCCTCTTTTTCCTGCGCCTCCTGCACAGCCTCCACACGCTCTACAAGCTCTTTCTGCTCTGCTTCCTTGGCTGCGGCGGCCTGCTGCGACGGCGGAATAACCGGGAATAAGATTTCGGTGGTATAGATCTTCTCTTCTTCCATGACATGGAAGGAACCGTGCAGATCCTGCACCAGACGCTGACAGGTCTTGACACCGATCTTGGTGCTCTCCACCTTCTTCGCCTCTTCACGGATATGATTCTGGAACACCAGCTTGACCTTATGCTGGATCAGACTGCCCTTGACTTCAATCGGGAACTTCTCGCTGGCGTACTTCATCATATTCGAGAACAGGTTATCAAAAATACGGTGAACACAGGACACATCCGTCTCCGTCATGACGTGTTCCGGAATATTGTACTGCAGGTTCACGTTATATCCGTAGCTCTGCAGTTCTGAGACATGCTCGCCCAGCATCTGCTGGAAGAGAATACCGGCATCCAGGACTTCCATTTCCAGATCGTCCTGATCATCACGGAAAACCAGGAAATACTGGAACAGCTTGTCCGACAGATCCTTCAACTGGAAAGCCTTGTCCCTGCAGGAATCAATATACTGACGAACCTCCTCCAGAGAATTATACTTCTTTCCCTCAATAATATCCAGATAGCCGATCAGTGAGGTCAGCGGCGTCCGGATATCGTGCGACATGGACGTAATCAGTTCCATATTCGCCTTCTGCGCCGCCTGCTCATTCTCCATCTTTTCCAGAATGGACGCACGCATGCGGTCCACATTGACCGAAAGCATGCCCAGCTCATCGTTCTGTTCCATGCCGACCTTATGATGAAGATCACCCTCCGCAATCCGGCTGACATCATCCGACAGGTTGATCACCCTGCGCATCACATACTTATTATATTTCAGCACGACGACAAAAAATACCAGACCGGCGAGGATAATCTCCAGAATGCTCATGATCCTGTGCCACGCGCGTTCCGGGTACACATTGATATAAACATAATACGTGCCATCTTCAAAGCGCACTCTCCGGTTGTACAGATCCTCTTTAAAATCACTCGTGTTGATCTTCAGATTGTGATCTTTCACCTGCGGCTGATTGCTGCTTTCCTGCTGGCCGATCTGACCGGAAGAAGAATTTTTAGACCCCGACGCAGTACCGGCATCAAGGATCGTACCTTTAGAATCTACCGCCCATCCGCTGGAATACACATTTCCTTTGCTGTTATAGACCAGAATCGCGGTATTCCATTCATTTACCGCCCATTTTTTCAGCGAGCCGGCATCCTTTGCGCGGACATTATTGTTCTTTATATACCGGTGCAGATCCCGATAGCGGTCATTGACAAAATGCGTCTTGACCGTTTTACTGAGGAAGAACTGATCTCCTATCGTAGTCTCAAAAACATTAAGCAGCAGCAGGGTCCCCATGGTCAGCAGCGCCGCAATCAAAATCGTCGTCATCAGTTTGACATTCAGCGAAATAAACACCCGGTGCTCTGAGCAGCGCGCTCTTATCAGTGAACGAAGTGATTGTTTTTCCTTATTCAATGCGATAACCCTTCCCCCATACAGTCTTTATAATCTTCGGCTTGCGGACATCATCCTCCAGCTTCTTTCTGAGATTCAGAATATGCACCATAATGGTGTTTCCCGCCGAAGACATGTAGGGTTCACCCCACACATTCTCATACAAGTCCTTATTCTTGACAACCTCGCCCTTATGCTCCATGAAGTAGCGGAGAATATCGAACTCCTTATCCGTCAGATTGATCCGACTGCCGTTCTTTCTTACCGAACGCGTCCTTACATCGACAAAAACATTCTCAGCAAGGGCTTCCTGGCCGTTGTTTTCCGCGGACTTCGGCTGATCATACTCGCTCCTGCGGCGGATCAGGGACTTTACTTTCATCAGAAGCTCCGTCTGTGAGAACGGCTTGACGAGGAAATCGTCTCCGCCCATCGTGTAAGCCTCTACCTTGTCTCTGTCTTGCGACTTGGCCGTCAGGAAAAGAACAGGGACATTGGATTTTTCGCGGATCCGGTGGCAGACTTCAATGCCGTCCATATCCGGCATCATGATGTCCAGAATGACGATATCGTAAGTTCCCTTGTGAAAGACGCAGTCCAGCGCCATTTCTCCATTCTCGGCTTCTGTAACCTCATAGCCTTCACTTCGCAGCAGAACGTGAAGGACCTCGCGGATGTTTGGATCGTCGTCAACGATCAGAATTTTATTATGCATGCTCATTACAGTTCCTTTCTTTTCCTGAAAATCACCTTAGCGGATCTTAAGATCACGGAGATCGCGGAGATAAAGATCCGCCTTCTCACGGATTTCTTTCTGATCCGCTTCACTGATCCGGTCATACAGTCCGGCCGTGCGGTAGCCCAGATTTCCGGCTGCTTCAATCGCATACAGCCCGTCTTCAAATACCCAGGTCTTTTCTGCAGGCGCCTGAAGAACATCAGATGCCATATCCCAGATCTGCCGCTCTTTCTTGGTGGTGTGAAGATCCTGCGCACTGAAGACACGGCGGAAATACTGGTGCAGATCCAGACGGTTAAAAGCCTCTTCAATGCAGCTGCCTTCCGTAGAAGTTACGACAACCGACGGAATACCAGCCTCTTTCAGTGTTTTCAAAAGAGAGACCGCCCCCGGCTTCTGCTGGACTTCATCACGGTAGAAGGCATCCATCTGCGCGATGATCCCCTCAGCCACTTCATCCTTTGTCATCTGAAGATGGTAACGCCGGATCATATAGTCCGCGCCGCTCGATGTGGTCTCGGCGAACAGAATATCACCAAGATTGGGTTCGGCCTCGATCCCCAGTGTCTTCAGGAAACGTGCGCCCGCATCATGCCAGGCAGGCATGGAATCCAGCAGGGTGCCGTCCACATCAAAAATCGCGCCCTGTATATCGGCAGTATGGATGGTTATTGTATCTCTCACTGCTTTCTCCCCTTCTAGTTGCTCTTAAATGCGTAGTACAGATGGAAGCCCTTGCCGTCGCGCTGCCCGCTGTCTCTGAGCAGGTATCCGTTGTCATCGATGCCCATGGTGTAAGAGCCGACAACCAGTTTCTTATCGCTGTTGATGCTCCAGTTTCCGCTGGTCTCTGTCGTCTTTCCGTTGGAATCGGTCAGGGACATGGTGTAGGTTCCATCGCTCTTGACAGTCAGTGTGCCGGAGCTTCCGTCTGAATCGTCGATGCTTCCGTCGCTCATCAGAAGGCCTTTCTCCTCCCAGCTTCCGATATACTTCTGCTTCATCTGCTGAACGGTGTTATTCTGCGCGGTTTCTTTGGTCGGGTCATTGTTTCCCGCATCTCCCGGATCATTTTCTCCGCTCTGCTCAGAGCTGGACGCAGATGCGCTGTTGTCTGAACTGCTGCTTCCCGTTCCGTTCTTTGCAGAAGAAGACGAAGAATTATTATCTGACTTCTTCTGTGTCGATTCGGTCTGCTTGGAAGACCTTCCGCTCTTCGATGAACTCTTGCTGTTTCCGCCGGAGCTTCCGCATCCGTACATAAAAATAAGTCCTGCGATCAGTACAACCGCTAATATTTTCTTCTTCATCTCTATTCCTCCTTAATCGCTTCTGCTAATTTTCTATTTTATGCTCCTCTGCCCGCGCTTTTTCTTCTGCCGGAATCACCCGCTGATCAGGCTCTTACCGGCGGCAGCGGCGCCTCTCCTCTGCAGATCACTGCTCCCGCAGCCTCCATATCTTCCATATTTGCGCGCTGCACCGCTTCACTTCTTGACGAGCAGCTTTTCTCCAGAATTACTGTGCGGTAATTATAAGACATGGCATCGTAGCAGCTGCTGCGGATGCAGTTCGGCGTCGTCGTTCCGGCGAGCAGCACGGTATCGATCCCCACTTTCTGCAGCTGTTCATGGAGACCCGTCTGGAAAAAGGCGCTGTATCTCGGTTTGATCAGGACCTGCTCCTGCGGATCCCGCACCAGACCTTCCGGCTCTTCGATGCTGTTCAGACCTGTTGAATCCGGCGCCAGAACATGGCGGAAGCCGGCCTTTTCCAGAGCTTCTCTCCTCGGAGGCTCCATGTCGCTCCCGTCGGCTGCGTAAATGCGCTTGACCCAGATTACCGGGATACCGCAGGCCCGCGCCCACTCCACAGAACGCATGCAGGAAGGCACAGAAGCCTTGGCACCCGCTATGCACAGCGCCGCGCCCGGTTCCACAAATGCCTTTTCCATATCGATCATCAGCAGAACACTGTGCGCAGAATCAAATCTGCATCCGTCCCAGATCGTTTCCATGTCCGCCTCCAGTTCATTGCATAATACAGCTACTCTACATATTTTAACCGATTCTGTCTATAAGTCAATTTTCAGCAGACCCGGGATGATGTCAGCAAACAAAAAAGCTCCCGGACATCGTGCCGGAAGCCTCTCTGGTTGTTGTCGAAAATTCTTTATACCATTGCTGTATATGCGTGCAATTAACGCTTGGAGAACTGGGAAGCCTTTCTCGCTTTCTTGAGTCCGTACTTCTTTCTCTCTTTCATTCTCGGATCTCTTGTCAGGAATCCTGCAGCCTTCAGCTGAGCCTTGTAAGCATCAGCGTCTGCCTGAACCAGTGCTCTGGAGATACCCAGTCTTACTGCTCCGGCCTGGCCTGTGAATCCGCCGCCGTTTACCAGCGCGATAACATCATACTTACCCTCGCATCCTGCAACAGCAAACGGTCTTACCGCTTCCTGCTTCAGCAGCTCTGTCGGGAAGTAGTCGCCCAGATCCTTCTTATTTACGATTACTTTTCCAGTTCCAGGGAGCAGTCTGACTCTGGCAACTGAAGATTTTCTGCGGCCTGTGCCGTAATACTGAACGTTAGCCATTCTCTATGTCCTCCCTTTCCCTAAAACTTCAGCTCTTCCGGCTTCTGAGCCTCATGCTTGTGCTCAGCTCCGGCATATACGTGCAGCTTCTTGAACATCTGTCTTCCGAGGCGGCCGTTCGGGAGCATTCCCTTAACAGCGTGCTTGATAACCTCTTCCGGTTTCTTGTCCAGCATTTCCTGAAGAGTAGCCTCTTTCTTTCCGCCTGGGAATCCGGAATATGTGACATAGATCTTATCATGCAGCTTCTTACCTGTAACAGCGATCTTCTCCGCGTTGATCACGATTACATTGTCTCCGCAGTCAACGTGCGGTGTGTTAGTCGGCTTGTTCTTTCCTCTGAGAACAGCAGCAACCTGGGAAGCAAGTCTTCCGAGTGTCTGTCCCTCAGCATCGACAACGTACCACTTACGTTCAACCGTTTCCGGCTTCGCAATGAATGATTTCATTTGTCTGATCCTTTCTACCTACTGGATTGAGTGAATCTCAACGTTTTCGGTTCTGCCTACTGAGATGTCCTCCTGGATGGCTTTATGCGCACACGTCCATAAGACGATAAGGCATCCTGGTCGGCATCACTAATATGAATTAGCCCGCTAAGCTCCGGACGTTTTCCATCCTGCCCGCGGAATTGTGCTTGCGCACCGATACATTATACTTGATGACAAAAGAAAAAGCAATCCGTTTTCCCGGATTATCCGGAAATATTTTCCGCAGCCGCCCATCAGCAGGCCTGCGGAAAACGGATTGCTTTCTCCAAGAGGCCGACGCCCTGAAACGCGCATCCCCTTCAGGTCACGCACAGGGCCTCCGGCCTTTCTGTTTCTTATAAATGCATTTCAGATCGGCACAGATATGCGCAGAACGCCTAAACGAGCTTTCCCTCGTCTGCCAGTTTCTGTTCTTCCGGCGTCATCTTTGTTACCGCGATTCCCAGAGCCGCCAGCAGGATCGTCGCAAACGGCATGGTGAGATTGAAGATCGCATATTTAAAGTAGACGCCCGTCGTCACGCCCAGTGTCGTGGCGATAAACATTCCGCAGGTATTCCACGGAACCAGTGGGGAGCTTACTGTTCCCGCAGACTCCAGCGCATTGGACAGGCACTTCGGATGCAGGCCCATTCTGCGGTATGCCGGCGCAAACATTCTTCCCGGAACCAGAATGGAGATATACTGCTCCGGCATGACGATATTGGAAATCACGCAGGTGACTTCCGTAGCAGCTACCAGACCGACCGCGCTCTTGACGAAACGGGTGATCTGATTGATGACAACCTCGAGCTGGCCGCTGCTCTCCATGATTCCGCCGAACATCATCGCAATGATCGTCATCAGAATCGAAGAGGACATATTCATCAGACCGCCGGTGGACAGCAGATCGTTCAGCGCTGGCACTTTGGTCTTGCAGACGAATCCATCCTTTGCGGCGTTCATGATGTCGCCGAAAGTGACGCCCACATGCTGGAAGACCAGGTCGGAATTATAGATCGGCAGATGACCCTGGAAGAACGGCGCCATGACTGCTGCGGTCAGCATGCCCAGAGTAATTCCCGGAAGCGCCGGAACATGCAGTGCAATAGACAGAATAACCACCAGCGGCGGAATCAGCAGGAGCGGCGATACATTGAAGGTTGCCGTGATGCCGTTCATCAGCTGGTCGACCTTGGACATATCCACAGAACCGCCCGTTGCATGCGTATATCCGTAAATTCCGAAGAATACAATCGATACCGCATAGGCGAGCACCGTCGACTTGATCATATATTTTACGTGGGTGAAGACATCGGTGCCCGCCATGGCCGGCGCCAGGTTGGTCGTATCCGAAAGCGGGGACATTTTATCGCCGAAATAGGCTCCGGAAATAATCGCGCCTGCTGTCGGTCCCACCGGCATGCCGAGGCCTTTTCCGATTCCGATCAGTGCCAGTCCCATGGTGCCCATGGTTCCCCATGAAGTTCCGGTGGCCAGCGATGTGATCGAGCAGACCAGCAGGGCGGCAACCAGGAAGATCTTCGGCGACAGCAGCTTCAGTCCGTAATAAATCATCGTAGGGATCGTTCCGGAAAGGAGCCAGACACCGATCATCATGCCGACAATGGCCAGAATCAGGATCGACTGCATGGCTTTATCGATTCCCGCAATCATCATCTGCTCGATGGCGGTCCAGCGATAGCCCAGACGCATGGTCATCAGCGCGGCGATAATCACACCCAGAAACATCGGAACGTGCGGATCGACGTGGAACTTTGCAATGCCGATCGACATCACAATGACCAGTCCGAGAAAAGACACTGCCGCTTCACGGAAACGCGGCTTGCGCGGTGCCTTCTTGGATGGCCGGTCGGCCGTCTTCTTCTGCTTGTTCTCTTCACTCATTCTCAAACTCTCCGTTCTTTTATACAGAAAAAAATATATCCGCCGTCAGAGACAACGGATACTTCATTATAGAATCAGATGTTCGGTTTTGCAACCAAATATTCATAAGAAATATTGAATTTTTATTAATTCTTTCCTTCAGTCCGGATCTCCTGGCCCATTATTTAAAGAAATCCTTCCAGCTGCCGCCATTGGCTCTGTGCTGTTCTTTTAAGCGTTTGCAGCTGTCGACTTTCCGTGACAGATACTGTTTTGCTCTTGCGCGTCCCTTTTTTGTCAGAAGGAGCCCCAGAAGAGTGGTCAGCTTGTAGAAATAGCGGAACATGCACTCGGTCGCCAACAGGAATACGACCATCAATGCCGCGCATTTCAGGTTCATCGGGCTGATGCCGAACAGTTCGTGATGCAGCAGAATCATGGAGAAAAATCCGATTACCATGATGCCGATCATTCCGGCGTGCAGGGTGTTCATCGGGCGCGCGACGCGGGCCAGAATCAGGAATTCTCCCAGGGCTACCAGTCCTGCCGAAGCGGTGGAAATGCTTGCCTGACTGATTTCCATAACCTGACCGAACAGCAGAAGCCCGCTGACGCTGAGGAATATTGTCACGCCGGCAGGAGTCGCCATTTTAAACGTATTTCCCAAAAAAGTGCCCCGGATCTCACGATCATTCGGTTCCAGAGACAGCACAAAGGACGGAATGCCGATCGTGAACATGCTGATCAGCGTAATCTGAGACGGCTGAAGTGGATACTGAAATACACTGACCACAGAGAACATCGCCAGGAAAAACGAGAATATATTTTTGGTCAGGTACAGGCTCGCTGTCTTGATGATATTATTGACAACGCGACGCCCCTCTGCCACGACTTCCGGCATCCTCGAAAAATCGGAATCCATCAGAACAAGCTGCGCTGCATGGGAGGCCGCTTCGCTTCCGGATGCCATCGCAATCGATGTATCTGCGTCGCGGAGCGCAAGGATATCATTGACACCGTCTCCGGTCATTGCGACTTTATGCCCTTTTTTCTGAAGCTGCTGCACGATCTGGCGCTTCTGGTCCGGTGTCACACGGCCGAATACGACGGTATCCTCCACAATATCCGCAACGTCACGTTCGTCTCTCAGCTCCCGGGCATCGACATAATTCTCTGCACCGGCAATTTTCGCTTCCTTCGCGACCTCTGACACGGTCACCGGGTTATCACCGGAGATGACCTTCACCGATACACCGTGCTCTTCAAAGTAGCGGAAGGTTTCCGGCGCACCCTGGCGGATCGGATTCTGCAGCATGACGAGCGCGATCGGGTGAACATGGTGCAGCGTCTGTCCTTTGGGAGTTTCCGGAGTCACACCGAACACGAGCACACGGGCGCCCGTTTTTCCGCCCTCGTCCACACGGTCCTTCACCGGCGCGTACTGCTCTTCTGTCAGGACAAACTCCGGCGCGCCCAGAACCAGGCTTCCCTCTTTATAGGTCACTCCGCTGTACTTGTACTTTGAAGAAAAACCGCAAATATGATCCGGTTTTCTTCCGGAATTGATGGTGAATTTTTCCTTAATTGCAGACATCGTAATGTTGTCCGGATTCATTCCGACAGCAAGATCGCCCATCAGCGCCTCGGCTTCCTCCTCGGTCACATCGTCTCTGAGAAGCTGAAAATCACTGACTTTCATTTGATTTTCCGTGATCGTGCCGGTCTTATCCACGCAGAGAACGTCGACCCTTGCCAATGTCTCTATGCAGCGCATGTTCTGTACCAGAACGTCCTTCTGCGCCAACCTGAGAGCGCTGACAACCAGTGCCACGCTCGCCATCATATACAGCCCCTCCGGAACCATGCCCAGAACCGCTGCCACCATGGAAATCACACTGGCGCTGAATGCCTGATGCTGTACGATATACTGCTGATAGAAAAGAATACCCCCGACCGGGATGATCAGAATTCCGATGATCAGAACCAGCCGGTCCAGAGACTTCACCATGTCAGAACGGGAATCGTTCTTCTCCTGCCGTGTCGCTTCCATCGTCAGTTTTGACAGATAGGAGTCTTCCCCGACCGCAACCAGCTGCACCAGAGCTTCTCCGGAAACCACGAAACTTCCCGACATCAGGGAATCGCCGTGTTTCTTCTCGATCTCATCGGATTCTCCAGTGAGCAGGGATTCATTGACAGAAACCGTGCCTTCCAGCACCCTGGCGTCCGCGGGAATCTGCATACCGGAGCTCAGCATAATCACATCGTCCAGCACCAGTTCTTCCGCGCGCAGCTCTATATTTTTCCCGTCCCGGACTGCCGTCACCTTCGGCATCTTGTCAAAACGCAGATTGTCAAGGATATTCTTGGACCGGATCTCCTGCAGAATGCCGATCACCGTGTTTGCAATGACAATCAGCATAAAAGACAGGTCCTTAAATGACCCGACCATAATCAGCATGACCGCGAGGACCACAAAAATAAAATTGAAATACGTCAGCACGTTTTCCAGAACGATTTTCTTCACGGAATGTGTGGACGTTTCCACCGGTGTATTTACTTTTCCGTGTCTGATCCTTTCCCGGACCTGCTCAGACGTTAATCCCGGCATCGTTTTTGCATCTCCCTTTCCCTAACCTCGGTTACTCCTTCTCCGGGCGGCCGCAGAGCGGACGACCGGTAGATATTAAGTATACCACACTTCTGCGGTGCAGACGCACCGGACACGCACTGGTACGGCGGCTGCCGTTAACTGCTGTAAAGCAGATAAGCAGACCATAATAAGAACCCCACCCTTCACGACGCTGAAGTGAACTGCTCCCCGTCAAGAAGACAGTGAAAAAATATAATATTTTTGACC
>CAJMLL010000050.1 GCA_905214225.1 uncultured bacterium | reverse complement strand
TATAGACATATTTTCCCACTATTTTCCAGAAGAAATATCTTTCAACATTAATGGTCTTTATTCCTCTTCTTTGCGGTTTCTGCGTTTGAACAGCAGTGCTGCTGTTCCGGCTTGCTCCTTGCATCGTTTGATTTTTGTCCCTTCTAGTTCTGGAAGTGGATCTGCTGGCCCTCGATGAGCGGATAGGTAATCAGCTGTTCGGAATCGAGGTCTTCCCTATTCATATCAACGGCGGAAATCTGAGAATTCTCGTAGGTGGTGTAGTAGTAAATGCCACGGTCCATGTTGCAGCAGGAGGAGTAGATGGTATACTCGTACTTGTCGCCGCCGAGGTGGACGCAGCCTTTCTGCTGGTCGACGGAGCCCAGAATGTGGAAAAACTGACTGATGCTGGCAGACTCTGTGTCTGTCGGCAGGGAGTTCATCTTGGTAAATGCCACTTTGACAAAACGTGACGCGGATGAGAGGTCACCCGGGATGCCGATTCCGCCCATGCCGCGGCTGTACTGGTCAAGTTCCAGGCCATCCGCAAAGGTATTCTGGGACGGTTCTTTTGATACCTGCATGTAGTTATTCAAATTGAACAGCTGGTAATCAAACGTCGGGTTGTTGGTCATGACGCCGACCGGATTGTCGTACACCTTCAGGCCATCCTTGACACACTCAACCACAATCGAACATTTCTGGTCGGCAATGATCCAGTGAAGCGGTGAATTCGGCAGCTGATCGCTGAAATTCTCATCGATCAGGTTGATGCGGTCCAGATAGGCTCTTGCGTCGAACACGTCGCTGCACTGGCTGAGAATCCACGGAATGAATTCAAAAGATGTAATATTTACAACGCCGTCATCGGCGTCCTCGTCCAGGGGCTTGTAATCTGCATTCCCCGGGAAGTTCAGACCGGCCATGGAAAGGCCGCACTCATTGGTTGCATCGTAATACAGCGGATAACCGCCTACCACATAGGCCATGCCGATCATAGCAAAGTGCTCGGTCAGAGTATCTGCGTGGCGGAATTTCAGCGGAAAACTCCGTGGCATAACGGTGACCTGCTCATTATAGGAATATTCCAGATCCAGATTTCTTCCAAAATAGTGATCTTTTCCTGTGTATGTTGCTGCTGTGCACATCGTTGAACACCTCCTGTGCGTATGAAAGTCTCTCTCAAGTGATATTATAGTCACAACTGATCGAAGTACAATAATATATGCATATTTTCATATAATTTTCACGACAGCGAAAGATTCGATCAATAAACCTTGTGATCAGGAACAAAGTATCCCGGGATGATCCATAGAACGCTGAAGCAGGCGGCTCCCGGACAGAACGTTCAAGTCGGTGAAATCCAGGACACCTGAAAATACAAAATGGAAATCAAATCCCATGGGAATCAGATATTGTACTCTGTATTGTCCCAAATAAAATACATCGTGCAATTTCAATTTTCCTATGCTATACTCATCTAGTAACGACGCACTTCTGTGCGCAGACCATTCATAATCTCTGATCCGTTAGCTCAGCTGGGAGAGCGTCTGGGTGACAACCAGGAGGTCATTGGTTCAAGTCCAATACGGGTCACCAATTATTAGCAGCTTTTGAACCGCTTCGCGGTTTGAAGGCTGTTTTTCTTTTGTCCGGGCAGAGGCCTCCTGATGATGCTGCGTGGAAATCATTGTAACAGCTGATATGGAGGTATTATTGCTGTTTTACTGATATAGAGATGATTCTGCGGCTTTCGCAGATTAAAGTGCTGCTGATTTAAAGTGATGATAGTCTGCCGTATAACTTCCGCCCCGGCGGCTTTCTCTGGCCGTATCTGGTTATGGCGCTCTGCCTGCATTTCCCATTAAACCCTGTTATTTTATGGATACTGTGTTATAATGGTCTGGTAAGGAATACGAAAAATTTCCGTACAGCTTGTAAAATACTGTTTTCTGTGTATACAGTATGGTCTGTTAGCTCAGCTGGGAGAGCACCTGGGTCACAACCAGGATGTCGTGGGTTCGAGCCCCGCACAGACCATTTTATATTTTTAAGCTGAAGGCTTGGCGTTGCCATTTGCAGATTTTGCTGCATTTCCGAAACACCCGAGAGGAGTTTGGAAAAATTTGTTCCGGAATCATAAATTAATCTTGATTCCTCAACGTTTTATGATGTGCACATTTTAATTGTGCGCCTCCGAGCGGACAAATGACGAAATAATATTGGAAATCATCGATATTCCCCATCCTTTTCGTCCGACACAAAGCAAAATATTCAGTATTTTTCAACCATAATTAGCACAATTGTAATAATATATATACTACATATAATTTCGGCGAACAAACAGCAGTCATTTATTTGGCCGGGACAGAGAAAAACTTCTCGCAGCCGGTGAAAACTCCTTCCCCCCGTTGAATAATTTATTATTTTTGCCTTTTTGAAAACAAAAATCACGAAAGTTCCTTTTGTCACTAGCCGGCGGGTCATCGCCAACCGATTCAAGGCAGCATATACACCATAATCGCTGGCTGCTGTGCTTTACCAGGCGATTGACCAGCTCGCCTACGTATGCAGTATACACACATTCATGCTCTTTCCTCTTTTCCCTTTTCCGTTTATTCGTTGTTTCGCCTCTATAAAACGCCCATAATCTGATTCGCCTGCATGTCCAGAAACTGCCCGATACAATGTCCATAGAAACCTGAACTTCATTTTCCAAAAAAGAAAAGACCCCAGAGAGTAACATTCTAAACCCATCGTTTCTCTCGGAGACCTCCTCAAACCATGATTATGGTATCAAACTATCGGCTCCGCCGCAGCCAGAATAATTCCTCACACACCGCCATCTTTTTGGAAAAATCGATCTGCCTTTTCTGCGGCGGCGAGCTGGTCTGCCAGGCCGGCGGAAATCTGGACTGCCGCGCCGATTCTCCATTTTATCGCGCGGCAGTCCCTGCAATTCCACAATTATATACACCAGCAGACATTGAATCCTGTGGATTTCCATGTCGATCGCTGCTCAGGCACCATTACAGAGGTCTTCTGATTTCTCCATCTTCTCAGTTTCAAGCTGCCGTCAGTATAATCACGGCAGTTCTGACCATCATCGGCCTCATTGAAACCGGCATTCCGCAGTTCTCGGCCAATCTGCCGCCTGTCTGCTCTCACCTTTTTCCCCTGATAAAAGCTGGTATTCTGCAATTCTCAGCCTGCCCGGCATCGTGTACTGCGTTTTTTCCGCAGCTACTTCCTCAGCTACTTCCTCAGCAGCTTTTTCCCGACGTCGCAGAAATCAAGGGTTGCGAAGTAGTCATTGGTGGTTTCTGCGCGGCGGATCATGCTGAATGTCCCGTCTTCGTGGAGCAGGATTTCCGCGGAACGGAGGCGTCCGTTGTACTGGTAGCCCATGGAGTGGCCGTGGGCGCCGGTGTCGTGGATGTAGAGGTAGTCGCCGAGGTCGATTTTCGGGAGTTTCCGGTCGATGGCGAATTTATCGCTGTTTTCACAGAGTGCGCCGGTCACATCGTAGACGTGGTCATCTGGCAGGTCTTCTTTGCCGAGGACGGTGATGTGGTGGTAGGCACCGTACATCATCGGACGCATGAGGTTGGAAGCGCAGGCATCGCAGCCGATGTAGTCCTTATAGGTCTTCTTCTCGTGGACGGCTCTGGTGACCAGTGCGCCGTATGGTCCCAGCATGAAGCGGCCCATTTCTGTGTAGATGGCGATGTCGTCCATGCCTTCCGGCTTGAAGATGCGGTCGTAAACCTGGTGCACGCCCTCGCCGATCTTGAAGATGTCGTTCGGGGTCTGGTCTGGCTTGTAGGCCACGCCGACGCCGCCGGACAGGTTGATGAAGCGGATGTCGATGTCCAGCTTCTTTTTCAGGCGGACGGCCAGGGAAAACAGCTCTTCGGCGAGCTGCGGGTAGTAGTCGTTCGTCACCGTGTTGCTGGCCAGGAAGGCGTGGATGCCGAAATGCTTCGCCCCGCCGGCTTTCAGCTCGCGGAAGGCCTCGGTCATCTGCTCCTCGCTCATGCCGTATTTCGCGTCTCCCGGATTATCCATGATGCCGTTGCTCATCTTGAAGACACCGCCCGGATTGTAGCGGCAGCAGATCGTCTCCGGAACGTGGCCCAGCGTGGCTTTCAGGATTTTCACGTCGGACAGGTCGTCCAGGTTGATAATGGCGCCGAGCTGGTCGGCGTACCTATACTCTTCCACCGGCGTGTCGTTGGAACTGAACATAATCTTATGCCCCTTGATTCCGCAGGCATCGGACAGCATCAGCTCTGCCATGGACGAGCAGTCGCATCCACAGCCGTACTCGCTCAGAATCTGCAGAATAAACGGGTTTGGTGTGGCTTTGACGGCAAAATATTCCCGAAAGCCTTTATTCCAAGCGAATGCTTTATAGACGTTTTCCGCATTCCTGCGAATTCCTGCCTCGTCATAGACGTAATACGGAGTCGGATACTGCTCCGCGATTTCCTTCGCTTTTTCTAATGTAATGAATGGCTTTTTCTTCATTTCAGTCTCCTTCTGCTCATTGATTATATAATGATAACATATCTTATCCGTGCTTTTAATTGTTTTCGGACAAAATTTCACGTTCAAGAAGACAGCCAGCTTGTCGTGCTATGGGAATTGTCAGTCTGTACGCACAATTTCTTTAGTAAATCTTAACTAAATCTTAGTAATCCTTCACATTTTCCTTTTTCTGTGCTACAATAGGGACATAATTTTCCAGGACACAGCAGAGCATTTTTTGCCTTGCTGTTTTCATTTTGTCGAATAAATCGAATGAATACAGGAGACTCATGATGTTTATGAATACAAGCGATTCTAACCATAAAATGTTCCGCAGGGCTGCGGTGATCACTCTGAGTGGTCTGACGGCGCTGTCGGGAATGGCGGCGCTGGCTCCGGAGGCGCACGCGGCGTCTAAGCCTGCGCAGGTGCAGATGGTGCAGGCCCAGCTGGAGGCCCAGAGCAGTGACGATACGTCCTCTCAGGCACAGCGCACGATTAAACTGACTTGGAATGCGTCTTCCGGCGCGTCTTACTACCGCGTTTATGTTTCCGATCAGAAGAACAGCGGTTACAAGCGTTCCGGCGGCAATTTCAAGGATACGAGTGCTGAAGTCGCGGCGGATGCCGGTAAGGTCGTGTACCTGAAAGTCCGCGCATTTAAGGGCGGCAGTTATTCCACATATTCCCTTCCGGTCAGCGTTTCCACGACTTCAGACTCTGATAACGCGACAAAGGTCACCCTGAGCAGGGAGAAAGCGACGATTTACATCCGCCACTCTTCCACGCTGAAGGCATCGGCTGACGGAAAACTGTCTGAAACGACACCAATCCGCTGGTACTCTTCCAACAGCAGCGTCGCTTCTGTAAGTTCCTCCGGAAAAGTCACCGCAAAGAAAAAAGGAACGGCGCAGATTTACGCAATCGCGCACAATGGCGTCAGCAGTTCTGCAAAGGTTACGGTTCCGGGATATAAGAAGGTAACGGTTCCGAATGTTGTCGGAAAATCCAAGACTTCCGCGGCAAAGGCACTAAAAAAGGCAGGACTGAAGAGTTCCGTCGGAAACACGTCTTTTGTAACGGCTTCTACACTGAAGTCCAAATATCCTTCTTATGATTTTAAGGACGTTGTCCGCCAGAGCGCAAAGGCGGGCAGCAAGGTTGCGGAAAACAGCACAGTCAGTGTTTCCATTCTGGATGAGATTCCGGATGAGGGAACCGGCGTTGAGGCAATGGTCCGCTGGGCAGAGGACATTGCGAACGACAATCGTTTCGGCTACAGCCTGGGGGTTTACACATCCCTGAAGAGCGACCGCTTCGACCCCTTCACCGTTTCCGGCGCAAGTCTCGATTATGACTGCGCGTCATTTGTAACCGCAGCGCTGGCGCACAGCGGCATGGGTGATGATTTTGTCAGAGCCTGCAAAAAACCGCCAATCGTCGGCGGTGTCGTCACACTGCTGAAGCAGAACGGCTGGAAACAGGTCAAAGTCAACGGAAAAAAGCCTTCCATCAGCCAGCTGAAGCGCGGAGACATTCTGGTCAACCCGTCCTACCACATTGAAATCTATGACGGAAACAAGATGGATGTCGGCGCGCACTGGGACTGGGACGGCAAAACCGGTGATTCCAGCGGCGAAGAGATCAACATCCGTCCGACCAGCAAATTCTCCCATGGTTACACAGCCGTGTACAGATATTACGGAGATATTGAGAACGATCTGAAGAACTAACTTGGCCGGTGAGGCTGGTTATCGATGAGATAGGAAGCCGGTGTGCTGCTGCCTGCAGCACACCGGCTTCCGCTTTTATTATATATAGAATGTTTTATACATAGGCATAAAAACTATTTTATAGTTATGCAGATAAGCAGACATTTATGTATACAATATACCCAATTCATTCTAACATGCAGCGGTGATCAGGGCAACGTTGAAGGCTGCGATAAAAGCTGAGGCACGAGGTGTTGTGTATACTATATGCGAAGCCTCCCTCATTTACAGTGCTCACCCACGCTTTTTTTATATTCATTCTTTATGCAGCAAAAATACCTGCTGTCCGGCCATTATTTTGGTAAGAAACGGCTAAAGCTACGCATATTACCAAGTATGCAGTATGCTTTGAGTAAGATTCATGGAAATCACAAGTTTTTACCAACTACCTATTGTCACGCCGGGTAATCTCGTTGGAAAAAATGAAGGATTTCCAGCATTTTTCTTAGCCATGCAAAAGAATATTCTGCTATCTTAACACATACCTCAATTTTTCCTCTGCAATCCTTATGCACAGCAGAAAGTCTATGCATTTTTAAGTATAATTATAGATCGCTGCAGTCAGGCAACATGCTATGTATTCATTTCTGAACAACATTTAGGTAGCAATCATGATTATTATTCTATTTTACCAAAAATATTTTTGCGTTGGTACGACGCAGCTGTTTTCACGATTTTTACCAAGGGCTTTCTGTGGAATCTCAGCCTGTTTGAAACAAACGTCTTTCAAAGTGAATTTCTTAATTGCAGCATGGGAAAATAATAGCACAAGAAAGGGCTGAGAGCGACACAAGATATTGAGAGCAGTCGTCATTTCAAGTCCATGATAGGAAATACCTGCTGTCCGGCCTCTTTTTATGACGTGGTCAGAATAACTCAAGATATAAAACCAGCAGCCTGCAAAATACAAGCTGCTGGTTTTCTCATCCTGATATACACCGCGATTTCTTATTTCTCAAACGGGAATTTATACGGCAGATCGAAGCGGTCTCTCAGTTCAACGAACTCTTTCTGAACGGATTCGCCGACCGGAACGCCTCTGTTCTTTCTGTACTCCCAGATGAGGTGGGCTTTTTCACCCGGTGTGAAGATGCGGGTTTCGCCCGGTGCCTTGGCGGAGTTACGCAGTGCACGGAGGATGTCTCCAGTCTTCTTTCTGAAGACGTCTTCGCCGCTGAAGAACTCCGGATTGATGACCAGGAAGAAGTGTCCCAGATGGTAAGGTCTCTTGGATCCGTCCGGATTCTTGTTGGTCAGGTCTTTCATGAACAGGCCGTTGGCCAGTGCGGCGCTGAGGATTTCAACGACGGCAGCGTATCCGTATCCCTTGTAGCCGGCAAGTTCTTCTCCGATTCCGCCGAGTGGAGCCAGAGCGGCCTTGCCCTCGGTCAGGGCCTTCAGGATTTCTTCACTGTTGGTCATGGCCTTTCCGTCTCTTCCGATTACCATGCCTGCCGGTGTATCCATGCCGTTTCTTGCGAAGAACTCAATCTTTCCGCGCTGTGTGATGGAGGTTGCGCAGTCCAGGATGAACGGGAAGCCTTCATCGGTCGGAAGTGAGAAGGTCAGCGGATTGGTACCCATCATGTTATCGATTCCGAATGTCGGCGCGATGGATGGACGGGCGTTGGTGCCGGTAATTCCGATCATGCCCTGATCCGTTGCCATAGTCGTCCAGTATCCTGCAATTCCGTAGTGGGAAGAATTGCGGATGGCACCCATTGCCAGGCCGTACTTGGATGCTTTATCCAGCAGCATTTCCATAACATGGTAGGACGCTACCATACCCATGCCGTCATGCGCATCAGCGACAACGGTTGTCGGGGTGTCCTTTACGATTTCCAGATTGGTTACCGGATTCAGAATTCCGGCATCAATTCTGTCGATGTAAATCGGCTTGAAACGGTTGCAGCCGTGGCTCTCGATTCCGCGGCGGTCGCTCTCCATAAGGACATCCGTGCAGATTTCTGCATCTTCCTTTGGAACTCCAACCTTCTGGAAGGTATCGATCATAAAGTCATTTACCATGTCCCAAGGAACCCATGGGCGGCTTTCATTGTCAATTACACCATTTTCATCAAATTGGTATGCCATAAATTTCCCTCCTGTCAACTTTTTATTCTAATGTTGATTTTATCATAGGTTATGGGATTCGGCTACGTTTTTTCTCGTGTTTGATTTGTCGACAGGCAGTGTAACAGTGAACGTCGTCCGGTACGTACTCCGGTCTGTTACGGAGTCTGGTATTGGGTCGGTTACAGACCTCTTCATTGCATCCGTTACAACGTCCGGAATCAGGTCCGCTTCCACGTTTTTGTTATCGTCTGAGTTTCCCCTGATCGCATCATTTTTCATGCAGGCGATATAGTATGTTCCCTTATATTTCTGCATGACGTAAAGTACACCCCCGGCAGAACCACTTTCAGAACCTTCTTTCAAAATTTCTTTCAGCAGATTCTTTCTCGCAGTGGATTTCATTTTTGCGGCAAAACCCGACTGGTCAAGGATACTCCCGTCTGTTTCTGCTTCCAGCAGACTGATTTCGCCGGAGTCGATGGCTTCCGCAATCACCACCATTTTATTTCCTTTTCCGACGCCTTCTTCCGACTCCTCCGGGTCACCTGATTCCTCCGAAAATTCATCCGACTCCTCCAGTTCCTCTTCAGATTCGTCCTCTGGATCTTCCGGCAGTTCGATAAATGGAACGTTCAAGGATGGAACTTATGAAGGCAGCGGGACCGGCTACCGCGGAACAAGCAGGGTAAAAGTCACGGTGAAAAACGGTAAAATTACAGACATCACAGTGGAATCTTATGAAGATGACGATCAGTTCTTCAATCAGGCGCAGTCAACGGTCATCGATGAAAATCTTTCCAATCAGTCCGTAAACGTGGATACGGTCAGTGGTGCAGCATATTCCAGCAACGGAATACTTGAAGCCGTGGCAGACGCGCTCAACATCAGTTTCGACAACCCCAATGACAGCACCGCTTCTGAAAGAAGCAGAAGATAGTAATATTCTGAAATTTACACTTCTATCCTATTGCCAATGCTTTATCTGCAGTGCTAGAATAGTATTGTGAAATAAACTGATAGGAGGAGTTGCCGTGGCTATTTTTGAGGTGCCGATTACGAAAAAGTATGCTCTGAAAGGTTGCAGCTGGACTGTCGAATCTCCAAAGGCGTTCATTGTTGCAATCACGGGCATGGACGAATATGCAGAAAGATATGATGATTTCTGCCGGATTCTGAATGAGAATGGATATTCCGTGTATTTCTTTGACCATTTCGGTCAGGGTGTGAATGCCGAATCTGCGGAAAAGCAGGAAATCTGGCCGAAGGATGCGTGGAACATGACGCTGAAGGCCATGCACCGCAAGGTTACAGAATGCAGTGTCGGCGGAATTCCGGTTTATCTGTTCGGACATTCTATGGGTTCCTTCGTCATTCAGGCTTATCTGGAGCACTTCCCGGAAACTGCGGACAAGGCCGTCATTATGGGCTCCAACGGTCCGGCAAGGGGAACCTACGCAGTCGCAAACATGCTGTCTGCGCTGACCACAAACGGCCACAACTGGGACAAGCCATCCAAGTTCATCAATAAAATGGCTGTCGGCGGATACCTGAAGAAAATCGTCAGCCCGAAGACTCCTCTCGACTGGCTTTCTTATAACGAGGATAATGTAAAGGCCTATATTGCCGATCCTTACTGCGGTGCGCACAACACCTGCGGCATGTACCGTGAATTCATGCGGGGACTCAATGACCTCTACCGCCGCCCTTACCTGTCCCGCATCTCGGAACGCGAATCCATCCTGATCGTCTCCGGCATCGACGACCCGGTCGGAAATTACGGCAAGGGACCGATTGAACTTGGGAAAATGTACCGCCGGCTCGGTGTCCGCGACGTACGTGTAAAAATTTACCCGGATATGCGCCACGAAATTCTTCATGAAGCCGGAAACGACCACGTCGTGTCGGATATTCTGGCTTTCCTGGATGAGTAGAAGGAGACATTGGCATCAAAAAAACGTAACATAAGAAGCTGCTGCATGAGATGATGAAACGATGAACTTGTGCGGCAGCTTATTTTTTATGCTGCCCCGTTTCCGTCAGTCAGCTGCCGATAAAAGCACTTTCGCGGTTTTTTCAGAGATTCCGTAATAAAGGAGGCAGCAGCAGAGCACAGAAAAAAAACTGCTGCCCTGAGCGCATATGCGCTTAAAGCAGCAGCATTTTTAGATATCAATACCTGAATATACGACTCATCGCTTACCGGTTGAACTTCGCCTTGCAGGCTTGTGAATCATTCGTCTTATTGATAGATATGACGTTCCGCACGCCAATCGGACGTGTGCAGGTTAGTCCAGCATTTCAATGAATGCTGTAATTCTCGTGTTCAGCTGGCCGATGTCGGCTTTGGAGTAGTCGGTCTCGACGGCGAGGTACGGAATGTTTTTCTCGTTATTGCAGAAGTCGCGGATGGCTGCGGTTTCGATGGCGTAAGTGTGGCATGCGGACAGTTCCATGTCGATGACGCCGTCTGCGTGGTACTGGTCGATCAGGCGCCCGAGCAGTTCCAGGCGGTTGTCATTCGGAGTCATGACGGAGCAGCCGATCTGCAGATAGCGGTCTGCGATGGCGCCGATCGGATCGCCGGTGTTTTCCTTAACCAGGCGGTCGAAATTCTTATAGCCTGAGCAGTTCTCATAGGCTACGACGACTCCGCCGTTGTCTTCTACGGCGCGGACAACCTTCAGTGTGTCGCCGCCCATTGGACATCCAGTGATGACGATACGCGGACGTTTTCCGACATTGCGGCCGTTCTTGTACTCCTCTTCAACTTTGGCTCTCAGGTCGTCAAGATCCTTGATCAGCTGATTTTTGTCGAACTTGAAGGTGCTTCCGTAAACAGCCTGGAAGAGCTCGAGTCCGGTCATCGGAGCCGGGTCGTACATCATCAGCTCGGAGAATTTTCTCATGGCTTCACGCTCTTCATTCTTCAGATGAATGGCTTCTTCCAGCTTCTCGTCGCTGATGTCTGTGCCGAGGAAGTCTGCCAGATAATCTCTGATCTTCTGGACTTCCTTCTTCCAGAGCTCGAAGGAATCGGCGTCCTGGGCCTGTGGGAGCTGCATCAGGTACATGTTCTTAAATTTACCCATCAGCTCGTACATTTTCTTCTTTCCGTCGCAGGTTGTCTCGCCGACAACGACATCGGAAAAGTGGAAGTACGGACATTTATCTTCCTTCGCAAATCCGTAGCTGGACTTGATCAGCGGGCAGAGATTGGACGGCAGGTCTTTTTCTGCCGCAGATACCGGCTCATCGGACATGGAGCAGAGGGAGATCGGCGCTGCACCTGCAGCCATTGCGATTTCCTGCGGGAAATAGGTGCAGTAAGATCCGACAACCGGAATTCCCTTATCCTTGTATTCCTTTACTGTGAGAAAGTTCTTTCTTCTGGCTTCACCGAATTCATCAAAAATTTCAGGCAAATCTCTTACTAATTCCATTGTTTTTACCTCCAATATATCTGTGCAGACGGGGCGGAGAATGGAAGTTTTACAGATTCTTCTCATTCTCCACATGTGCAGGCCCGCCTCCGCCTGTGCTGCACAAAGGCAGATCTGTGCGCAGATATAAGCACAGACAGGGTCAGAGGCAGAAGCGATGCAGCACTGCCCTTCACGCACGATTTTATTCTCTATTACTCAGTTTAACGCAGACGTGATTATTTTTGCAGTATCAGCCGCAGAGTATAGAAAATTTCAATCCGATATGCATCTGTGCGGTCAATATCCGAAGGCAGAAGCAATCTCTTAATGATGATGCTTTCCATATTTCTTCAGCAGCTCATCGAGGCCGGCGAGTTTTTCCTGCCCGCCGCCATTCTGACTGTTTCCCCGGCTTCCTCTGCCTCTGCCGCTGCGAGATTTTCCACGCTTGTTTCCATTACCGCGTCCGCGGCCGGAATTTCCGCCGGACTCCCTTCTGGAGGCGGCCTCCGCCTTCTGCTGCTCCCGCTTCTTTTTCTGCTCCGGACTGATCATGGTCAGGGCGATTCTCTGCTTTTCCAGATCCACGTCCTTTACCCAGACCGTCACGATATCGCCGACTTTTACTACTTCCAGCGGATGTTTGATGAAATGATCGCAGATCTCGGAAATATGGACGAGACCGTCCTCATGCACACCGATGTCCACAAAGGCACCGAAATCCACGATATTCCTGACGGTTCCCTTCAGCTTCATTCCCGGCGCCAGATCTTCCATGGTCAGCACATCACTTCTCAAAATCGGCTTCTGCACTTCATCTCGCGGATCGCGGCCCGGTTTTTCCAGCTCGGACAGGATGTCCCGCAGGGTATAGGCACCGATTCCCAGTTTCTCCGCCAGCTGCGCTTCCGTGAGGTCGGACGCCTTCAGGCCGCTTTCCCGGATGCTTCTGGTTTTTCCCTGGCGCACGTCATCTTCCGTGAATCCCAGCAGCTTCAGCAGCTCTTTTGCCGGCTTGTAACTCTCCGGATGCACAGCAGTCATGTCCAGAACCTCACTGCCTCCGCGGATTCTGAGGAATCCCGCACTCTGCTGGAAAGCTTTCGGTCCCAGCTTCGGGACTTTCAGAAGTTCCCTGCGCGTTGTAAATCTGCCATTCTCCTCGCGGTAGGCAACAATGTTTTTCGCAACTGTCTTACTGATTCCGGACACGTACTCCAGAAGCGCCGCAGATGCCGTATTCACGTCTACGCCGACCTGGTTTACACAGTCCTCTACAACCGTTGAGAGCGCATTCCCAAGCTTTTTCTGATTCATGTCGTGCTGATACTGTCCGACACCAATCGACCGCGGATCGATCTTCACCAGTTCTGCCAGCGGATCCTGCAGTCGTCTTGCCATGGATGTGGCACTTCTCTGTCCCACATCGAAATTCGGAAATTCTTCCGCGGCAAGTTCACTGGCAGAATACACGCTGGCGCCCGCCTCGTTGACGATCGCGTATTCCAGCGGCAGCCCGCTTTCCTTGATAAAATCAGCGATAATCTGCTCTGACTCTCTGGAAGCCGTCCCGTTTCCAAGGGAAATCACGTCGACATGGCAGCGTTTTATCATCTTGAGAAGTTCACTTTTTGCCTCCTCCACCTTATTATTCGGCGGAGTCGGGTAGATGACCTTGGTTGCCAGCACCTTCCCAGTCGGATCCACCACAGCGAGCTTGCAGCCCGTACGGTAGGCCGGATCCCAGCCCAGCACTGTCTTTCCCGCGATCGGCGGCTGCATCAGAAGCTGACGGAGATTCTGACCGAACACCTCAATCGCACCGTCCTCAGCCTTTTCCGTCAGTTCCCCGCGGATTTCTGTCTCCACGGACGGCTCGATCAGGCGCTTATAGGCATCCTGCGCGGCCTCGCGGATGTAGGGACGAGTGGATTCCCGGCCCAGCTGAGCAATTTTCTTCTCGGCATACTGCTCAACGCCGTCCTCCGGCACATCCACCTTCACCTTCAGGAACTTCTCCTTCTCGCCGCGGTTGATTGCCAGCACCCGGTGAGACGGAATCTTCTTCACCGGCTCCTGATATTCGTAATAATTCTCATACGGCGACTTGGCGTCCTTATCCTTCGCCTCAGACTCCATCACGCCGTGCTGCTCCGCATTGTCACGCATCCATTTTCTGACATCCGGGCCGTCCGAGAAATCCCCCGCGAGAATGTCCTCTGCCAGCTGAACCGCCATCTGCGCGTCCGCAACTTCCTTCTCCGGATTGACAAACTTCTCCGCCTCCTTCAGCGGATCCTTCTCGCCCGTCTCTTCCTTCGACAAAAAGTACTCCGCAAGGGGCTGAAGTCCTTTTTCTCTGGCGATCATGGCGCGGGTCCTGCGTTTCGGCTTGTAAGGACGGTAGAGATCCTCCACCTGAACCGCCGTCTCCGCCTGGTCCAGCTTTTCCGCCAGCTCCTTTGTCAGCTTTCCCTGCTCCTCGATGGACGCCCGGACAACCTCCTTGCGCTCCTCCAGATTTCTTAGGTACTGCAGGCGCTGGTCGAACTTTCTCAGTACTTCATCATTCAGCCCGCCGGTCACCTCTTTCCGGTAACGCGCGATGAAAGGAATCGTATTCCCGCCGTCAATCAGATCGATGACCGCCTGCGTCTGCTCCGGCCGGATCTGCAGTTCCTGTGTAATCAGTTTCTGTATATCCATATTTACTCCTTATATTAATGTAGTCTTTTAATCATACCTAGTGCCTGCCTCCCCGGACAAAACCCACTCGCGCAAGGAAACACCCTGTTTTCTGCGGCCGTGCGCTTCTTCGGACCTGCCGGACGCAGCTTTAAACACGTTCTTTCATCTTACACCGCCCGGCCGCCTTCGTCTACTGGAAATACAGGGATACCGCCTGTAAAACCCTGGAATGAAACACTAAAACATGATAAAATCGATACATTATCGTTATTATCCTGTTCATCCAGAAAGAGAGTTTCTATGCATCAGAAATCAACTTCCAGTATGGCCAATATTTACAAACTGGACGGCCGCGTTCCGGTAGGAAAGGCGATCCCGTTCGGTCTGCAGCACGTTCTGGCTATGTTCGTTGCCAACCTGACTCCGATCACCATGATTGCCGCAGCCGCGCATCCAGCGCTTACGCAGGCGCAGATCGCCATGCTCCTGCAGAACGCCATGTTCGTTGCGGGAATTGCGACCCTGATTCAGCTTTACCCGCATTTCCGTATCGGTTCCGGACTTCCGATCGTCATGGGCATCAGTTTTACCTTTGTCGCGGTTTTAAGTTCCATCGGCGCGGCTTACGGATACGGCGCCGTGGTCGGGTCCGTTCTCATCGGAGGAATTTTTGAAGGTACGCTGGGCCTGTTCGCGAAATACTGGCGCCGCCTGATTTCTCCGATCGTCGCAGCAACCGTTGTTACATCCATCGGCTATTCCCTCTTCAGCGTCGGCGCCAGATCCTTCGGCGGCGGCTACGGAAAAGACTTCGGTTCCGCAGAAAACCTGATCATCGCCACCATCACCCTGGTCACCTGCCTGCTCTGGACCTGTCTGGCAAAGGGCTATAAAAAGCAGCTGTCCATTCTGGTGGGACTGATCGTCGGCTACATCGTTTCTTTGATTATGGGAAAGGTGAACCTGTCTTCCATCATGTCCGGCGGCATCATCGCCGTTCCGCATCTCTTCCCTTTCAAGCCGGAATTCCACGCAGGAGCAGTTTTCTCCACCTGCATCATTTTCCTGGTTTCCGCAGCAGAAACCATCGGAGACACGACCGCCCTCGTTTCTGCCGGCCTGAAACGAGAAATCAAGACAAAGGAAATTTCCGGATCCATCGCCTGCGACGGTTATGCTTCCGCCATTTCCTCCCTGTTCGGAACCCCGCCGGTTACTTCCTTTTCTCAGAACGTCGGCCTGATCAATATGACCGGAGTGGTCAACCGCTTCACCCTGATGACGGGAGCCTGCGTCATGCTGCTGGCCGGACTGCTTCCGCCGGTCGGTAACTTTTTTGCCTCCCTTCCGTCTTCCGTACTCGGAGGATGCACGATCATGATGTTCGGAACGATTCTGACCTCTGGAATCCAGATGATCGCAAAATGCGGATTCAGCCAGAGAAACATCACGATTGCTTCGCTGTCTCTGGCCATTGGAATCGGATTCACGTCTACCAGCGAAATCGATATCTGGAAAGCATTTCCTCATCTTGCACAGTCGGTTTTTGCCAATAACGTCGTAGCCGTAGTCTTCCTGATCGCGATCTTCCTGAATCTGGTCCTGCCAAAGGATATGGATATTAAGAAAAACGTGGATGAAGCGCAGAATTAACAGGACGCGTGCTCCAGGACCGGGGCACGCGTTTTTCTCATCTTTTCATGTCTTTTAAGAGCCCGCTTAAGGTTCTGTTAAGAAACGGACCATATAGTATATAAAGTAAAAAAGACGAATGAGATACAGGAGGACTTTAGCATGAGTCAGGGAAATATATTAATTGTAGAGGATGACCGAGATATCCGTGAAGGTGTCCGCATTCTTCTGGAAAGTGAAGGATACCACGTCGATGAGGCGGAAAATGGAAGAGAAGGCCTGGAAAAGGTGAATACCGCCACCGATCTGGTGATTCTGGACATTATGATGCCGGGAATCTCTGGAATCAAGACCTGTGAGGAACTGCGAAAGACTTCGAATGTGCCGGTTCTCTTCCTGACGGCAAAGTCGCAGGAATCGGACAAACTGATCGGACTGATGGCCGGAGGAGACGACTATCTGCCGAAGCCGTTTTCCTATACGGAACTGCTGGGACGCGTGAAGGCGCTGATCCGCCGCTACCAGACTTATCAGGGAAAGCAGAGCCTGGATATTAAAAAGGATGAGTACATTGAATGCGGCGACCTGAAAATCAGCACGCGTTACAACGAAGTGTACCGCGGCGGTCAGGAAATTTCTCTTTCGGATATTGAATACCGCATTCTCCTGCTGCTGATGCAGCACCGCGGAAAAATCTTCTCTGCGCAGAATATCTATGAAAGCGTATGGAATGAGCCGTATTATTACACCAACAGCAACACGGTCATGGTTCATATCCGGAAGCTGCGTGTAGCGGTTGAGCCGACGCCTGAAAAACCGCAGTATATCAAGACCATCTGGGGAAAGGGGTACCGCTTTGAAAATCCGATTCCGGAAGATTAAATCCATCCGCACCCGCCTGCTGGTGATCATCGCCATTGCCGCGCTTGTCTCTGTCGCGGTGACCTTTGCCATGCTGCAGGCAGCGGATTATGTACTGGCTGACTATTACGACCACTTTTCTGCACACCTGAAGAACCGGAACACGAAATATGTCAATGCGCTTCAGGACTATATCGATGCCCATGATCTGAAAACATCAGATACAAAAGAGATCGCGGCATTTACCAGAAAGCACCCAAACATCTCGGTTTCCATTTACCGGAGCAACTCGACAATCTACGATTCATTCGTTCCGGAACATCCGACCAGCTTTGATGACACGCTGAATCAGTCCATCAGTAAAACCTACAAACTGAAATTCAAAGATGCGAAGGCCATTGCAGTGCTGTATGGTACGGATGACTACCACGCCTCAGACGTTCTCGGATTCATTGTACTTTCCATCGGTTTTCTCCTGTTTCTTGTGGTTGTCTTCATTGCAATCAATAAAGAGATCAAATACATCCGGCTGCTCTGGGATGAAATCGGCATTCTGGAAACCGGAAATCTGGATTATGAAGTGACGGTAAAGGGTAAGGATGAAGTCTCTGAACTCGCAGAAGGCCTGAACGGAATGCGCGCATCCCTGCGCGAGCAGTTCAAACTGGAGCAGGACCTGCTGAAAGCAAATAAAGATATGGTCACCAGCATGTCCCACGACATCCGCACGCCGCTGACCTCCATCCTGCTCTACACAGAAATCCTGAAATCCCACCGCTGGAAAACAGAAGAGCAGCTTTACGACTACATCGACAAGATCGATCAGAAAACCCACCGGCTGAAAAGCCTGACGGACCACCTGTTTGAATACGCCCTCGTTTCCCGTGAAGAAAAAGGCGCAAAACTCTCTGATCCCGAAAACGCAAAGCTTCTGCTTTATGATCTCCTGTCCGAAGCCGGCGCCACCCTCATGCAGCACGGATTCAGCTGCGAACCAGACTTCCACTGGGATGACTCCAAAATCTGCATCAATGAGGACTACCTGGGAAGAATCATGGACAACATCGTCTCCAACATCTGTAAATACGCAGACCCGGGAAAAGCCGTCCGGATCATCGTGAAAACATCTGGAAGCCAGGTTGTCGTCCTGTTCCAGAACACCATCAGCGCTTCCCGGACAGCCGCACCAACAGAAAGCAGCGGCATCGGCCTGCGCAACATCGAAAGCATGATGCAGCAGATGAACGGATCCAGCGCCGTGAAAACAGAACATAACATCTACACCATCGCCCTGAACTTCCCTGAACTGCTCCCCGTCAAGAAGACAGTGAAAAAATATAATATTTTTGACCAGTG
>CAJMLL010000049.1 GCA_905214225.1 uncultured bacterium | reverse complement strand
GTGAAAATATGTCTATAAATTCCCGGATTCTGTGGTATAATATTTCACAGAGCAATTCGTCTCTTGATGGGGGAGCACGACTCAGCGCGTAAAGCGCTGAGTCGTGCTCCGTTGTTTTTGTCGAATAACACTAAAACGGATTAGGAAAATTGTGTGTGATGTGGTATATTAAAACTATTAGACAATGTTAAAACTGGAACAGGAAGGAAAAAATATGTTTATTACTTGCTTGGATTTAGAGGGTGTACTGGTGCCGGAAATCTGGATCGCGTTTGCGGAGGAGACGGGAATTCCGGAGTTTAAAAAGACGACTCGTGATGAGCCGGACTATGACGTGCTGATGAAATACCGCCTGGACCTGCTGAAACAGCATCATCTGGGTCTGCCGCAGATTCAGGAGACAATTGCGAAAATTGATCCGATGGATGGCGCAAAGAAATTTCTGGACGAACTCCGTTCATTCTCGCAGGTGATCATTATCAGTGACACCTTCAAGGAGTTTGCGGCGCCGCTGATGAAGAAACTCGGCTATCCGACCCTCTTCTGCAACGAACTCGAGGTGGCGGACGACGGCGCGATCACCGGCTACAAGATGCGCATTGAGAACTCCAAACTCAGCACCGTCAAAGGTCTGCAGTCCATCGGCTTCGACACCATCGCCAGCGGCGACAGCTTCAACGACCTCGGCATGATCCGCGCAAGCAAGGCCGGCTTCCTGTTCCGGACAACCGACGAGATCAAGGCCGCAAATCCAGACGTGCAGGCAGTTGAAAGCTATGAAGAGCTGATGGCCGGCATCAGAAAAGCGATGGCGGAGTAGACGGCAGCTGTTTTCTCTGTCGGGGGACAGCTGAAATTGCCTTAAGGCCTGATCAGGTCCAATAGGAATATCAGATATTTGGACATTTTGCGTTACGGGAAAATGAGACATGAAAGAGCCGGCCTCTTCAGAGTGATGATGAAGAAGCCGGCTCTGCTTGTGATGGCGAGGATGCACAGAGAATGGCGCACTCCGCCACGCGTTTCCAGACATCCGTATCCCTTCAACAATTTTTAGTCCTGCTGGCCCACGAAGGATTTCCGTTACAAAATCCTCTTTTTAAAGGCCTGAAAGGCCGACGGGATCGAGTAATGGTCCCGTACTTCTTCGGCGTCGGCAAGGATGATGCCGGAGGCGTCAGCAGGAGACTGGAATGCGTTATTATTGTATACAGTATACTCGCGCCTATCGTTTTCTGATTTCTTTACAGACGAACCATTTCCTGAAGTGTCACTAGTCAGCTCATTACCAGTTCTTCCATCGACAGACTTGTCTTTTAAATCATTTTCTGATCTTTCATCGGCCAGGCCGTTTTCCGTTGTCTTTGGAAAATCTTCTCCTGATTTAGAATTTATGACATTGTATGGTTTGTTTTCTGGTGCACCCTTCATTATTTGGTCTTTGCTGCTTCTGTTCTCGCTTCCCGCAAGCGGTCTCCACTCGTCGGCAAGAATCTGCCAGCCGGTCATGCGCCACTCGACGTGTGAAAAAACGTGTTTTGCTGCGGGCAGCTTTTTGATTTTCAGGGGCGAAAAGCCCAGGGATTCTGCGTACTGGAGGGCCTGGCTGCGGTTCAGTTTCCCGAGAGTGTTTGGAAATTCCCAGAGGCCGGCGAGAAGACCGGCAGGCGGCCTCTTGCGCAGTGCGATTTGTCCGCCGTGCTGGATCAGGAAAACGGTGCGCTCCTCGACGCGGCGGGATTTCTTTGGGGCGGTCTTGGGGAAATCCTGCGGGTCAGCGTTCTGGCAGGACAGACAGCAACGGCTCCAGGGGCAGGCGGCGGGGTCAGCGAGGCAGACAGGATCGCCCTTGGGAATGCAGATGCCGGCACCCAGGTCCATCAGCGCCTGGTTGAAACTGCCGGGATCGCGGTCGGTCATGACCGTCAGATACCAGTTTTCTGCGGCTTTGCGGGCAGCCGGCTTCTTGATGTCTTCCTTATAATGGGTCATGCGGGAAAAGACGCGGAGGAGGTTTCCGTCGATGGCCGGGGTGCGCTCGCCGAATGCGATGGAGGCGATGGCGGACGCGGTGTAGGCGCCGATGCCGGGCAGTTTGAGAAGTTCCGCGCGGGTCCGGGGCATAGCGCCGCCGTAATCCCGGACGATGATGCCCGCGGCCTTGTGCATGTTGCGGATGCGGCTGTAATAGCCAAGCCCCTCCCAGAGTTTCATGTATGTGTCCTCGTCAGCCTCCGCCAGCGCCGCGATGGTCGGAAGCGCGTCCATAAAGCGGCGGTAATAGTCTTTCACCGCCTCCACCCGGGTCTGCTGCAGCATAATTTCCGAGACCCAGACGTGGTAGGGGTTCTTGTCTCTGCGCCAGGGCAGATCGCGCCTGTTCTCCCGGTACCAGTTCAGCAGCGTCTCCTCTGACGGCAGGGAATTGTAATTTTCTTCCATTATCTTTTCGCTCATGATGCATATCCTTTATATCTTTCCGCATTTTCCGCGGCAAAAATTACTCGTTCAAGGAACCACGTTCCCGACCGGTCCAGGTATTCGTTTGGCCGGGAACGAACCTATCTTAGTGTATCACAGCCCGTGCCTTCCTGCGAGTGGCCTGCACAGGGCATTTTGTGGTACAATAGCTTGACTGCAGGAAGTAAGCCTGTGAATTTGAAAAGAGATAGAGCATTTTCCTGAAGCGGAGATCTGCGGGAAATGCGGCAGAGATAGAAAAATCAGTAAGATCGTAGAATTACGATGGGAAGGAAGCGGACAGATATGGCAGAAAATAAAGCTGCAGAGAAATTAAAAGCAATAGAGGAAATTGATGCAGAAGATCAGAAAAAACTGGCTGAGGCTGTGCGCCGTCTGAATGATGGTGATGAATCGGCATTTAACGATATTTACGGACTGACGGTTGAGAAGTTTACTCAGTCAGCAGAGGCGGAATTCCCAGATGATAGTGTATATCAGGATGTGCTGCAGATGACCTATGTGAAGATTGCGGACAGTCTGCAGGGGCGGAAATCGGATGTTTCAGAGAATCCAGAGGATGAAGATGAGATGCAGCCGGACGGACCGGAGAAAGAAGCTGCGGATAAGCTTGCGGAACTGACTCAGGATGTTTCTCTGGATTATTCTGATCCGGACGCTGTCCTGAATTGGATGGATGCGGTATTTTCCGGGGTCATTGATCTGGTTCATGCCCAGAAAAACCGCGAGGTTCCGGAAGATCTGAATGAGTTCCTGAAGATCGGAAAGAGCATTATTTCTACTAAAGATATCAAGGATTTTGAGAAGAAAAAGAAGGCAGAGGAAGAGAAGAAGGAGGAAGAGGAAATCATGAACCTGCATTAATGCTGGCTGTTGGCAGCAGTATGCTGTGTATATTGTATACACGCATAGCCCGGTTGTTGTTTGCCCGGGTGGGCGGCTGTGATTTTTATTACTTTTTCTGATTCAGAAAGGACATCCGGATGTTTCTGAAGAATTATCCCCTATCGAATTTGAAAAAAGATATCCCGGCGGGAATTATCGTGGCGCTTGTGTCGATCCCGATTTCCATGGGATACGCGCAGGTTGCGGGGATGCCGGCGGTATATGGCTTATATGGGTCGGTGCTGCCGATTCTGCTCTACGGGCTGTTTACCTCGTCGCCGCGTTTTGTTTTTGGTGTGGATGCGGCGCCGGCGGCTCTTTGCGGCGGAATGCTGTATGATCTGGGAATTGCCTACGGGTCGCAGGCGGCGGTCCGGATGGTGCCGGTGATCACGCTTCTGACGGCGGGCTGGCTGATCGTCTTCCGGCTTTTTCATGCGGGAAAGCTGGTAAAGTTTATTTCGTCGCCAGTGATGGGCGGTTTTATCAGCGGAATCTGCGCAGAAATTATTCTGATGCAGGTCCCGAAACTCTTTGGCGGTGATCCGGGAAGAGGGGAGCTTCCGGAGCTGGTCTCTCACATTGCGGAGGAAGCGCATTCCTTCAATGCTCTTGCTTTTGGGCTGGGAGTCGGAACGATTGTGATTATCATGGCCTGCAGGAAGCTGATCCCAAAAGTCCCGATGTCGGTGGTCATGATGGCAGCAGGCGCTCTGATGACGATCTGCTTCCACGTGAACCAGCATGGAGTGAGAATGCTGCCCGCGGTTTCTGAGGGTCTTCCGGCGCTGACTATTCCGGATGTCCGTCTGATGAGCGGCCATGTGATGAGTATGCTGGTGTCCACGCTTTCCATTGCTCTGGTCATCGTAGCGGAAACACTTCTGGCGACCAGTAATTACGCCATGCGTTATGATGATCCGGTGGACAATGACCGGGAAATTCTGGCCTACGCGATTGCGACGCTGGGCGCTGCGGCATCTGGCTGCTGCCCGGTGAACGGCAGTGTTTCCAGAACGGGAATCGCGGATCAGTTCGGTGTGAAGAGCCAGATGATGTCCATTGCGGCTTCACTGACCATGGTGCTGGTGCTGCTTTTTGCAACGGGATTCATCGCATATCTTCCGGTTCCGGTACTGACGGGAATCGTCATTTCCGCCCTGCTCAGCTCCATGGAGTTTGATCTCGCGGCCAAGCTGAGAAAAGTCGATAAGATCGAGGCGGCAATTTTCTGGGCGTCTTTCTTTGCTGTACTCCTGTTTGGTACCGTGGATGGCGTTCTTGCCGGGGTTCTTTTGTCCTTCCTGAATGTAATCATCCGGGAGTCGGCTCCGCCGAGGGAGTTCCTGGGCTGTATTCCGGGGCAGAAGGGATTCTATCCGGTGGGCAGAATGCGCGGAGCGCGTCCGATTCAGGGCGTGATCATCTATCATTTCCGTGCGCCGCTGTTTTTCGCCAATGCGGAGAGAATGCAGCTGGACATTGAGGACGCGCTGCAGGAAGACACAAAGGTGGTCATCCTGGATGCGGATGGCATCGGTTCGATTGATGTGACTGCGGCGGAGCGTCTTCTGAATATGTACAGAAAGCTGAAACGCCGCGGCATTCATTTCTATATGACCGAGCACGCGGGCAGTGTGAATGACCAGCTGCGGGCTTTCGGCGCGGAGGAGATGTTTAAGGAAGGCGCGATCCGGCCCTTCGTGCAGACGGCGCTGCGGGCGGAGGGCATGTTCCCGCCTTATCCGCTGCTGCAGGCAGAAGATGGTGAAGATCAGCATGCTGTTCACGCGCCGGGGCGCGTCATCGCGGAGTACGAGTGGGCTTACGGAGAAGACGCCGATGAGGAAATGACGAAGTTCGCCGAGAAGCTGGCATCTTCCTTTGCCAGCGGCCAGGAGGTCGACACCCAGTGGATACGCCAGCAGGAGCAGAAGTATTTCGGCTTCAATTTCAATCAGATGGATGAGGAAAAACTCCTGGATCTTCTGGAAATGCAGCTGGCACTTCTGGCGAAGAAGGGCGCGATTTCACAGGAGCGCATGAAGATGATGGAAGAAGTGATTTCCCAGCACCATGCAGCTGTCGATGAGCGTTTCGCGGACATGAATCCGGAGGCCTTCCGCCAGATGGCGCGGCTCCGTGTCCAAAGGGAGCGCTGGTTTAAGAAGCACTATCCGCAGGCCTGGCAGACCTTTATGGAAGAACGCCGCTATCACCGTCAAGTGCTGAAGACCCTGCATCCGGAGATGGCCGACCAGATTCAGGCCATGCGGGAGAAGTTCCAGAATCAGGGAGCAGCCTCCGATGCCGGTCATGGAAACAGCTGGGAGGACTGGATCCGGCCGGTTTCCCACTTGCTGAAAATCCGGGAACACGGAAAATTTTTTGCCGGCAAAGACGACCCGGCAAGGGACAAGCCGGATGCGCAGAACCCTGCCTCTGCCGGGACGGAAACACAAAAAACAGAAGAAAACAGTAAAAATCAGGAGAAATAAGAGGAAAATCCGCGTATCTGCGCGTAAAACGGGGTAAAGATACGAAAAAACGTGAGATAAGTTACTTTTGGGGACAGATAAGGGGAAAATGATGAAGACGGACCGATTATTTGGGAGTACGGGAAACTCCATGAGGCAGATCTGGAAAAGGAAGGTGCAGCAGAGAAACATCCGCTTCCGGGCGAAGATTCAGCTGATGGGAAAGGGCGGCCACAGTTCTGTGCCTTTCCGGACGCACAACCCGATTATCGCGGGAAACGAGCTGATGCAGATCCTGATGGACAAGCTCTGGTTCGAGTTCGACAGTTTTGACGACGTCGTGCTGCTGCCGGTGGAAATGGACAGCGGTTCCCGCCATAACGTCATTCCGGACGAGGCCTTGCTGGTCTATTACGGAGAGTGCCGCGGCGAGGAGGCCTACCGCCATCTGCAGGCGATCATGAAAGAATCTCTGCAGGCCGCAGAGCTGGCCTATAAGGTAAAATACAGAATTACCTTCCACAGGATCGATCTGGAAGGGGTAACCCAGCGTGCGGCAAAAAAGAGAGAAGCAAGAATAGAAGAGCACCGCGCGGCCGTCCGCGGCAGGCTCGGAATCGAAGAGACTGCGCCGGAGACGCCGGAAGAAGGCGCCGACCTGGCAGCCGATGAAGAGAAGGAAGGAGGCAGGAAATAATGGACCGGAAAAAGCTGAACCCAGCCGGAATTGATTTCCACAAGATTACGGAAGATAATTACCCGTTTATGCTTGAGACCCGGCGTCACCTGCACCGCCATCCGGAGCTCAGCGGACAGGAATACGAGACGGCCGCATACATCAGAGGCTTCCTGGACCTCTGGGAAATTCCCTATGAGGTGATTGCGGAAACCAGCACCGTCGCAACGATTGAAGGCGCCTTTCCGGGCCCTGTCGTGGCGCTGCGGGGAGACATCGACGCCCTTCCGATTGAAGAGAAAACCGGCGTGTTGTATGCCTCTCAGAATCCAGGTGTCATGCATGCCTGCGGCCACGACTGCCACACGACCTATGTTCTGACCGCGGCCAAGATCCTGCATGAAATGAAGCCGAAAATTCACGGTACAGTGAAGATCATTTTCCAGAAGGCTGAGGAAAATGCCACCGGTGCCAAGGAAATCATGGACAGCGGCGTTCTGAGCGACGTGCAGTGCATTGCGGGCCTTCACGTCATCCAGACGGCAGACCTGGGAACCTTCAACATGAACTACGGAATCATGAGCACCATCGGCGCCGGTGCCGTCATGACCGTGAAAACTCAGGGCGGCAGCGTCAGAAAGCCGGAAGAGGCAAAAAACGCCCTGGTTGCGGCGAGCCGGATTCTGTCTTCGGTGACGGAAGAAATTGCCCTCCGGATTCCGGAAAGTCATCCGGTTGTCATGGTTCCGACGCAGGTGCATACAAAAGCCAGAGACGGAGAGGTTCCTTATGAAGCATCCATGATGTTCAATTTCCGGACCCTCGATATCCGTGACTTCGATGTCATGAAAGAGGTCGTAAATACCCTGCCGGAGCGTATGTCGGAAGCCTACGGCGCATCCCTGGACGTCGATACCTGGGGTCCGGGCGTAGCCGTCGATAACGACAAGAAAGCGACCGACCTGGCCATCGATGTCATTAGCAATGCCTTCGGTGCCGACAAGGTGAAAATGATCCGTCCTTACATGAGCGGTGAGGATTTTTCCTTCTATCAGAGGGACATCCCGGGCGTCTTCATCCGAATCGGCGGCGCCGTCAACGGAGACTACCATCCGCTTCATACTGAGAAAATGCTGGTGGACGACCGGACCCTGCTCTACGGCGAAGAATTCATGCTGCGCTATGTGTTCGCTGCGCTGGAAGCATATAAATAGGCACACGGGAAATGGCGCAGAGCCGCGCGGACGCAGGCCCTTTCCGCCTTGCCGGGCTTTGTTTTGTCCATGACCTGCCAGCGATTGAGAAAATTAATTGTGTAAAATTAATTTACATGGTTAGAGCCGGGAATGGCGGGTATAAGAATTTCAGAATCAATGATGATCAAACACTTGATGTTGAATATATGCGCTTTTGAAGAAGTGCAGGAGGTAAAAATATGGCAGCAGTTAATGTAACATGGGAAAACTTTGAAGATGAAGTACTGAAGAGCGACAAGCCGGTAGTTGTTGACTTCTGGGCATCCTGGTGCGGACCGTGCAAGATGCTTTCACCGGTCGTTGACCAGGTCGCAGACGAAGTTCCGGATGTCAAGGTCGTAAAGGTGAATGTCGATGAGAGTGAGCCGGTTGCCATCAAGTACAACGTCGCTTCCATTCCTTGCCTGGTACGTTTTGTCGACGGACAGGAAACAGGCCGTTCTGTCGGCGTAATTCCTAAGCCGCAGGTTGAAAAGTTCGTAAAGGGCGAGTAATCACAGAAATATACAGACCGCCGCTCCGGTAAGGGCGGCGGCATTTTTATATCGGACAAAAGATAAAATGGCAAGAAGCCACTGGGAGGTTGTTATGGCAGAAGTTTGGGATATTATCATCATCGGTGCCGGTCCTGCGGGAATGACGGCTGCGATTTACGGACAGCGCGCGGGAAGAAAGACGCTGATGCTAGAAGCGAATATGTACGGCGGACAGATCATCAATACCCCGGAAATTGAAAACTATCCGGGCATCAAGAAAACGTCGGGAGCCGAGTTCGCGCAGGGGCTGTACGAGCAGGCGGCTGATCTCGGCGCACAGATGATCATGGAGAAAGCAGTTTCCGTTGAAGAGGACGGAGACATCAAGCACGTCCACACGGAGGCGGGAAACATCTATGACGGAAAAACGGTCATTATCGCAACGGGTGCAAAGAACCGTCCGCTGGGCCTGGACCGCGAAAAAGAGCTGACGGGTGCCGGCGTATCTTACTGCGCAACCTGCGACGGCATGTTCTTCAGAGGGAAGGACGTAGCGGTCAACGGCGGCGGAAACACCGCCCTGGGCGACGCCATGTTCCTGGCGCAGATCTGCAGCAAGGTCTACATCATTCATAGAAGAGACCAGTTCAGAGGCGACAAAGCCGATGTCGAAAAACTGGCAGCACTGGACAATGTTGAGTTCGTTCTGAATTCCAATCTCACAAAGCTGATCGGCGATCCGAAGCTGGAAGCCGTTGAAGTCACCGACACAAAAACCGGAGAAAAGCGTGAGATTCCAGTCAGCGCCCTCTTCGTCGCCATCGGCCAGATGCCGGAAAATGAGGAGTTCTCCAATGTTGTCAAGCTCGACCAGAAGGGCTACGTACAGGCCGGTGAAGACTGCCTGACCGGACATTCCGGCATTTTCACTGCCGGCGACTGCCGGACCAAGAATGTGCGCCAGCTGACCACCGCCGCCGCAGACGGCGCTGTCGCAGCACTTGCGGCAAGCGGAGAGATTGATTAGCGGAAGGAAGTGGTGAGAAGCCAGTTTAGCAGGGTACCTGGCGAAGGCCGCCTGATCAGTCACACCGGCATCTTCACGATTGAAGACTGCTGGACCAGGAACGCCCGCTGATTCGCTGTTGAAGGCGCCGAAGCTGCTGCGGCACTTGCGGCTGGAAGATGGACCGACCGGAGTGAAAAAATGATATAAGGAGTATCGGTGCAGATTTTCTGTAAATGCAGGATTTCTGGCGGGAAAGGGCCGCTGCGTCAGGTCATAAATATTGATCTGGGGCAGCGGGCTTGTTTTTGTGCGGTCAGCAGTCTGACATGTGCATATAAAAGCTGAACGGGTGAGATATGGCAGGCCGGATGAGATGTGGCAGGCCGGACGAGATATGGCAGACGGACGAGATATGGCAGGCCGGATGAGATATGGCAGACGGACGAGATATGGCAGGCCGGATGAGATGTGGCAGGTCAAATGTGAGGGCAGGTAGTGGAAGAGCCGGCGCCGCAGGCAGATGACGGAGATCTGGGTATACTGTGTACGAAAACTGCTGTGATTTCCACATCATCGACTTCATTCGCTTATATTCATCGTTTATGCAGCAGTAAAAAGTAAATATTTCCGTGAACTGGAATTTATTTCCAGATAGTTTTGTATAAGTTAAGTGGAAAAGCAAATTCTACCAAGTATGCAGTATATATTTTGTAAGATCAGGTGAAATTGTATGTTTTTACCAAATCCCTATTACCTATATAGGTTGGTCAGATAGCTTGAATGAGCAGTTTCAGCAATATATTCTCGATTAAGTAAAAAAATATTCTGAAATATAAGAAGGTAACCAGTATTATTCTAAATTTTTAACGGCTGCATGCTGGAAGCTTATACGTATTCTCTTGTAATTATAAAATTTGTCGAATGGACAGCAGAAGTGTATTTAATACTGTACATAATTTAGGTAAGAAATGCAATTATCAGTCCATATTACCAAAATAATTTTTGTCTTGGTAAAAAGATTCTATTATCGCAATGTTTACCAATGATATTTAGGGAATTTCAGGTTATCTGAGATGGAATAATGATCGTGTCCAATTCATGAGAGAAAACATGGGAAAAAATTATGACATGTGCCGGGGTCTTGCGGGAAACAGCTGCATTGTTTAAAATAATACTGACAGAATTACCGGGATGATCCGGCTGCAGCGCGGATGCTGCAGATATAGAAGAGTTTTCGGAGTACAGGGAAGGAGAACGGGTGATGAAAGAACTGAAAGTAGGAATTAAAGGAGAACAGAAGGGTGTAGTAACAGCAGACAAGACGGCAAAGGCAATGGGAAGCGGAGAACTGAACGTTTTCGCAACACCGGCCATGATCGCGCTGATGGAAAAAACCGCATACCGTTCTGTTGCGGACTGTCTTGAAGAGGGACAGGGAACCGTCGGAACCATGATGAACATCAAACACGTGGCATCCACCCCAGTTGGTCTCCGCGTTCACTGCACTTCCGAGCTGATCGCCATAGACCGCAGAAAACTGACCTTCCACGTTGAAGCCTACGATGAGGCCGGCCTGATCGGTGAAGGCGAGCACGAGCGCTTCATCATCGATGACGCCCGTTTCCAGGAAAAGGCCGATGCCAAGCTGCTGACAAGATAACTGACTGCGCCAGGCAGCTGACCGCGCCTGGCCCGGATGGCGGAACCGCTGATGCAGAAATGACGATGCGCCAGTTACATTCCAGGCTTAACCCAGTTGTGAAAAAAATCGGACGGATTTCCGACAGTACCCAGTTGAAAAGTTCGGAAATCCGGTCGTTTCAGCTGTTCATCCGAAATACAGGAATTGATTTCGGATCACTGTTGAAATGAGGCGGCTATCCGAAGAAAAGAAGGCAGCAGAGCATATCGTATACAGTATACACGCACTCTGTCCTGTTTTCTGGAATCAATTATTGTATCACGGCAATAATAGATCATCTGACCATCAAAAAAACCGGGGTACACAGTATACCCCAGCCTCATTCTGCTTTATCTGCTGCTTTGTCTGCATTGTTTTTTATCTGCTTGTTTCCCTTATTTATTAACTTCTTCCCGGAAGCTGTTCAGCACTTCGTAAAGCAGGGAGTACAGCCGTCTCGCGTCTTCTTCCGGCAGATCGACGCATTCCAGGATGTGGCCCGGAACGCTCAGGGCATCGTCTTGCAGTTTCCGCCCTTTGTCGGTGATGGTGACGATCAGACTGCGTTCGTCTTCCTTGCTGCGGCGGCGGGTCAGGCAGCCCTTGGATTCCAGTTTCTTGAGGACCGGAGTCAGGGTGCCGGAGTCCAGGTACAGGTATTCGCCAAGCTCTTTTACGGTCATGGACTCGTGCTCCCAGAGAACCATCATGGTGATGTACTGGGTATAAGTGAGGTCCAGTTTATCCAGAAGCGGCTTATAGCGGCGGATGATCTCCTTGGAGCATGCGTAGAGCGGAAAGCAGAGCTGGTTGCCCAGACGCAGGCAGTCGTATTTGGAGCCGGTGTGGACCGGTTTGGCCAGTGGTGCGTGTGTATGTTTATCAGCCATAATGGTAACCTCCGTTGGTATTCTGTCCGGGAATGGAATCAGGCATTTGCCTTCTTTTGTTCCTGTTCGTAAGCCTGACGTACGGCGATGGCAAGTTGGTCTCCACAGGATGTCTGCTTGAATCCGCAGTGGATTCCTTTCAGTTTGTCTTCAATCTGGTCCACGGTCATTCCGTCAACCAGACGGCCGACAGCCTGAAGATTTCCGTTGCATCCGCCTGTGTACTGCACGTTATATACGCGGTCGCCTTCCAGATCGAAATCAATCTGTGTGGAACATGTTCCCATGGTTCTGTATGTATGTGTCATTTTTTCCCTCTCCTTAATAATTCTGTGCGGTCGGTATCCGGCCCTTCATGCGGTCCTGTCTGCCGAAGCTGCTGATGTTCTGAAAGGCGCCGGTGCAGGACTGAGCAATTACTATGTTTACTGATTCCCGTAATTGGGACCGTTAATCAGTTGTGTAAAATTTATTTGCATTACATATTGTATAGAAGGCTGTGTGCAGTGTCAATGAAATTTTCTTCACATTTGCGAATTACACGGTAAAATCCAGTATAATGGATATAAATAATGTAATTGCAGGCAGTCAGGGGGAATGCAGGCTGCATCCGTGACGGCGCGGGTGGGCCTGTGATATGAGATATTTGGAGAGGAAGGAACAGAATGAGAGAAGTCTGGGCTTCATATTTTGAGAATCATGACAGCCGCATCGGGGCATTGGTCAGGGTATTCGCATGCCTGATTTCACTTCTTGCGCTTCTGCTTTTCTGTACGGGATGCGGGACGCAGAGTTCCGCGGAGAAATCGTCATCTACCGTGAATAAATCCGCGGCGAAGGGCTTTGTCTCTTCGCACTGTCACGAGCAGAGGCTGAAGAAAGGCGGCGCTGAACAGTATGCGCAGATATATATTATGGCAGAAGGACTGCGGAGGCATGGAATGACGCCGCGTCAGGCATTTATGCAGGCATCGGAATCATACATGGTCTCAATGGCTCTTTCTGAAGAAGCACGGAAGCGGGGCATTCGTGTGACAAAAAGTGAACTGAACAGCTACATCAGCAAGATGGAAAGCGATATGAAAACCAACGGAATTTATAAGGACGTCCAGAAAGAAGCAGCCCGGCACGGAACAACGGTAAAAGGAATTCTCAGAGGCAATCAGGACGTGTACAGGAAGCAGATCGCCGTTTCCAAGCTCTACCAGAAGGAGAGAAAAGAGTATCTGCAGGCCGTGGATCAGACAACGGCGGCGGAGCAGAAAACCTGGGAACAGCGATGGAACCGTATGCAGAGATCGGCGGTGAAAACTTACCGTAAAACGCCGGCAGGCAGCAGAATCCGGAAACAGCTTCCGAAGATGCGCAGTGTTTACTGCAGCAAGTACCGCTGCCATGCAGGAAAAGCAAGCCAGTCGGAAAATAGTGCAGCATAGCCGCTGTACAGCTTTTAGCAGGGAAGAGATGCCCGGGAAGTCCGGAAGCCCCGGAAAACGCAGGCGTCGTTCTTCCTTGCTTTTTTGTTTTTTGTCCCTGTGGAATAAAATATTCATGATAGAGGAAATAAAAACTGGATGAGAGTTGACATAACCCCGTGGGCGTGGTAATATTTCAACATAACATCGGTTTAACGCGTTAAAGCGTTAAAATCAATGCATGCTTCATGAATGGGGGTTATGACAAAATGAAAAAATCAAAAAAGATCCTGGCCGTCCTGCTGACGGTTGTTCTGGGCGCGACGATGGCGCTGGCAACGGGCTGCGGCAGCTCTTCAGGCAGTAAGGACAACAGCTGGAACTACATCAAGAAGCGCGGCAAGCTGATCATCGGCCTGGACGATACATTCGCACCGATGGGATTCCGCGATAAGAATAATAAGATCGTAGGATTCGACATCGACCTCGCAAAACAGGTTGGAAAGGAACTGGGCATCAAGGTTGAGTTCAAGCCGATCGACTGGGACGCTAAGGAAGCCGAGCTGAAGAGTAAGAAGATCGACTGCATCTGGAACGGTCTTTCTGCTACACCGGGCCGCCAGAAAAGCATGTCTCTGTCTCATAAATATATGAAGAACCGCATTCTGATCATGTCCAGCGACAAGAGCCTGAAGATCAAGAACGCCAGCCAGCTGAAGAAGATCAAGCTGGGAACACAGGCCGGATCCTCTGCTCTTGAGGCGATCCAGAAGGATAAGCACTACGATGAGTTCAAAGATAATGTCAAGACCTACGACGACTACAACGCAGCCCTGCTGGATATGAAGGCCGGCAGAATCGACGCCGTTGCCATCGACGAGGTTTACGCAATCTACAACAACAAGAGCAAAACCAAGCTGTATGAATCCCCTTACAACTTCGGCGCAGACTACTACGCAGTCGGATTCCGCAAGGGCGACAAGGCTCTGACAAAGAAGGTCAACACCGCAATCGGCAAGGCCGTAAAGAACGGCAGCGCGGCAAAGATCAGTAAAAAGTGGTTTGGAAAGAACATGACAATTGATGAGGGATATTCCAAATAGGATCGATCCTTCTCTGTAATCTGCAGCGGCCATCCGGATATTTCCGCGGATGGCCGTTCGTCATGAATGGCATGATGCAGCAACAAGATCGGAAATAATAAGGAGCTGAATTTTTACATGAGTTACATATCAGAAATTTTACCGCCTCTTCTGCAGGGCGCCGTTGTTTCGGTAGAACTGTTCGTGATTACGCTGGTGCTTTCCCTTCCGCTGGGACTGCCGTTCGCGTTCGGCGAGATGAGCCGGTTCCGTCCGATCCGCTGGATCTGCAAAGTTTTTGTTTTTGTCTTCCGCGGAACGCCGCTCATGCTGCAGCTCTTTTTCTTCTATTTCTTCTTCCCGCTGGTCCTGAACATCGACATACCGGCATTCCCGGCAGCGGTGCTGACCTTCGTGCTGAACTACGCCGCTTACTTCGCAGAGATTTACAGAGGCGGCATCTTAAGCATCGACCGCGGGCAGTATGAAGCTGCGCATTCTCTGGGCCTGAGCAAGGCGCAGACGACCTTCGGCATCATCATTCCGCAGGCCATGCGCGTGGTTCTGCCGCCGGTATCCAACGAGGCCATCACCCTGGTCAAGGATACCGCCCTGGCCTCCGTCATCTCCATGTCCGAGATGATGCGTGTGTCCGAAGGCATCGTAAACAGAGACTACAACCTGACCGCTTACGTCGTCGCAGCGGCGATTTACCTGTTCTTCACGTTTATTCTGACCCTGGTGCTGAACCACGTGGAAGCGCATTTCTCCACCTACACAAGAAAGGAGAATTAGAATGTCTGCAATTCTGGAAATGAAAAACATCAATAAATATTTCGGTGATTTTCACGCGCTGAAGGATGTCAATTTCACCGTGGAGGATGGAGAGACCGCGGCCATCATCGGCCCGTCCGGCTCCGGAAAGAGCACCCTGCTGCGCTGCATCAACTGCCTGACCAAGATCACAACAGGGACCATCTCCCTGAACGGGACTACCTTTGTCGACACTCCGGAAGGCGGCGAGGCAAAATATATCCCGGACAAGGAGTTAAAGTCGGTGATCAGTCAGACGGGCATGGTATTCCAGCATTTCAACCTCTTCCCGCACATGACCTGCCTGGAAAACGTGACCTACGCCCCGATCAAGGTAAAGAAAATCCCGAAGGACAAAGCCGTAAAGCGCGCAGAAGAACTTCTGGACATGGTCGGTATGCTGGAACATAAAGACCAGTACCCGGAAATGATCTCCGGCGGCCAGAAACAGCGTGTTGCCATCGCAAGAGGCCTGGCCATGGATCCGGAAATCATGCTCTTCGACGAGCCGACCTCCGCCCTTGACCCGGAAATTACCGGCGAAGTCCTCAGCGTCATGAAATCCCTGTCTGAGCAGCACGTCACCATGATCGTTGTCACCCACGAAATGGGATTTGCCCGCGAAGTCGCCGACAAAGTCGCCTTCATGAACCAGGGCGAGCTGCTGGAAACCGGCACTTCCGAAGAAATTTTCACCCACCCGAAGAGTCAGAGGCTGCAGGATTTCCTGAGTTCGATGATACGGTAGGGGGATCACTTTTCAGATTATTAACTGGTATGAACAAAGACTGCACTCTATTGTTATGGCCGCATTCTGGAGCGGTTCTCAAGGTCGGACGCAGTTACGGAGTTCTGTTTTTAAGATCTAAATATTAATATCGCATCTGATGTGGTGACCGAATTTCGGAGCGCTCTCCGGGCTGGCCGCAGGTGCGGAGCACATACGAAAACCCGTGGCAACTGCCGCACGTCGTATCTGTTGAATTGCTCTAACACGCAGCTTGCCAATCGCAAGGCTAGATTGGAAACGCCGTAGCTTGCATCGCATCGCCCGGCGCTGTTGCTTGGGCTCTGCGGCAAGCCTGACGGGGGACCTGCCATTGCTCTAATGGTGTCGCCCCTGCGATTCGCGAGCTAAAAGCGAAGCGAGAGCAGCGGGGACTCCTTATGCTGGTGCGGCCCAGGAGAACGAGCCAAAAGCGATGTTCGACTGGCCAGCCGCACGTCGTATCTGTTGAATTGCTCTAACACGCAGCTTGCCAATCGCAAGGCTAGATTGGAAACGCCGTAGCTTGCATCGTATCGCCCGGCGCTGTCGCTTGGGCTCTGCGGCAAGCCTGACGGGGGACCTGCCATTGCTCTGTCTGCGCTGCATACGCAGCTTGCCAATCGCAAGGCTAGGTTGGAAACGCCGTAGCTTGCATCGCATCGCCCGGCGCTGTTGCTTGGGCTCTGCGGCAAGCCTGACGGGGGACCTGCCATTGCTCTAATGGTGTCGCCCCTGCGATTCGCGAGCTAAAAGCGAAGCGAGAGCAGCGGGGACTCCTTATGCTGGTGCGGCCCAGGAGAACGAGCCAAAAGCGATGTTCGACTGGCCAGCCGCACGTCGTATCTGTTGAATTGCTCTAACACGCAGCTTGCCAATCGCAAGGCTAGGTCTCCCTGGCCGTTTTTTTTTGACGCAAAATCTAATTAAGTGTTGACTTAAATAAAGCCGTGTAGTACACTTTAATTAAGCAATGACTTAATTAAATGATTCTCGCGGGCAGTCTGTGTGATCTGGTGTATGTCTGGGGAAAGTCGTGATACAATATGCGGGATGAGGAGGGAAACATATGGCAGAAACAGCTATCTGGAAGGCACTGTCTGATGAAAAGCGAAGAATGATTATCCGCCTTCTGCTGAAGCGCGATTTCTGTGTGCGTGCGCTTTCCCGGCGTCTTGGCATATCGGAAGCGGCGGTCTCTCAGCATATGAAGGTGCTGAAGCAGGCGGGGCTGATTGACGGAGTGAAACGCGGGTACTTTGTGCATTACACGGTCAACCGCAGTCTTCTGAAGGATCTGGGTGCTGAACTGATTCAGCTGTCTGAGATGCAGCAGGAAACGGTCTGCCCGAAGAACTGCGGCAGTATGCCTTGTCATGCGGGCTGCGGGCGTGGACGTCGGGGAGGCGGCTGCGCTCGCGGAGAGCATCCAGAGCGGGAATCGGAATAATATTCGCAGGAGGCGCGTTTATGAAAATTGCAGCAGCATATGATGTAAATACTGGTAATATTTTCCAGCATTTTGGCAGAACGGAGGCATTTAAGGTTTACGACGTTCAGGAGGGCAAAATCATCAGCAGCAAGGTGGAAAGCACCAATGGCAGGGGCCACGGGGAACTGGCCGGGGTGCTGACAGACCTGGGTGTGAGCACACTGATCTGCGGAGGCCTTGGCGCAGGGGCGCAGGAGCACCTGAAGAATAGTAATATCTACTTCTTCGGCGGCGTATCAGGAAGTGCGGATCAGGCCGTGCAGGACTATCTGGATGGGAAGCTTCAGTACAATCCTGATGTAAAGTGCAGCGGCCATCATGACCACGGCGATGGAGAGCACCACTGCGGAGGTCATCATGATCACGGAGAACACCACTGTGGCGGTCATGGACATGGCGGATGCCACGGTAAGGGAATGGACCATAACTGCTAAACGTGCAGAAATGGCTGGAAAAGAAGGCATATTAACTGCATAAAAACTTTATTACCTGAATCTGCGCAAACATACGACAGCACAGGTCTATGCGAGTAATCTGCGTCTGCACCGTCAGTGACGGCGGTTCGGCTGGACAAAATCATAGTATATATCCAAATCACTATTTACCACAAAGCAGGAAGGCCATAGTTATCCCGATTATCGGGAAAACCGGGCATTCCTGCTTTATGTTTTCTTTCTGAAATCCGCCTTCATATGATAAAATAATGGGAACACATTGTAAGGAAAGCAGGAGGAATACGACATGGGATTTGCATTTAACCATTTTAATTTCAATGTTCTCGATCTCGAGAGGAGCAAAAAGTTCTATCATGACGCGCTTGGACTGGATCCGGTCAGCGTCAATGATCAGCCGGAGTTTACAATCTGCTATCTGGGTGACGGCGGAAGAACCGGCTTCCGTCTGGAACTGACCTGGATGAAAGATAGGAAAGAGCCGTACGATCTGGGAGAAATCGAATACCATCTGGCGCTGACAGCCGATGATTTCGAGGCGGCGCATAAGAAGCATCAGGAGATGGGATGCATCTGTTTCGAGAACCCGGCTATGGGAATTTACTTCATTGAAGATCCGGACGGATACTGGATTGAGATTCTGCCGCCGGAGAAATAAAGGCTGCCTGGTAATGGCAGGAATATGATAAATTAAACAGAAACGCCGCCGCAGAATCAGGCACGTTTCTGTTTATAGGAAGGCCGTTAGACGACAACAAGGTTCCCGGGCACCCACCCGACGCTTCAGCGTCGTGATATGCTCCCCTTATGAGAGACAGTGAAAAAACAAAACACGGTTGTACTCA
>CAJMLL010000048.1 GCA_905214225.1 uncultured bacterium | reverse complement strand
CCGCTCAATCCGCCGGAATACGATTTTGACCCGAATGTGCTGGAAGATGCCTTCCGCCAGGGAGCCAAGGCTCTGGTCCTCTGTAATCCGTCCAATCCGAGCGGCAAGGTCTTCAGCCGCGAGGAGCTCCTGACGATTGCGGAGCTGGCCGAGAAATACGATGCCTATGTCATCACCGACGAGGTTTACGAACACATTGTATATGCGCCATACAAGCACGTGTATTTTGCTACCCTTCCGGGAATGCGCAAGCGCACGATTTCCTGCAGTTCACTTTCCAAGACCTATTCCATCACGGGATGGCGTCTGGGATACACCATCGCACCGGCGGAAATCACCGACCGTATCCGGAAAGTGCATGACTTTCTGACGGTCGGAGCAGCAGCACCCCTTCAGGAGGCGGTCATTCCTGGCCTTCAGTTCGGGCAGGATTACTATGACGAGCTGCTCGCCGTTTACACCCATAAACGCGACCTGTTCCTGAAGGGCCTTGACGACATCGGGCTGAAACATAACATTCCGCAGGGCGCATATTACGTCATGGTTGACATTTCCGACTACGGCTACGATAACGATCTGAAATTCTGCGAGGACCTGGCCGAGAAGGTGAAAGTCGGTGCCGTTCCGGGTTCCAGCTTCTTCAGCGAGCCGGAAAACCGCTATATCCGCTTTCATTTTGCCAAGAAAGACGAGACACTCCAGGCTGCCCTGGAAAACCTTTCTGACATTGGAAAGCTGAAGAAATAGCCCATCCAGGGACCTGTGTTAATTTTTACTCAGTTTACGCCCCTGGAAATTTGTTATGACCAACATCTACTCCAGATTGGCTGAAATCTCGTAATAAGCATTGGTAAAAACCGTAAAAAATACGGTTTCTTACCAATGCAAAAAATATTTTGGGAAAATGGAATGATAATCATGATTCATACCAAAAAAATGCACAAATACGGATACAATGAAAATGACTTTTTACATGATTTTATAATTATGAGAAAACATGCATAAATTTCCCGCAACAGTCTGGCAGATCGATAAGGGAAATGGGTTTACGGTTTAATTGTCGGAATATTGACTGTTATGAGTAGGTGAAAACATCAGAAATCATCTATTATTACCAACATATATAGAAATCTGTATAGTATGTATTGGGTAAAAATCGCCGGTTTCGATTGATTGTACCAAAACACTTCCGCGTATTTGGTACAATGTGGAGTTTTTGTCTGGGTTATACCAAAATGAAAGCAGGATTGCAGAAAACAATGTCTGAAGTGCCTGCATAAATGATGAATATCAGATAATGAGACTGATGACAATGAAAACGCAGGGTCATATGTACACAGTATACGCAGATGGAGCCCGGCCCAGCAGCAAGAACCGTGATATGCCCAGTTTTCAGATGCACAAGCTGCCGGCCTGTGCGTACTGTATACACACTGTCTGGTATAACTCAAGGCAGAGTGATCGCGTGTGGGAATACGGTGAGCGCGGGAGTGTGGAATTTGCCTTCCCTGCAGATCAGACGTGAGAAGTATTTTGTATACACGCCCTGCTGAGCAGTATTAAATGCCCTGCTGACCGGTTGAATCATGCACATTCCTGTCCGGCAGGCTGGGCCGGGGCCGACTGATGGGTTTTCGCAGGTATCGCGTAAGCCGGAAATGACCAGTTCACGACTGATTCATTGCATTGTTTTACAGATATCCAAGCGACTTAAACAGGAACATCCAGGCAGTCAGACTGACGGAGCCTAAGAGCGTGGTCAGGATGACGGCGCCGGAGGTCAGGCTGCCATCGTGGCCGAAACCTTTTGCCATGACGAAGCTGGTGACGGTGGTCGGTGAACCGCACATGATGATGGCGGCCAGAAGTTCTTCTCCGCGGAAGCCGAGACGGACAGCCAGTGGAAGGAACAGAATACCGAGGCCTGCAAGTTTGAAGAAGGCCGCGATGCTGGTCAGTTTAATCTGGGACAGTGATTTTCCGAGGCTGAAGGATGCGCCGAGGGCGAGAAGGCCCAGCGGCGAAGCGGTATTTCCCAGGGTATCCAGGGAAGTGGCGAGAATTTTCGGCATCGGAATGCTCAGAAGCGACCAGAAAAGGCCGAGGAAGATTCCGATCAGAAGCGGGTTCTTCAGAACATTGAGAAGGGTGCTTTTGATCAGTTTCCCGCTCAGCGGTTCCCTGTCCGGCTTATAGAACGAAAGAATCAGCACGGCCATGATGTTGTAAAGCGGCACGGCTCCCAGGATCATCAGAGGGATTTTTCCGGCGTTCCCGTACATATTCTGGGCCAGCATGACGCCCAGGATCGCCGCGCTGCTCCGGTAGGCACTCTGAATGAATTCCCCTTGCACGTTTCTTTTTGTCCGGCAGAGAAGATAGGACAGCAGGATGACCAGGCCGATGCTGACGCAGGTGGCGAGGAAGCAGTACAGCACAAAACGGCCGTCCCAGGCCTCGTAGAAGTTCTTGCTGGCGAGGCTGTAAAAGAGCAGGACCGGCAGCGTGACCTTGAACACAAAATTATTCAGTTTCTTCGTGAAATCGGGCGTCATAAAGCCGATTTTCCGCAGAAATATGCCCAGAGCCATCATCAGAAAGGCTGGTATAGTCGTATCCAGACAGATAATAAAGTTATTTAACATAGATCTTTCCCCTTTAAACGTCAGTTGGATACATTCTACCGCGATCAGGGAGAGAAGAAAAGGGGAAGAATACCCTTGTTTTTTATGGGGATGTGCAGAATTCTGTGCTATGATGGACTCAGAAAATTAAATGTGCTGAAAAATGCGGGAAGTATGAGAATCAGGGAGGAAATGATGAGTAAACATATCGATGTAACCGCGCTGGGCGAGCTTCTGGTGGATTTTACGGCCAACGGAATCAGTGCCCAGGGAAATCCGACGTTTGAGGCCAATCCGGGCGGTGCGCCGTGCAATGTTCTGGCGATGCTGGGAAAGCTCGGCTGTGAGACGGCCTTTATCGGAAAGGTCGGAGATGATGCCTTCGGCCAGATGCTGAAGAAGAAGGCGCAGGAGCAGGGCATTAATCTGACAGGCCTGATGGTGGATCAGGAAATCCACACGACACTGGCCTTTGTGCAGAAGCTGGATAACGGCGACCGGGACTTTTCCTTTTACCGCAGCCCCGGTGCGGATGTCCGCCTGACGAAAAGTGAAGTGCAAGAGCATTCTCAGTTAATTGAAGACGCGAAAATCTTCCACTTCGGCACGCTTTCGATGACGGATGAGACGGTGGAAAATGCAACGGTTGAGGCACTCCGCATCGCGAAAGAAAACGGCTGCCTGATTTCTTTTGACCCGAACCTGCGTCCGCCGCTCTGGCGCTCCAGAATTTACGCGGAGGAAAAGATCCGTTACGGACTGTCAAAATGCGATATCCTGAAAATCTCGGATAATGAAGTGGAATTTCTGACAGGCAGGGACGGCACCAATATTGAGGAAATGAAGGCCGGAGCCAGAGAGCTGATTGAGGAGTATCATATTCCGCTGGTCTTCGTCACCCTGGGACCGAATGGTTCGCTGGCATTCAAGGACGGTGAATGTGTCTATCATCCGGGATATAAGATTGAGCCGGTGGAGACGACAGGTGCCGGAGATACCTTCTGTGCCTGTGCGCTGTATCACGTTTTGAAATACAGCCTGGAAGGACTGAATCCGCAGCGCCTGACCGAGCTGCTTTCCTTCGCGAACGCGGCGGCTTCTGTTATTACGCAGAGAAAGGGTGCACTGGCGGTAATGCCGTCGGTGGACGAGATTCAGGAAAGAATACAATCAGTAAAATAAAATTGTATTTTCAGATTATAGTCTGGTCCAGAATGTAGAGTAAAATTGAAAAACTGGTTTTTTGAAACACGATGCTTCAGCAAGGTGCTGAACAAAATGTATTTCTCTGATTGAAGTCGGGAAAATGAATGATGGTACAGGTTTTCCCGACTCCCGTTTACGCAAAGTCGGGAAAATCGTCTTCTAGATGATTTTCCCGACCGATTTCGGCTGTTTTGCATGAAAATGCAGAGAATAATTGATGAATAAGTATACTGTATACGCAAATCAACTCGTATCCTGGTCAGTTTTCTATTACCGATTTTTCAATTTACACCATTATACGGACTTAATGCACCGCTGCAATGCCTTGACCATTCTGGCTTCGTCATGTACTTAAATTAATATATTTTTCGGAGAATGGCCGAAACTATTGAAATTATTGCAGATATACAGTATACTACTGAATAAATTGTTCCAGATAATGGATATTCCTGGACAGATAGTAAGGATGCTCTCAGCGAGCAGACTGCGGGTCGGCGGAGCCGTTTTTAGAACGAAAGGGGTTTTTGCTCACCTGCTTTGTATACATAATACATTATAACTTATATTATCCCATTGTGCCTGTTACATCTTAAATCTTCTGACGATTTCGTTTATAGCATCGCATAGGAGATATTTGTATTAACTATACTGTATTCTGTATACAAAAATAAAGAGGGTCTGTCGGGAAAACGACACAGATATCCATGTTCCGGAGCCAGCCGGGATGCGGCGGCAGGCCGTATTCCGATGGAATAGTCTGATATTTACGGAAGGACAGCGGATCTTTCCGGATTAAGAAATGCGTCAATTCTCCGGCGTCTGGGCCTGCAGCAGTCTGCAGCCGGCCGGGATCAGTATATGCTGTTGTTAAAAGTAAAAAGGTTACAGGAAATCCTGAAAAAGGAGGTTTATTTATGTTAGAGTTTATTCTTGCTCTATTGCCAATCATCTGGCTGGTCATTGCGCTCTGCGTGATCAAGATGCAGGGCTATAAGGCCTGCATGATTGCCGTCCTGGTATCTGCCGCAGTGGGCATGCTGTATTTCAAGCTGAATCTGATGAATACAGTGACCGGAGCGGTGGAAGGAATTATCAACGCCTTATGGCCGATCTGTGCCGTCATTATCGCGGCTTTGTTCGTTTATGAACTGACACTGGAAACGAAGGCGATGGATTCTATCAAAGCCATGCTGTCCGGTGTGTCTTCCAATAAGATGATCGTTCTTTTGATCATCGTCTGGGGTTTCGGCAACTTCATGGAAGGTATGGCAGGATTCGGAACGGCAGTTGCCATTCCGGCAGGAATCCTGGTTGCCATGGGTTACGACCCGATCCCGACCGTTATCGCCTGTCTGATCGTCAACTCCACGCCGACAGCATTCGGTTCCGTCGGAGTACCGACGACCACGATTGCGCAGGTTACAGGACTGAATGCGACGGCAGTATCCGGTTCCATCGTGCTTCTGCAGTTCATTCTGACCTTCATTGCGCCGTTCGTCATGATTATCATCGTGGGAAGAGGAGTGAAGGCCCTGAAGGGCGTATGGTCGATCGCGCTGATTTCTTCTCTGTCCTTCATCATTCCGCAGTACATCGCGGCGAAGTTCATCGGACCGGAGCTTCCGAATATCCTCGGTTCTGTGGTCTGCATGATCTGCACCGTCATCGCGGGAATTGTCTATGAGAAGAAACATCCGGATAAAGATGCAGAGCAGTCAGATGCCATGAAGGATCTGACCGTGAAGAAAGCACTGGTTGCATGGAGTCCTTTCATTCTGATTTTTGTACTCCTCCTCTTCACCTCCAGCATTTTCCCGGCTCTGCACAACCCGATCGCAAAAGTCGCGAGCCAGGTTACCGTATACACTGGAAAGAACCCGAACACACTGACCTTAAGCTGGCTGGACTGCCCGGGCGTAAAGATCTTCATCGCCGGAATCATCGGCGGCCTGATTCAGGGCGCCTCTTTCGGTCGGATTATGGGCGTATTCTGGAGAACCTTTAAGGCAAACATCAAGACCATCATCACCATCTGCAGTGTTCTTGCCACGGCAAAAATCATGGGCTACAGCGGCATGATCTCAGCAATGGCTGCATTCCTGGTTGCCGTAACCGGAAGCTTCTATCCGGCAATTTCCCCGCTGATCGGCATGATCGGAGGATTCGTAACCGGAAGCGGAACATCCACCGCGGTTCTCTTCGGAAAGCTGCAGACAGACACCGCTGCTGCCATCCACGTCAACCCGGACCTGCTTGCTGCCGCAAACCTGATGGGTGCCGGCATCGGAAAAGCCATTTCTCCGCAGGGCATTGCCATCGGCTGTGCTGCATCAGGACTTGCCGGACATGAGAGCACCGTACTCAGCCGCGTATTGAAATTCGCACTGGTTTACGTAGTCATCGCGGGAATCATCACCTATGTGATCGTCTAGGCGTTCTGAGGAAAATCGGAAAGAATATGAAATAGATATACGGCTGGCAATATCCGTGCCGGCCGTTTTTCTTGCGCCTGTAACGCAGTATAATATAGGGAGTAAAGCATACAGAAAGGAGATCCAGTATGGAGAAGCTGAATGTGATCGGCTTTCATGAGCCGGAGAAGGAATACGGATTTTTAAGCAACTGGTATGAAGCTGCGTTTACCATCGATGGAAAGACTTTTTCCTCCATCGAGCAGTACATGATGTACCGCAAGGCCATGGTTTTCCAGGATGAGGAGCATGCGCAGGAGGTGCTTGATCTGACCGATGCGCGGGAAATCAAGGCCATCGGCCGCAAGGTCAGAAATTACAATGACACCGTCTGGAACGGCGTCCGTCAGATCGTCGTCTATGAGGGCCTTCTGGCAAAATTCACCCAGAACAGGAAATTACGGGATAAACTGCTGGCAACGGGAGACGCCGTTCTGGCAGAATGCAACCCGGATGATCCGATCTGGGGAATCGCCATGGAAAGAGATGACGAGAACCGTTTCTATATGGAAAACTGGAAAGGCAGCAACTACCTGGGCTTTCTTCTGATGATGGTCAGAGAAAAACTGAAAGCAGAAGAATAAATACGGAAAAGAAAAGCCCCGGTAAATCCAGGCGGAGACCGCTGCGGAGAAAGTCCGCCTCTTTTGTTGTATACATGATGGATGAGCGCTTTTGTAACCTGTGTTACAGAAGCGCTTTTTTAAGTGTGATAATCTGATCACAAAGCTTTCTGATCATCTATATTTAACTATTAATTGACTAGGTTTAAGGAAAATGGTACACTTGAAACAGTTGCAGTTCATACGCGGCTGAGTCTGAAAATAAAAACTGAACGCGGCTTGCAGCGGACAGGACGGGTAAAATAACGGCCGGCAGCTGTGCGCGTGACAGGACATGCGTCAGGCAGAAACGGAGCAGATCATGGCATACTTTCCATTTATGATGGATATCTCAGGGAAAACGGTAATCATCGCAGGAGGCGGGCACAGTGCGCTCTGGAAGGTACGTGCTTTTCAGGGCTTTGGAGCAGACGTGCTGGTTATTGCGCCGGAAATTTCCGAAGAGATAGAGCAGTTTAAGGGAATCCGTCTGATCAGAAGAGAAGTTCAGGAAAAAGATCTTGAACATGCGGACATTCTGGTCGCGGCTACAGACGACCGCGAATTGAACAGGAAACTGGCAGAACTGGCCAGAAGTCACGGCATTCTGGCGAATGCAGTGGATGACAAGGAAATGTGTGATTTTATTTTTCCGGCCATTGTCCGTCGGGAAAACTACACGGTCGCCATATCCACAGACGGAAAAAGCCCCCTGCTGGCAAGAGAAATCAAGAAGGCCATCAGCCGATCCATTCCGGATGCTTATGATAAGGCAGTCGGAGAACTCGGAGCTGTCCGCCAGGAAGTCAAAAGCAGGGCGGAAAGCCAGAGCGAGCGGCAGAAAATTTTTACCCAGCTGGCGGAAAAATACATCGGAAGCCGGAAACTGCGCATCGGCACCAGAGGAAGCGAACTGGCCATGATCCAGACGGAAATGGTCATGGATGCCCTGCAGAGCATCGGCATTGAATCCGAGGCCGTAGTGATAAAAACCATGGGCGACAAGGTGCAGAACAAGCCGCTCTGGAAATTCGGCGGAAAAGCAGTTTTCGTCACGGATTTTGAGGATGCTATTCTGAAGGGCAAGATCGATCTGGCGGTCCACAGTGCAAAGGACATGCCTGCTGCCTGTCCTGCAGGAACAGCAGTACTCGCCTGTCTGAAGAGGGAGGATGTGCGCGACGTTCTGGTTTACCGGAAAGGAACGAAGGAAGCAGATATCAAAGTCGCGGGAACAAGCAGTCTGAGAAGAAAGGTGCAGCTGAAGCGTCTGTATCCGGACCTTCAGTGTGAAGTCATCCGCGGGAATGTGCCGACCCGCCTGCATAAGCTGAGAACCGGGGAGTATGATGCGGTGATTCTGGCCGCTGCCGGAATTCACCGGCTGCAGCTGGATCAGGAACCGGATCTGGTGTACCGTTACCTGGATCCGGAAAACTTTATTCCGGCAGCGGGGCAGGCCATTATTGCGGTCGAAGGACCGGCAGAAGGAGATCTGGCCGGGCTGATCCGGGGAATCAATGACCGGAAAACCTTTATCGAACTGTCTGCGGAACGGCGCTTTATGAAAGACATCAATGCGGGATGTCATGAGGCTGTGGGCGCGCTTGCACAGTATCAGGGCGACGGAAGCCTGAAAATGAAAGTCATGAAAGACTACAGTGGAAAGCTTTTTGTGCACAGTATACACGCACAGGCGGAGCAGGCAGCGGACATCCTTGCCGGGAAAATTTTGTCGGATGATCCGGAGGCGGCTGCCGGAGCGGAGGATGGTCCGGAAGTGTCTGCCGGGAAAGCAGAAGGTCCGGAAATGTCTGGCGTAAAAACAGATAGCTTAGATGTGTCTGCCGGAAAAGCAGATGATCCGAAAATGTCTGGCGGACAATCGGAGCATCCGGATCGCGAAGCGGAGAAAAAATAAGGAGGCGGCAGTATGGGAACGGTATATCTGGTCGGTGCCGGCCCGGGGGACCCGGAGCTGGTTACGGTAAAGGCGCTGCGGCTGATTCAGAGGGCGGATCTGATTGTCTATGACAGTCTCGCGCCGGCGGATCTGCTGAAAGAGGCACCGCCGTCATGCCAGTGCGTGCATGTCGGAAAGCGGGCAGGCCGTCACAGCGCGGCGCAGGAGGAAATCAACCACCTTCTGATTGCCGGCGCGCAGAAATATGAAACGGTGGTCCGGCTGAAGGGAGGAGATCCCTTTGTCTTCGGCCGCGGCGGTGAGGAGGTGCTGGCGCTGCAGGAGGCCGGTGTTCCTTACCGGCTGGTGCCGGGCGTGACTTCGTCGGTTGCGGTGCCGGAGGCCGCGGGAATTCCCGTGACCCATCGGCGCCTGGCCAGGAGTTTTCATGTCATCACCGGTCATATCGCGGATGATGAGTTGGATTACGCCGCCTATGCGCATCTTGAGGGGACGCTGGTCTTCCTGATGGGGCTTTCCGCTCTGCCGCGCATCGCGTCGGGACTTCTTTCCGGCGGAATGGCGGAAGATACTCCGGCTGCCGTGGTTTCACAGGGCTTTACGGAAAGGCAGAGAGTGCTGCGGGCGCCGCTGTCGGAGATTGCAGAGAGGACAAAAGAAAAGCGCATGGGGGCACCGGCTGTGGTTGTCGTGGGTCCCTGCGCGGATCTTGACTTTTTGTATCATGCACCGTTCGGCATCATCGGCTCAGATTCTTTCTACGCGAGGATGGAGCGGGCCATGGACGGGGAGGCAGGAATGCTTTCTCATGTCATGCGGATCCGTCTTTCCGTAACGGAAGAAGGAAGAAAGCAGCTGAGAGAGGCGTTTTCCAGGATTGAAGAGTTTGACTGGGTGGTCTTTACCAGCAGGAATGCGGTCGCCATGTGCGAACGGATTGCCCGGGAGGACCGCTATCCGCTTCACCGCCTTGATCATCTGCGTTTTGCCGCAATCGGTCCGGGAACGGCGGAGCGGCTGAGGGCGGCCGCCGGACACGTGGATCTGCTGCCGGAAAACTACACCAGCGACGCTCTGGGGCAGGCTCTTGCAGAGCAGGTCGGAAAGAGCGGGCGGGTACTGGTTATCCGCGCAGAAGGCGGACGGCAGGAGATGTTTTCTATTATGGACGAGGCAGGGATGGAGTACGAAAAAATCCGTCTGTACCGTTCAGAAGGGGAGCTGACCGTAAGTCCGGAAGAACTCGGCAGGACGGGAATTCTTGCCTTTGCGAGCGCATCCGGGGTGGACAGTATGTTCGCGCTTGCAGAGCAGGAAGGCTTTTCCCTTGCCGGGAAACGTTTTGTCTGTATCGGTGAGGCAACGGCGGATGCTCTGAGAAAACGGGGCATTGAGCCGGAGTTCGTCACGCACCCGCATACGGCGGAGGAACTGGCGCGCAGGCTGAAGCTGATGCAGCGGTAAATATTGCTGAAGAGGTTAATGAGGAGAAAACAATGCAGAGAATGAGAAGGCTGAGAAATTCAGCCAGAATGAGAAAACTAGTTCAGGAAAACAGACTGAGTCCGGATGAGCTGATTTACCCGATGTTTATCGCGGAGGGTGAGAACATCAAGAATCCGGTTCCGTCGATGCCGGGGGTTTATCAGTGGTCCATCGACCGTCTTCCGGAGCTGCTGGATGATGTCATGGAGAGCGGCGTCAGAGGACTTCTGGTGTTCGGAATTCCAAAGCATAAGGATGAGGTCGGAAGTGAGGCCTATGACCACAATGGCGTTACGCAGGAGGGAATCCGGTTTATCAAGAAGTATGCGCCGGAGCTGCTGGTCATTGCGGATGTCTGCCTCTGTGAGTATACATCACACGGTCACTGCGGCCTGATTAAGGATGGAATTATTCTGAACGATGAGACGCTGCCGCTGTTGTCCAAGACTTCGGTAACGCTTGCTGAAGCGGGCGCGGACATGATCGCTCCGTCTGATATGATGGACGGCCGTGTTGCGGCAATCCGCAAGGCCCTGGATGAGGCAGGCTATATCAATACGCCGATTATGTCTTACAGCGCAAAATTTGCTTCGGTATACTATTCTCCATTCCGTGATGCGGCACATTCTGCACCGGCATTCGGAGACAGAAAGACTTACCAGATGGATCCGCCGAACGGCAATGAAGCGGTTCGTGAATGTCTGGCGGACATCGATGAGGGTGCGGATATCCTGATCATCAAGCCGGCTCTGGCATATCTGGATGTGGTTAAGGAAGTTTCCCAGCTTGTCCGTGTGCCGATTGCGACCTACAATGTCAGCGGCGAATACGCCATGGTCAAGGCGGCTGCAGGAAACGGCTGGATCGACGAGAAGCGTGTCGTTATGGAGAATCTGCTTTCCATGAAGCGCGCGGGCGCCAACATCATCATCACCTACCATGCGATGGATGCGGCCAGATGGCTGAGAGAAGATAAGTAGGGCTCACCTGCTTTCATCAGGGAAGCAGGGCAGGTTGAAATAGAAATTGTTGTCACAGCAAAATGACGTATATTTATTGATGCGTTGTGGTATAATTTAACTTCAGATAGCTAAGAGTGTTTACCAACTGGTGCACACGAAAAACCCCGAAGCTGCAACTTCGGGGTTTTTGTATATTCTTCAGTCAGGTCAAATCGAGTTTTCCAACTATAGTTAAATCAGCTTTGCAACTGCCGCTTCAACGTCCTTCATATCTGCTGTCGGCTCGAAGCGCTCCAGAACATTTCCTTCGCGGTCAACCAGGAACTTGGTGAAGTTCCACTTGATCTTCGGGTTGTTCTTATAATCCTTATCGAACTTCTTCAGCATGGCGCTCATGGCCAGGGCCTTCGGACCTTTTCCCATACCCTTGAATCCCTTCTGGCTCTTCAGGTAGGTGTAGAGCGGCAGCTCATTCTCGCCGTTTACCTCAGACTTCTTCATCTGCGGGAACTTTGTGTTGTAATGCAGGGTGCAGAATTCATGGATTTCCTCATCGGTTCCCGGTGCCTGTCCGAGGAACTGGTTGCAAGGAATGTCGATGATTTCCAGGCCCTGATCGTGGTATTTCTCATACATGTCTTCCAGGTCCTTATACTGAGGGGTGAAACCGCATCCTGTCGCTGTGTTTACAATCAGCATAACCTTTCCTTCAAACTCGGAAAGGGAAAGTTCTGTGCCGTCCGGTCTCTGCAGGGAATATTCATAGATCTTGCTGCTCATGGTGTTACCTCCTGTATATAATATTGCGTTCAATTCAATTGCGTTCAATTTATACTCGTATTATACCCATGCCGGAATCGGATGTCAAGGGATTAAATGTATTTTACCAGAATTTATCCCGGAGGGCAGGAGATGCAGATTTCAGTGCACTGCGGCCTTGATGTTTATCTTTTGTTAAATAACGATGCATTTAGAAATGCTATACTGAGAATCAGATACAGACAAAATGCAGACTGGCAAGTGAGGAAATGGGATGACGATAAAAAAACGGCTTGCTCTGTCGAATGTGCTGATGATTCTGGTGCCAGTGGTGATCGTGCTGGCTATTTTCTTTACGGACCGCTTTCTGATCCGCTTTGTGTTCCGCAGAATTGAGGATCCGCTGGACACGCTGGCAGAAGGAGTTCACGCCATCGGAGACATCAGCATCGATACATCGTCCCACCGGGTTAAGGTTAAAGGAAAGGAAATCCGGCTGAAGAATAAGGAATACGAGCTGCTCCTGTTTATGGTTTATCACATGGATCAGGTGTTTGATAAAGAGACCCTCTACGAAAACGTCTGCGGCATGTGTATGGCAGCCGCGGCTTCCGTGCCGGGCGTATCCGGATCAACGATTCTGCTGATCTTCGGTCTGTATGTACCGGTTATCGATGCGGTGAAAAACACTATGCACTGGATTATAAAAAAATCCGGCACGAATAGATGCCTTTTTTCAAAATTCTTATGAAGAAATGTTATGGGCGCATAAACGGCATTTAAAACTATGCTAATAAACAGAAAAGACTGTGGAATCAGCATCCTGAACATGATATAGTGAACTTGTAGTTTACAATAAAAATAAAGAAAGGGCACGGAGGAGTGTGCTCTGCATATTAGAAGTAAGGATGTGATGATTATGGCAGCAATTAATTTTAATGAGAAAAAAGGCTTCATCTGCGATATGGACGGAGTGATCTACCACGGGAATATCATTCTGCCGGGGGTGAAGGAGTTTATAAAATGGCTTCAGGACGAGAAGAAGTCCTATCTTTTCCTGACCAACAACAGCGGATATACGCCGCGTGAACTGAGACAGAAGCTGAAACGGATGGGACTGGACGTTCCGGAAGAGCATTTCTATACGAGCGCTCTGGCCACCGCATCATTCCTCGCGGATCAGGCGCCGGGCTGCTCTGCCTACGTCATCGGCGAGGCAGGATTGCTGAACGCCCTGTATGATGCGGGGATTGTCATGAATGACGTAGATCCGGATTATGTCGTCATCGGAGAAGGAAAGAACTATTCTCTGGATACACTGACCAAGGCCTGCAATCTCGTCATGAACGGTGCCAAATTGATCGGCGCCAATTCCGATATTTCCGGACCGATTGAAAACGGCATCATGCCGGCCTGCGGCTCCCTGGTTTCTCCTGTAGAGATGACAACCGGCACAAAAGCCTATTTCTGCGGCAAGCCGAATCCGCTGATGATGCGCACGGGGCTGAAGAGGCTCGGATGCCATTCCAATGAAGCCGTCATGATCGGCGACCGCATGGATACAGACGTGATTTCCGGACTGGAGAGCGGCATGTCCACCGTGCTCGTCATGTCCGGCGTTTTCGACCGGGATATGATGGAGTCCTTTGCCTTCCGTCCATCTATGGTGCTGGAGGGCGTCGGCGATATCCCGAAAGCCGCGGCTTCTTACCGCGAGCCGGATTCCGGAAAAACTGCGGAAAAAGGAAAATCAGCTGGATCTGCGAGGCCTTCCGGAAAGTAAGGCCGCTGAATGTGCCAGAAAGACGGCAGCATTTTCCTGCCGCCGGAACGGCAGGGATCTGATGACGATCATGCAGATCAAAAGATGAATCGATATTAATTAACAGGCGCTGTCTACAGGACGGATTGATTCCGTGCCGCAGGCAGCGCCTGTTTTGCGTTCAGGATCATCTGTAAGCGGTCAGGCAACAGATAAACCTGTAAGGTGAACAAAACCCAATTCTGCCCCGGCCAAATGACGGAAAACCAGCAGTTACAGGTCAGCTGGCCGGCAGGATTCCCGCTAATCCAGAAAATCAACCTTTCCGGTTTCCGTGTCATAAATCGCGCCGATGACGTCCAGGCCGTTTTCTTCCTCGCTTGCAAGGATCTCAAAACTGTTTTCGATCCGGTGGATGCTGTGGCGGACATTCAGCACGGAAGCGGTGCGTTCATCCGATTCATCGCCGATTGCGCTGCGGATTTCCTCCAGAATTGACTGGATGAATTTACAATCTTCATCCGGATGCATGGCGGCCTCCACCGCGCCACAGTGGGTGTGGCCCATAACGACAATCAGCCGGGTACCCAGATGTTTCTGCGCGTACTCGATGCTTGCCAGCTGATGTTTATCGATGACATTTCCCGCAACGCGGATGACGAACAGGTCACCGATACCGGCATTGAAAATGCTTTCCGGAATCACACGGGAATCGGAGCAGGTGACGATGATCGCGTACGGCGACTGCCCGTTTTCTGCTGTTTCCTTTCTGATAGCGGGGGAAATATTACCTGTTGAAGCCGAGGATTCCATATATGCGCGGTTGCCTTCCTCCAGACGGAGAAGAGCCTGATGCGCGTTTAAATTCTGCTGTTTTGCCATGTTCTCATCTCCTTTGTCTTCTTCTTATCGTATTCATATCTTACAACGTTTTCCAGAAGCATTCCAGTGTTTGCGCGAAAAGAATGAATATTGTCAGCAATTCCGGCGAGTGCCGGTGACGGTATTCCGTTGCCGCGGGTCTGCAGCAGATGAATATATGTATACTGTATGCCCCATAACCCTTGTGATTACTGACTGCCTGCCAGATGATCTATAAATACTATTATCTGAAACCGGGCATGCCGGAGATGAAATCCCATGCACTTTCTCTGGGACTGGCGGACAGTATTCTGAAGCATGACGGGGACATCTGGTATAACTGCGAAGTCTCAAAAATCCTGATTGAAGACGGACGCGCTGTCGGTGTTATCGCAGATGGAAAAGAACTCCGTGCGGATATCAGATCACGTTGCATCAGGCTGCATACGGCTCACAGTAAAAAGCTTGGAGATCTGTCAACAAAAAACCACTGCCTCTTGACACCAACGACCGGAAACTGAAAATTGACGAGAGACGTGAAATCCGGATATACTGTAGAAAACACAGGTGTAATGGAGGATCTGGTTATGCAGTATCGGAAGGACAAACATGGTGAAGCGGTTTCTGCGCTCGGCTACGGGTGCATGAGATTTACGCGGACGGCGGGAAATATCGACTTGGGAAAGGCGGAAAAGGAGCTGATGGAGGCCTACAGGCTGGGCGTCAATTATTATGACACTGCCTACGTTTACCCGGGGAGCGAGACGGCGATCGGGAAGATTTTCCAGCGCAACGGCATCCGCGAAAAGGTGAAGATTGCGGCCAAGCTTCCCCAGTACATGGTGACGACGCCGGACGGCATGGATAAGTATTTCGATGAGGAACTCAGCCGCCTGCAGACGGACTATGTGGATTATTATCTGCTGCATCATATGACCGGAATCGTGCAGTGGGAGAAGCTCTGCGCCCTGGGCATTGAGAAATGGATTCGCGACAAAAAGCAGTCTGGCAAGATTAGAAATATCGGCTTCTCTTACCATGGAAATACGGCGGATTTTCTGAAGATCCTGAACGCCTATGACTGGGATATGTGTCAGATTCAGTATAACTATGTGGACGAGTATGCGCAGGCCGGTGTGGACGGGCTGAAAGCCGCCGGCAGAAAGGGGATTCCAGTTGTGATCATGGAGCCCCTGCGCGGCGGAAAACTGGTGAATCTCCTGCCGGATAAGGCAAAATCACTGATCGCCGCGCAGCCGTCGGGATACTCGGCAGCGGAGTATGGGCTGCGCTGGCTCTGGAACTAGCCGGAAATTATGTGTGTCCTGTCCGGAATGAATTCTCTTGACATGGTCCGGGAAAACTGCCGGATTGCGTCGGAGGCTCAGGTTGGAGGATTCACAGATGAAGATTTCCGGGTCGTCAGCGAGGTTAAGAATATCATCGCTGCGACGGAAAAAGTCGGCTGCACAGGCTGCGGCTACTGCATGCCATGCCCGCGCGGCGTGGACATTCCGGCCGCCTTCCGCTGCTACAACCGCATGTATACGGAAAACAAAGCTACCGGCCGGAAGGAATATGCCCAGACCGTCGGCCTGAGAATGGATCCCGCTTTTGCCAGCCAGTGCGTCCAGTGCGGGAAATGTGAGACGCGCTGCCCGCAGAGCCTGCCGATCCGCGAAAAATTGAAGGAAGCGGACCGCGCCCTGCGGCCGCTTCCTTACCGCATAGGAATTTCAATCGCCCGGAAAAAGATGCTGCGGAAGATGAAGTAACGGGAAAGGGAAACTTTCTGACTGTCGTGAATGCTGCGAAGAATGAAGAGGATAGCGGAGCTCTGCCATCCTGGAATGATCATCGTTGATGTTCAAGAAAAAAAGCAGAGCAACTTATGTATACTGTGCACACGATGATCTGAATGTCCCATGTCAATGAATCGGCCGGGAACCGGCTTCTTGTTTTTCGGACACAAAATTTGTATACAGTATACAGCAATTGCTTGTGGCGGCTTCACAAGAATCGCGTGTAACGATTATTGTGGCAATACCACAATTTTAATTAAGATTTATTGTGAAATATTTATAAAAAATCCTTGACAATCAATAGCACGTTGATGTATTATACATACAACCCATTTACATCGTAGGGAAAAATGAAATTTTGCCCCGGAGTGCATGAATGCATTCAACACGACAAAGTTTCATAGCGTGTTTCATTAAATGGGTTTATCGTTCATCCTGACCGACTTGATAATATCTGCAGAGTCAGGAGTGAAAGGGGTAATGAAGCCGCTGCACAGAGAGGGATTAACTGCCTGGCAGATAATCCGCATCGACACGTATGCTGTATGAGCTCGCAAAAGAGCATAAGGCACCGGCTGTGTTCGCCCGCGTGCACCAGAAACACAACACGCCGTATACATCCGACCACACGATCTTCGTGATCGCGCTGATTCCGCCGATTGCAATGTATGCAGCCTCCCATGGAGCACTTTCCGGAACTGATGTATTCGGTACCGTTGCGACCGTTGGAATTCTGGGACTGATTCTGACTTACGGCCTGACCTGCCTGAGTTCTGTCGTCTACTTCACAAGACTCCGCGACGGTAAGCGTGAGTGGACATGGCAGGTAATCTTCCCGATTATCGCCATTGCTGTAATGGCATACTGCTTCTATGGAAATCTTGCCGGAAACTCACTGGCCATCATCACGTTCATCGTCCTGATCGCTGGCTTCATCGTTACCAAGGTTTACCAGCACAGAACTGATTACAGCGCAGCTGCATCTGCAAGGCAGGCAAAGGCCGCAGCCAAGAACGGACAGATCATGTAGGAACTGTGCAGGAGCTGTTGTCCAGGAAAAAGGCCAGCCGCTGTAGAAATTGATTATAAAGGCTGCAGTTTGCTGCAGTCAGGAAAAATATTGGTTAATCAATGGGCCGCGAAAACGCAGTGCCTGAAAGAAAGCAGGGCCGCCATTCATCCTACGCCGCTGAGGCGCTGGAGGGAAGGCGGCCCTGCTTTTTTGTCATATAGTAAGTCGCGGCCACGATGAGTGAGTGTTCAGTTCGCGGGAAGAGGAGTGAGGGTATACTGTGTACTGAGTTCGGACTATGGGAAAAGGTCACCCAGGGAAGTATGCATTGATTATGCAGGAAGAAAATGGAAATTTGACACGAAAACAGTTCTCAAAATGAGTTGTTTTGGTATTTTTGATAAGAAGTTGAGGAATTTCCCAAAACACTATGTTCTTTTTGGGAAAAACGGCGTAAAAGTTGAAATGTTACCTAAAACCTAGGATTGCAGTGGATTTTATTGTCTGCATAAAATGCTTTGATGTGAACGATTTTGCAAAATAAATCGAATAATGTTCGGATAATGAAAAGGAATGAGTATATAGTATTATTGAGTGCATATGGCGTTGTTCCTTTGCTATGAATAATCATGCTATAATATGATAAAATATAAAAATTGAACAAATATACGAGAATATATTTCTGGAATGGAAGAAAAAGTTGGGACGATCTGCATCTGGAAATGTATTATCCCAAAAAATAATATCGTTGGTAATAATTGCTTAAATCCAGCCGTTTTACCAAGTATACATGTCAGACATAGGGAATAAAATTCCTATTGTGTAATTGTGAGATTCCATATAGAATATTTGATATAGATGTAAAAATATGGAAATCTAAGATATGAAATAGATCATCCATATTAAGAAAGCCAAGTTCAGTGATAAAGGGTATATCGAAATGCGTGATTCATATACAGAGATGCTATATCATTTCAATATTTCGCAAACGAAGGATTTCTCGGAAGATTTGAGCCAGGAAATAATGAGAGAAAAGAGAATACGAAAAGAATGCATCAAGGAGATGCGCCGCCTTGACGAGTATAAATATTTCCGGCTCTCATGCTATAAAAGGAATGGTGAGTTGTATTATTCTATGATTAGAAGGGAAGACAACAGCCTGGGAAAGAAGAAACGCTGGTATATGGGAAAAAGAGATGAAAATAACGCAAAAACAATAGAAAATATCATCTATTATAGGTATTTATATGAATATATTAAACGTTTAGATTGCAGCATTTCCCGAATTGAGAATTTGTTGGAAGTAATAAAATTGCTTAATCCGCAATCCATTTCAGCCAACTGGGGACAATCCTATTTCCCCCTGCCAGAAGAGTGCTATCAGATTTCTGGAAGCCTGAATATTAATAAATGGAGAGAAGAGCATCTGTCCGTGCACAGGATCAATAACCCGAAATACCCTCAGGATCTCAGGCATCAGGCTGACCATAATCTGAAGGTAAGGTCCAAGTCGGAGGTGATCATCTGTAATCAGCTGATCCAGAACGGTCTGGCGTTTGTTTATGAGCCGGATCTGAAGCTTGGAAATTACACGGTCAGCCCGGATTTTCTCGTCCTTTCGGAGAAAAAGAAAAGATTGTTTGTCTGGGAGCATATGGGACTGCTTGATGACTCGAAGTATATGAAAAACGCGCTTTGGAAATTGCAGCATTATCAGGACGAGGGAATCATTCTCGGGCAAAATCTGATCGTAACATATGATGACACGGAAAGCGGCATTAATTCGGCGGAAATAGGTGAAACTATCAGGAAATATTTTATACAAGAAAAACATCAGGAAGAAGCTGTGAAGGACATGAATATGCAATAATATCAGGGTTTGATTCCATTAGGCAGAGGGACGATTCCGGCAGGGGCAGAATGTTGAAAAAATGAAAAACCAGGAAGCATGCCGATTATGGGCAGAACTTCCTGGATTATTTCAATTTTGTGTATTAGTGCTTTAACGCGGTGCGTGTTCGTCAGCGTGGGGCTGACCTTGCTGCTTTAGCGCTTTAACGCGGTGCGTGTTCGCCAGCGTGGGGCTGACCTTGCTGCTTTAGCGCTTTAACGCGGCGCGCGTTCGCCAGCGTGGAGCTGACCTTGCTGCTTTATCGCTTTAACGCGGCGCGCGTTCGCCAGCGTGGAGCTGATCTTGCTGTTTTATTACTTTAACGCAGTGCATCGCACCACTGTTCCTTCTATAATCTGCGAGGTCTGTGGGATCTGCTAGCCTGCGATGTCAGGTGAGGCTCCGTGTTCTGCTGGGTTTGCGAGGCCAGTAACGAAGCATGCAGCGAGGCCAGTAACGAAGCATGCAGCGAAGCCAGT
>CAJMLL010000047.1 GCA_905214225.1 uncultured bacterium | reverse complement strand
TGGTCAAAAATATTATATTTTTTCACTGTCTTCTTGACGGGGAGCAGTTCACTTCGCCGGCGGGGAAAATAATAAGATGATGGTCTGTGCTGTCTGTGTGAGTAAACAGGCAGGCCATTGAGGTCGTATTTACTTATTTACCGGATTATCGTGTTATCTCTGCCGCTGGATCTTTAACTCTTTAGCTCAGTGACGAGATTCTGCCGGTCCGGCGGCCGGCCTGGATAAAGAGGGGGGCAGACTTAACGGTCTGTCTCGTTCTTTCCATTCAGGCGTTCCTGGATATAGTCTTCTACGTCGTCACGCGGGATTTCCAGCGCTGCGGCCAGTTCTCCATAGAGAAGGTCTTCTGCACGCTTCATGAACTTCTTATCGATCTATCCCAGGTGGCGGTTCTGCTTATGCGCGGCATCCATCTTCTTGCGGATGGATTTTGCCAGACGGATCAGGTCTACCGTCTTATGGGTATCGATGACGGACTGATAATGCTTGGTCAGCTGCTGTGTGCTGCTGCTCTTATATATTTCTGTATGAACTTCCGGGATGATGGAAATCAGATCGTCAGCTTCCTGTGCGGAAATGACCGGACGGCTGAAGACCTTTTCGTTGTCTACCGGCGCGTAAATCGTTCCGCTCTGATAGAGCGGCTGAAGAATGTAGTAATCCTGCTTTACTTGTGTGCCGCCGAAATCCGGTCTGGTGATATCCTTAACTTCGCAGACTCCTGTTCCTCCATACATGATCAGGTCGCCTATGTTATACATTCAACGAACATCCCCTTTCTATAAAATTTTCAAATACGTCAATACATTGTAATTTCAAGGCATACATCTCCTATACATAAAAAGTATAACATAGATTTACATTAATTGGAAGTATGTGTTGTAAAAAATACTATACAAACATTACATACGGTGGTAAAATAACATGTTTATAGTGACAGCAAGGATGATACTAAATTTTTAACTTCGGAATTTAATAGACGAAATCGCGCGGAGGAAAGAAACTTTCCGGACGCGCAGAAAATACGGAGGAATGCACATGAGATATATTGAGGTCAGCTGTGAGACATCGGAGACGGGCATTGAGCTTCTGACAGCGGCGCTTGATGCCGCGGGAATCAGCGATACAGAGGTCAGTGACCCGCGTGATGTTGAAGAAATCATGGACAAGAAAGAATCTTATGAATGGGATTACATTGAAGAGAGTGTCGTTCACAAGATGGAAGAGGCGCCGCGTGTCTCCTCCTATTTCCCGGAAGGAGAGGAAGGAAGAAAGCAGGCAGACACGATGAAGGAAGTCCTGCAGAGGGTCGCAGACGATGTGAAAGCCGGCATGTACGGTCCGGATGTGGATCTGGGCTCCATGAAAATCACAGAACAGATCCGGGACGACGCAGACTGGAAGGATAAGTGGAAGGCGTATTTTAAGCCTTTTCACGTCAGCGAGCATCTGGTGGTCTGCCCGAGCTGGGAAAACTATGAGCCGCAGGAAGGTGAGAAAATTATCACCATTGACCCGGGCATGGCCTTCGGAACGGGAACCCATGAGACCACATCCATGTGCCTGGCCCTGCTGGAGAAATATCTGCAGGAGGGCACAAAGGTTCTGGACGCCGGTACAGGCTCCGGCATTCTGTCCATTGCCGCGGCGCTTCTGGGAGCAGGAGAGGTTCTGGGAGTCGATGTCGATCTTGACGCAGTCCGCGTTGCGCAGGAGAACATTTCTGTCAACCACTGTGAAAAGACCGCCAGGGCTGAATACGGAGACCTCACGAAGGGCGTGGACTATGAAGCGGACCTGATCGTCGGAAATCTAATGGCCGAGCTGATCTGCATGCTGGCAGAGGGTATCGCGGCACACCTGCATGAAAACGGCGTCTTCATCGCCTCCGGGATTCTGACGGAGAAAGAAGACATGGTTGAGAAGGCCGTAACAGAAGCCGGACTTTCTCTCGTCGAAAAGCAGGAAAAAGGCGAATGGAGCGCCATGGTATTTCAGAAGTAGTCCTAAAAGCCGCCAGCTCTCAGGAGGGCGCGGCCTTTTAGCCGGATCAGAAGAGAAATTATCGGAAATGAGAATGGAGAAGGAATGAAAGCAGCCTTTCACACACTTGGATGTAAAGTCAATCAGTATGAAACAGAATCGATGAAAGAGCAGTTTGCGAAGGCCGGATTCACCATCGTGGATGAAGAGGAAAAGGCGGATGTTTACGTTGTAAACACCTGCACGGTCACCAATCTGGCCGACCGCAAGTCCCGCCAGTTTATCCGCCGCTGCCGGAAAATCAACCCGGATGCCGTTGTTGCCGTTACCGGCTGCTATGCGCAGATCAAGCCGGAAGAAGTGGCGGAGATCGAGGGCGTGCAGATCGTCGCAGGTACGGACGAAAAACATGCCGTTCTTCCCCTTGTACAGGAATATTTTGCCGGAAAAAATAAGGCGCAGGGGGCTGAAGAAGGGAAAACCGGTGATGTCCTGTCCGCAGTAAAGGACTACAGCGAACTGAACACCTATGAGGAAATGGGTGAAATCTCCGGCATGGAGGGCAGAACCCGCGCCTTCATTAAAATTCAGGAAGGCTGCACCCATTTCTGCACCTACTGCATTATCCCTTACGCGAGGGGAACCATCCGGAGCCGCCGCAAGGAAGAAATCCGCGAGGAGGTAGAGCGCCTCGTCGCAAAAGGCTATAAGGAGATCGTGCTGACGGGAATCAACACCGCTTACTACGGGCGGGATCTGGGCTACGACGGTGCGGCCGAGCTGATCGGGGAGCTGAACAGCATTCCGGGAAACTTCCGCATCCGCCTGAGCTCCCTGGAGCCGACGGTTATCGACGCAGAATACGTAAAGAAGCTCTTCCCGTATGAAAAACTCTGCCACCACCTTCATCTGGCCCTGCAGAGCGGATCTGACCAGGTGCTCGACGCCATGAACAGGGGCTACAGCAGAGAAGAATTCCTGGCGATTGCAGAAGAACTCCGGAAATTCGACCCGCATTACGGGCTTTCCACAGATATTATCGTCGGATTCCCGGGCGAGACGGAAGAAGATTTCCAGGACAGCATGGACATCACCAGGAGTCTGTCCTTCTGCAAGACCCACGTCTTCAAGTATTCGCAGAGAACGGGAACACCGGCCGCAGAGAGGAAAGACCAGATCGACGGGACCGTGAAGGCAGACCGGAGCCGGCGCCTGATTGCAGAGGCCGGGGAGGCGGCAGACCGCTTTTTCCGTGCCTGTGAGGGTGATGAGCGCATTGTTCTGGTGGAAGAATTTGCCCAGGACCCGATCACCGGAGAATCCCAGGGCATGGAAAACGAGACGGAGGCTGCCGGTTCGGAGGTGCTCCGGAAGGGTGCAGACGGGCAGGCGGGAAGCCAGTGGGTGACCGGATATACAGACAACTACATCCGCACATATTTCCGCGGAGACCCGTCTATGTTCAACCAGTTCGTGAAGGTCCGGCTGCTGCAGCCGTTTCAGGACGGCATGCTGGCAGAAGCCGTTGCAGAATAGAGTCTGACAAAAGAAAAAAGGCAAGAAAAAAGCGCCGCCTTCAGCCGTTTCTGAAAAGAAACCACCAGAGCGGCGCTTTTGCCTTCTTCCCTTATGGTTTAGCCTGGCGGCCAGGTGAATTTGCGCTTTCCCAGGATATGCAGATGCAGGTGCTTTACCGTCTGCTGTGCGTCATCACCATTGTTGCTGACGACACGGTAGCCGTCGGTGATGCCCATCAGCTTGACGATGTCCTTGACCTTGCACATCATGTAGCCGAGGAGCTCCTGGTCTTCATCCGTGGTGTCGTCCAGAGAAGCGATGTGCTTCTTCGGGATCATGAGGACATGAACCGGAGCCTGCGGCTGAATATCCTTATAGACGCAGATCTTATCGTCTTCATAGACGATTTCTGATGGAATCTCGTGATTTGCGATTCCGCAGAATAAACAGTCTGACATACTCGATGCTCCTTTCCTCTGCCAATTTTTTCATACGGCAGATAATTCTATCTTTTATTATAGCATTGATTCAGAAAGGCGGCTGTATTTTTTCTGCAGTGGAATGCTGTCAAGAGCCAGTGGGAGTTTTGTTGACAGATCTCCAGTTTTTTTCGTAAGCCTGTACGCAGCTTGTGCCTGGAACGCCTCCCGGCTCCCTTCGCGCATGCTCACGCTTCCGACTCCGCCGGCCCTCCGGAGTCAGGCCGTCGATCGTCTGGCAGCGAGGCGCTCAGAAGTCCAGACGTCAGGCTGCGTACAGAACTTACGTTCAATAAGCTTAGGATGTCACTTCCTGCTCCACTAGCTCTTGACAGCATCTGCGTTCAAAAAACTCTTGTAAAGATTTCTGCAAAATAGTATACTAATATAGTGTTATTGCTAGTGCTGTTCACTGCTTTAATAATAAAATGGGCGGGAGGTGAATCAGGAATGGCACAGGTATTCGTAAGAGAAAATGAAAGCTTGGAGAGCGCTCTGAAGAGATTCAAGAGATCATGCGCAAGAGACGGCGTCATGGCTGAGGTCAGAAAGAGAGAGCACTACGAGAAGCCGAGCGTAAAGAGAAAGAAGAAGTCTGAAGCTGCTAGAAAAAAGGCTAGAAAGTATTAGTCTTTTAAGCACCTGATCAGCTGAATCGAGGTGAGAGAATGGGCTTAAAAGAACAGTTGATGAACGACTTCAAGCAGGCCATGAAGGCACATGACAACGTCGCCAGGAATACGATCAGTATGGCCAGAGCTGCGATCAAGCAGTATGAGATCGATAATCGTGAAGAACTGGATGATCAAGGTATCGTGCAGATCCTGCAGAAGCAGGTGAAGATGCGTAAAGATGCCCTCGCTGATTTTGAAAAAGCAGGAAGAACAGACCTGAAAGATGCATATAACCAGGAAATCGAGGTTCTTGAGCGGTATCTTCCGAAGATGCTTTCTAAAGACGAGATCCGTGCGGAGGTCGAGAAGATCGCGTCCGCGCAGAACATTGAAAGATCGAAGAAGAGCATGGGCAGACTGATGGGCTGCACTATGAAGGAACTGAAAGGCCGCGCAGACGGCAATGATGTTCGTGAAGTTGTTTCTGATTTTCTTTCTGAAGAGTAAAATTGAATGTCCGGGCAGCGGGGAACCGCTGCCTGGTCTTTTTTTATAGAAATATAGATATTGATGACACAGAAGGGTATCTATAGTATAAAATAAAATGAAGATCGTTTTCTGTCCGTAAGAAGATGCTGCTTCGGAAGGAGCTGCGGAAGGCAGCAGAAATCCGGCATTTTCCGGGCAGATCCCGCAGGACGCGCAGATCAGGCAGATGCCTGCGGCAGAGACTATGAAAGAAGAGGAGAATACAGGATTTTGACAAGATTGACGGAAGATCATCGTTTCATGTTCCGCGCGTTTTCAGCAGCGCCGGAAGATACAGCCGGGCAGACAGCAGAATCGGGACAGCGTGAAGGAAAAAAGGAAGAAGCTGCATCACAGAAGACGGGAGGCAGAATTTCCCGCTCTCAGGGATTTACCCGCATTCCCGTTCCGGACGGACTGGACAGAGAAGAGCTTTTCGGAAACATGGACTATAACATTCATCTGATTCAGGATGCCGCATCCGCGCAGATTCTTCAGCGCGGCGACAATCTGCTCGTCAAGGGCGACAGTGAGGAAAGCACCGCTCTTGCGGCCGGCATTCTCCATGAACTGATGGATATGATTCAGAGAGGAGAAGTTCTCGATTCTCAGAAGGTAAATTACGTCATCCAGCTGAAGACACAGGGCGTATCCTATTCAGAGAATAATGTCGCGTCCGACATCATCTGCTTTACGACACAGGGAAAACCGATCAGGCCGAAGACGATCGGCCAGAAACGCTACGTGGACAGCATGAAGAAGCGCGATGTAACCTTTGCGATCGGTCCGGCAGGAACCGGAAAGACCTATATCGCCGTCGCGATGGCCTGCACTGCGCTGAAAGCCAAGAAGGTCCAGAGAATCATTCTGACCCGTCCTGCGGTAGAGGCCGGAGAAAACCTGGGATTCCTTCCGGGAGACCTGCAGGAAAAGGTAGATCCCTACCTGCGCCCGCTGTATGACGCCCTGTACGACGTTCTGGGCCGGGAGAAGGCCATTTCTCTTCAGGAAAAGGAAATCATCGAGGTCGTTCCGCTCGCCTACATGAGAGGAAGAACCCTGGATGATGCCTTCATCATTCTGGATGAGGCGCAGAACACCACGAGAGAGCAGATGAAGATGTTTCTGACCCGTATGGGATTCGGCTCCCGCATGGTCATCACCGGAGACGTCACACAGATCGACCTGCCAAGAGGAAAGAAGAGCGGCCTGATCGACGCCGAGCATATCCTGAAAGGGGTAAAGGGCATCGACTTCTGCTATCTGAAAGACGTGGACGTCGTCCGTCATGAGATGGTCAAGAGGATCATCAAGGCCTATGATGAATATTATCACCGCCATCCGGAAACCCGCGGCGATGACAGAAAGTAGAAGGAGGCAGCAGCATGCAGATCTATTTTGATCAGGAAAATCAGGTCTCTGAAGAACTTCTGGAAACCATGAAAAAAGCAGCATCCCTCTGCGTGAAGAAAGAAGGCCTGGATGAGGACAGCTGTGAGGTCAGCGTCAGCTTCGTCTCCGGGGATGAAATCCACACCCTGAACCGGGAATACCGCGGCGTGGACCGCGTGACCGATGTCCTGTCTTTTCCGCAGTATGAGGGGGCGGATGAGATCCAGGATGTCATTGACATGATCGGCACCTGCGAGCTCGGCGATGTCGTGATCTGCAGAGACCGCGCCCGGCAGCAGGCTGAAGAGTTCGGCCATTCCTTCGAGCGCGAGCTGATCTATCTCTTCGTCCACAGCATTCTGCATCTCCTGGGCTACGACCACATGCAGGAGGAGGAGAAAAAAGTCATGCGGGCAAGGGAAGAAGAGATCATGGATGAGCTTGGAATTCCGAGAAGAACAGACCGGAAAGAAGAGGGAGGAGGGGCCCTTACAGAAGAGCAGAAAACGTCCCTGTTCCGGAAGGCCATGGAAGCCAGCCGCAATGCTTACGCGCCCTATTCCCATTATCACGTGGGTGCGGCCCTGCTTGCAGAAGACGGACAGATATTTACCGGAGTGAATGTAGAAAACGCGTCCTATCCTGCCGGAATCTGCGCGGAGCGTTCTGCCGGGGTGCAGGCTGTGACCGCAGGATACAGGAAGTTTACCGCCATTGCCGTTGCGTCGCCGGACGGCGAAGCCTCCATGTGCGGAATCTGCAGGCAGTTTTTTACAGAGTTTTCTAAGGATATGATTGTCATTTACGGAGAAGATGAAGCCCGTTTAAAGGCAGAGCGGCTATCCGCCTTGCTCCCTTCAGACTTTGTCCTTCCGGAAAAAGAGAGGTAAACGATTGAAATCAGGATTTATTGGAATAGTAGGAAGACCGAATGTCGGAAAATCAACGCTGATGAACGCAATTCTGGGGGAAAAGATCGCCATAACTGCTGATAAGCCGCAGACCACCAGAAACAGCATCCGCGGAATTTACACCAGAAAACCGGGAACAAACGGCAGCGATGACGAGGGCGTGCAGATGGTGTTCGTGGACACGCCGGGCATTCACAAGAGCAGAAACCGTCTGGGCGAGGCCATGGATGAAATGGCGGAAAACACGCTGTCCGAGGTCGATCTCATTCTCTTCCTCGTGGACGAACATTCCATGAAGGGACACGGAAATGAGCATATCGTCGAGATGCTGCAGAAGGTACATACGCCGAAGATTCTCGTCATTAATAAGACGGACCAGATGCAGCCGGAGGAATACCTGAAGATCTACAATACTTTCGAGAAAACGGGAATGTTCAGGGAAATCTACGGCACCAGCGCGCTCAGAGGCGACAACGTGAAGGAACTGACCCAGTGCATCGAGGACTGCATGCAGGAAGGCCCGATGTATTTTCCGGACGACATGGTCACGGATTACACAGAGCGTTTTCTGGTCAGTGAGGTGATCCGCGAGAAGGCGCTGAAGTATCTGAATGAAGAGGTTCCGCACGGCATCGCCGTAGAAGTCGAGTCCTTCAAGGAAGATAAGAATATCATCCGCATCAGCGCGGTCATCTACTGCGAGAAGAAGTCCCATAAGGGCATCATCATCGGAAAAGGCGGAAAGAAGCTGAAAGGTATCGGAAAGGCCGCCCGCGAGGAGCTGGAAGCGCTGCTGGGCATTAAGATTTACCTGGAACTGTTCGTCAAGGTACGCGAGGGATGGAGAGATTCACGTTCGGCACTGACGGAATTCGGCTACGTGGAGAAGAAATAGAGCAGATGGCAGGAAATGTCATGGTCGAGGCGGTCGTGCTGCGGCAGTTCTCCATTGCCAATGGCCGGAAAATGATCGTTCTGCTGACGGACCGCTACGGAAAGATCAGCGCGGGCATGTGGGAGCGGACAAAAGGAAAAAAGACAAGGACAGAAGTTACGGCGCCTTTTTCACATATCCGCGCCAGGATTATCGCCAGGAGAAATTCTTACGATCTACTGCACGCAGAGATTGTGCACACTCACTATGAACTGGGAGAAGACGTGGAAAAATATCTCTACGCCTCCTATGCCCTGGAACTTACGGACCGCGTCGTATCAGAAAATGTTCCGGTTCCGGAGATTTTCAGGCTGCTGTCTGAGTTTCTGGACATGCTCTGCAGGCGGAAGGGAAAGTATATGACGCTTCTGATCGCCTATGAAATCCATCTTCTGGACCAGATGGGCGTCCGGGCGGAGTTTTCCCGCTGCGTGAGCTGCGGCAGACAGGACGATCTGCAGTGGTTCAGCGTTCCGGACGGAGGCCTGCTCTGCAAGGACTGCAGGAAGAAGGTTTCTGACAAGGAACAGGAGCGTTTGATTTATAGGGTGGATTTTGGTATTATTAAAACCATAGAGTATTTTATGAACCATAACCTGAAGACATTCCGGAATGCCGCGCTGAAAGATCAGACGGCAGGGAAGATTCAGGAAGTCGTAAGGCAGTATTTAGCATATCATCTGGATATCCGGAAACTGAAAAGCGAGGGTTTTTTAGAGGAGGAACAGAAGATTGCAGGGAGGTCTGAACATGGGGATTACATTAGAAAAAATTGAACTGATCAAGGACAGAACAGGCGTAACCTATAAAGAAGCAAAAGAAGCACTGGAGAAGGCAGACGGCAATGTCGTAGATGCCATTGTCGCGATCGAGGAGAACATCGATGAAATGACCTCTACCAGAAAGATCGGCGCAAAGGGTTCTGCACTTATGGATAAAGTGAAGGAAATCGTCAAGCGCGGCAATATCACTAAGATCGTGGTCCGCCACGATGGCGATATCGTGCTGAATCTTCCTCTGAACGCCGGAATCCTGGGTGTTGTGATTGCGCCTTGGGGCGTTCTCCTGGGCGTTCTTGCCGCATTCGGATTCAAGTGCACCATCGATCTGATAAAGGATGACGGATCAGTAATCAGCCTCAGCGACAAGGCAGAGGAAATTGCTGCCGGCGCCGTTGAAGCCGGTTCCAAGGCGGCTCAGGCCGTAAAGGAAAAGACACCGGAAGTCGTTGAATCAGTCACGAACAGCGTTTCTGAAATGGTTGAAAAGGTCAAGGGAAACGCAGATGATGACGAGCCGTATGTCGATGAGGAAGAATTCGACGAGGAGTGGTTCCGTGATGATCAGCCGGAAAAGACACAGGAGGATTCTTCTGCGGATGAAGTGGATGATGATCAGACGGAAGCATCCGAGCAGGAGCAGGAAGGGCCGGCTCCGTCAGAAGATGAGAAAGACGGCGAAGAATAAGAGAATGACGCTGCATAATATGCAGATGAAAGGATGCCGGGCTTGAAAAGTTCGGCATCTGCATTCACAAGCAATGGTTAATAGAAGCACAGAAAGTTGGGAATTATGAGCAGTGAAGTCACGATGGAAAAAATTGTAGCGCTGGCCAAGAACCGCGGATTTGTTTATCCGGGTTCTGCAATTTACGGCGGCCTTGCCAATACCTGGGATTACGGTCCTCTTGGCGTGGAACTGAAGAACAACGTCAAAAAGGCATGGTGGAAAAAATTCGTTCAGGAGAATAAATACAATGTCGGCCTGGACGCGGCGATTCTGATGAATCCAAAGGTATGGGAAGCTTCCGGACACGTCGGCGGTTTCAGTGATCCACTGATTGACTGTAAGAAATGCCATGCGAGATGGCGTGCGGACAAACTGATTGAGCAGTATGTCTTCGATAACAATCTTCCGGAGATTATCGTCGACGGATGGCCGAATGAAAAGATGGAAAGCTACATCAGGGAGCACGGAATCAAGTGTCCGGACTGCGGTTCTACAGAATTCACGCCGATCCGTCAGTTCAACCTGATGTTCAAGACTTTCCAGGGCGTTACTGAGGATACAACTTCTCAGATCTATCTTCGTCCGGAAACTGCACAGGGAATTTTTGTCAATTTCAAGAATGTACAGAGAACGACCAGAAAGAAGCTCCCGTTCGGAATCGGACAGATCGGAAAGGCCTTCAGAAATGAGATTACTCCTGGAAACTTCACCTTCCGTACCAGAGAGTTCGAGCAGATGGAGCTTGAGTTCTTCTGCAAGCCGGGAGAAGATCCGAAGTGGTTCGAATACTGGAGAGAGTATGCGCATAAGTTCCTGCTCAGTCTCGGCATGAACGATGACAAGCTGCGTCTGAGAGACCATGAGAAGGAAGAGCTTTCTCACTACAGTTCCATGACAACGGATATTGAGTACTACTTCCCGTTCGGATGGGGCGAGCTGTGGGGAATCGCAGACCGTACAGACTTCGACCTGGGCCGTCACACCGAGTATTCTGAAGAGGAACTGACTTACACCGAGGGAGAAGGAAAGGACAGAACCTCCTATATTCCTTACTGCATCGAGCCGTCTGTCGGTGCTGACCGTGCCGTTCTGGCCTTCCTCGTTGATGCATATGAAGAGCAGGAGATGGAGAATGACAAGGGGAAGAAGGATGTGCGTACGGTTATGCATTTCCATCCGGCTCTGGCTCCGTTCAAGGCTGCTGTTCTTCCGCTGGCTAAGAAGCTCGGCGATCAGGCAGAACCTGTATATGAAGAACTGTCAAAGTATTTCAATGTAGATTACGATGTTACAGGATCCATCGGAAAGCGTTACAGACGTCAGGATGAGATCGGAACACCGTTCTGCATCTGTGTCGATTTCCAGACGGCAGAAGACCACTGTGTAACCATTCGTGACAGAGATACGATGGAGCAGATCAGACTGCCGATTGATGAAGTCCGCAGCTATATTGAAGAAAAACTCGTATTTTAAGATTGTTTATGTAAAAGCGGCACTGGGGGGATTCCGTGCCGCTTTTTTCAAAAGACGCGGTTGAATGCTTCCGGGGTGCGGCGTCTCCGGCAGTGATGCGTTAGTAGTGAGGCTTTGGTTTGGATAAGAAATTAGTCTATTCCTTAAATGAGGGATCCAGTGAGATGACAGAGATCCTGGGCGAGAAGGGTGCCAATCTGGCAGAAATGACCAAGATCGGCATTCCGGTTCCGTTCGGGTTCACGATCAGCACGGAAGCCTGCTCCAGATTCTATGAAAATGGAGGGAAAATGGATCCCGCTGTTCGCGCAGAGATCTGCGCCAAAGTTTCTGAGCTGGAAGATGTAACAGGGAAAAATCTGGGCGATCCGGAAAATCCGCTTCTGCTTGCGGTCAGGGGAAGTGCACCGGTGCCGATGAACGGAGCGCTGAAAACCATACTGAATCTCGGCCTGAACCGGGACACAGTGAATGCGCTGGAGAAAATGACCGGCGATAAGCGTTTTGCGCTGAATAACATGCTGGACTTCCTCGCTTCTTACAGCAGTCTGGTTATGGGAGTCGATGAAGATAAATTCATCGATCTGTATACTCAGAAAAGCGGACAGTTCTGCACGGACAAGGATGATCTCCTTTCCATCGGAGAGCTGGAGGATCTGGAAGAGGAATACCGGAATCTGATTCATGAAGAAACAGGAGCAGATGTCCCGGAAGACCCGATCGAGCAGCTGGAAAATGGTATCCTTGCACTTTTACGGCAGTGGATGTCACCGGATGTCGTCTCCTATCGTAGGATCCGTCAGATTCCGGATGAACCGGGAGAGGCGATTACCGTTCAGGCTATGGTTTACGGAAATGCAGGAAGCAGCAGCGGAACCGGTGTTGTACTGAGCAGAGATCCGACGAGCGGAGAAAAGCGTCTCTACGGGGAGTTCATGATCAATGCCAAGGGAAGCGACATGCAGAGAGGCATCCGCACGCCGATGGAGCTGAGCATTATGGGCGCGGCCTTTCCGGATGTTTACGACCGTCTGAAGCATATCTGTGAGATTCTGGAAACGCAGTATAGAGATCTTCAGTACGCAGAATTTACCGTGCAGAAGGGGAAACTGTATATACTCCAGACACGGAGAGGAAGAAGAACGGCTCAGGCAGCCGTGAGAACCGCAGTTGATATGGTCAGTGAAAACCTGATTGACCGTAAAACCGCCGTTCTCCGGATCGATCCGGTTTCGATTGAAAATCTGCTGGCACCCCGATTTGACCCGGAACAGGAAAAAGATGCCAAAGTGATCGCAGAAGGGATTGAAGCATCTCCGGGCTGTGCCTGCGGAAGGCTGGTGTTCAGTGCGGAGCAGGCCCTTCAGCTGCATCAGATCGGCGAACCGGTTATTCTGGTGCAGAGAGATACGGATGCAGAGGATCTTGCAGGAATTTACGCTTCCGCGGGAATCGTGACACAGCGGGGAGCGACAACCTCCCATGCTTCCGGCGCCGCCAGAGCCATGGGAAAGGCCTGCGTGACTTCCGTCGGGGATGACCTGGAAATCGCCGACGATTTAAACAGCATGCAGGCAGGAGATAAAACCTATTACCGCGGCGAATATATTTCGATCAACGGTTTCCGCGGCCGCGTGTATGAAGGGCAGATTCACATGATTCCGCCGGATCTTTCCGGAGATTTTGGAAAAATCATGGGCTGGGCCGATGAATTCCGTACCATGAAAGTCCGGACCAATGCCAATACACCAGAAGAGGCAAAGCAGGGAATGGATTTCGGCGCTGAAGGAATCGGACTCTGCAGGAGTGAGCATATGTTCTATCAGGGAAACCGCCTGCAGCTTTTCCAGCGCATGATCCTGACCGAGGACCCGGAAAAACGCCGGGAAGTCATGGAAGAAATCAAGCAGATCCAGCGCGCGGACTATTATGAAATCTTCACCGTAATGGAAGGATTTCCGGTCAGCATCCGTCTTCTGGACCTTCCGCTTCAGGACTTCCTTCCGGACAGCAGAAGAGAGCTGGCGGCCTTTGCGGAAGAAGCGGACCTGTCCGTGGGAAGTGTGCAGAGAGCGGCAGATTCCCTGCGGGAGAACAACCCGATGCTGGGCCGGCGCGGCTGCCGGCTCTGCATCATGCATCCGGAAATTGCGGAAATGCAGACCGAAGCCATTATTTCAGCCGCAATAGAAGCAGAAGAAAAAATGAAGCGGCAGGTGGACCTGGAAATCGTTGTGCCGCTGGTTATTTCCGTCCACGAACTGAACACCGTGAAAGAGGTCATCAGCCGCACCGCACAGAAGGTCATGAAAGAATCCGGACATAAAATAGAGTACCGGATCGGCAGCATGCTGGAAGTGCCGCGTGCCTGCATGCGTGCAGATGCGCTGGCAGAAAGCGTGGATACCTTCTCCTTTGGAACGAATGACCTGACGCAGATGATGTATGGACTGTCACGGAGCGACACTGCAGGACTGATCAGCGAATACATTGATCAGGGCATTTTCCCCAATGATCCATTTAAGACCATCGACCGGGAAGGCGTCGGAAAAATGCTGCAGCGTGCCATTACTCTGGGCCGCAGGGTCAAGCCGAATCTGAGACTTGGCGTATGCGGGGCGCAGACCGGCGACCAGGACAGTGTTCAGTTTTTCCAGGAAATCGGCATCAACTACGTTTCCTGTTCCCCATTCCGTGTTCCGGTTGCGCGGCTTGCCGCGGCGCAGGCAGCAATCCGGCTCGGCAGCGGAAAAGATGAATAGTGCGCAGACACAGGCTGCGGGGTGTAAAATGTTACATCCTGCGGCCTTTTTTCGTATGCATTTTTATGAAAGTCAGGGAAAGGCAGAGAAAATTCCCGGCAGCTTTCTTGCGAGATAAATTTTTGTCAAAAAAACAAAGAGCAAGGGAAAAATAAATGCATGGGAAATGCATAAATATGTTGAGAAAATTTTCTGAATGGGGTATCATTTATTTGTTGAGCGGAGTAATATTCGCGAATACATGAATCTGTAATATATTAAGGAGGTTTGCAAAATGGGATGCACAACAATTCTGGTTGGCAAGAACGCAACTTATGACGGGTCAACTTTCATGGCCAGAGACGATGATTCTGGCTCTGATGATTTCAACATCAAGAAGTTTGAAGTCGTGATGCCTGAGGATCAGCCGAGGCACTATAAATCCGTACTTTCCAAGTTTGAGATGGATCTTCCTGATGATCCGATGCCGTACACGGAGACACCGGACGCCGTTCAGAAAGCCGGCGGAATCTGGGGACAGGGCGGAATCAACGCGGTCAACGTCGCAATGACGGCAACGGAGACGATTACCACCAACCCGGCAGTCCAGGGTGCAGACCCGCTTGCTTTAGACGGAATCGGTGAAGAGGATATGCCGACTCTGGTTCTTCCGTACATTCACTCTGCCAGAGAAGGTGTAGAGAGACTGGGCGCAATCCTGGAGAAGTACGGAACCTATGAGTTCAACGCCATCGGATTCCAGGATGTCAACGACATCTGGTGGCTGGAGACCATCGGCGGACATCACTGGATCGCAAAGCGTGTACCGGATGACTGCTATGTGGTAATGCCGAACCAGATGGGAATCGATTCCTTCGACTTCGTCGATGCATTTGGCGAGCAGAAAGATCATATGTGCTCTTCCGACATGATCGAGTTCGTTGAGAAATATCACCTCGACAGAACGATGGATGAGGACAGAGATTACGACTCTCTGAAGAACTGCACCGACTTTGACAGCCGCGCTGCATTCGGAAGCCATGACGATTCCGACCATACCTACAACACACCGAGAGCATGGTTCATCGAGCGTTACCTGAACCCGAACACCTTCATCTGGGACGGACCGGATGCTGATTTCACACCGATGTCCGACGATCTGCCTTGGTGCCTGCAGCCGGAGCATAAGATCAATATCGAAGAAGTAAAGTACACCATGTCCGGTTATTATCAGAACACCCAGTACGATCCATACGGCGGATACGGCCCGGATGAGTGGAGGGGAAAATTCCGTCCGATCGGAATCAACAGAAACAGTGTTCTGTCCCTGACACAGATCCGTCCGTACATGCCGAAGGAGATCCAGTGCCTCCAGTGGGTTGCTCTGGGTTCCTGCGCATTCAACGCCTTTGTACCGTTCTACACGAATGTAGAGACCACACCGGAATATTTCCAGAACACAACAGCAAAGGTTTCCACAGACAACTTCTACTGGTCCAACCGCCTGATCGCAGCCATGGCAGATGCACACTTCCAGAGCTGCTCCAATTTCGTTGAGCAGTATCAGAATGCCGTCGCCTATAAGGCGCATGCGCTGATCCACGAAACAGATGCAGCCTATGAGGAAAAGAAGCCGTCCGGCGCTGACCTGCACAGATTCCTGGAAAAGGTCAATCAGGAAATGTCTGATTTCACACAGGAAAAGACAGACAAGCTGATGGATCAGGTACTCTTCACCGCCAGCATGGAGATGAAGAACAAGTACGCAAGATCCGATGCGTAATGGATGAGTTTCTCCTTTCAATAATGGAATGAATAAATGAGCAGCCGCCGCGCAGTTTTATGGACTGCACGGCGGCTGTGGTTTTTGCCTGGGCGGGTTGAAAGGTGATCAGTATGCGGCCGGCTGCCGGCCGCTGTCATCATCTCAGGGGTCCGATCCCCCAACATTTATTAATGGAGATCGCCGTCGACTGCCGGAAACGAGCAGCCAATCGCGCGTCGCTGTGCTCGCGCTCTTGGGCAGTCTTCGCATAGGACCTGCCGACGTTCGAACTTCGCGGTGAAGTGATGAATGTCCGCTCGTTCTCACGGGGCTAGGTCCAGAAGGCGGATCTCACCCCTTTCAGGGGTCCGATCCCCCAACATAACCACCATAAAAAAACAGACTGGCATAATACCAGTCTGTTTTTTTATGGTGGAGATAAGGGGGATCGAACCCCTGACCTACGAGCTGCGAGTCCGTCGCTCTCCCAGCTGAGCTATATCCCCACATCGTTAACAAAAACAATTATAGTCCCGAACGAAGAAATTTTCAATGTAAAATTTCTGTATATTTCAATAAGCGGAAATGGATTTTTCTCAAGGGAGTGATGATGGTATACTAGACGTGTATATTATATTTTTTGTGCGCGCCGGAGGGATGATTTATGGAACTGTATATCATGAGGCATGGGCAGACGGATATGAATATTTCAGGAAAGATGCAGGGGCACATTGACTGTCCGCTGAATGATACGGGGAGGAAACAGGCGGCTGCGGCCGCGGAAGTCATCCGTAAATATCATCTTTCTTTCAACAGGGTGATCACCAGCCATCTGGGCCGGACCAAAGAAACGGCGGAAATTGCTCTTGGTATTCCGCGTACGGAATTTGAAACGGATGACCGGCTGATTGAAATTGACTACGGAGACTGGGACGGAAAAACTTATGAAGAAATGGGACCGGAGATGCACACTTTTCTTCAGGATCCGGTAAATATCCCTGCGCCGGAGGGAATCGAGCCGCTGGAGGATGTCACAAGTCGTGTCGGGGAATTTCTTACTGACCTTGCGGAACATGCCGGTCCGAAGGACCGAATCCTTGCAGTGAGCCACGGCGTTGCTATCCGGGCGATGTTCGGCTGGATCAGAAAGCTTGAGCGCCCGGGAAATGAAATCTGGCGGATGCCGGTGGACAACTGTGCGATTTTCCGCACAGTGATAAAAGACGGAAAATACTCTGATCCGGAGCTTCTCCGCTGAAGCTGCAGACAGAACAGATGAAGAAGAACGTGAAGAGGAAGAATCAGTTATGGAAATAAGGACTGCAAATATCAAGGATCTGGATGCCGTTACACAGGTAGAAGCAGAATGCTTTCCGCCTGCAGAGGCAGCCGGACGTGATTCTATGGAGCGTCGACTGAAGGCCTATCCAGACCACTTCTGGGTTCTGGAAGACGGCAGTAAAATGGTTGGTTTTGTCAATGGAATGGTGACAGACGAGGAGCATCTGGAAGACGAGATGTATGATGATGCTTTCCTGCATAACGAGCAGGGCGCCTGGCAGATGATTTTCGGTGTGGATACGATTCCTGACTACAGAAAGCAGGGCTGTGCGGCGATGCTGCTGATGCACGTCATTGAAGAGGCGCGGAAGCAGGGCCGGAAGGGCCTGGTGCTGACCTGCAAGGACCACCTGGTGCACTACTACGCGAAATTCGGTTTTATCGATGAGGGTATATCGGATTCCACCCATGGCGGAGTGGCATGGCATGAGATGCGCCTGACTTTCTAGCAGACCGGGACAAAATATAACTGGCAGGATTCGATTCTGCAGGAGAACGTGATATCCGGGCATACTGTATACACGCGTGTATAAGCACGGTTATCGGCTGACTTATTGACATGGATTTTGCTGGTCAGCAAGGGCTGGCCGGCAGGGGAATGAACTACTGAATAGCAGAAAAAATGCCCGGCAGGGGACAGGCCAGGATGCCGAAAACATTCGGGAATCTCCTTGCGCGGGCTGTTTTTCTCGTCTTTAAAACCATTTATTCCGCTTGCAGATCCAGTACATGAGCAGGCAGATGGCGATACTCAGGGCGATGACATACGGGTAGCCGAAACGCCAGTGGACTTCCGGCATCTTCAGGTTCATCCCGTACCAGCCGGTGATCAGCTGAAGCGGCATGAACATGGTGGTGATGATGGTCAGGAATTTCATGATGTTGTTCTGCTGAATATCGACCTGGGACTGGTAGGCGTCGCGGACTTCTTCGGCAAATTCCTGGGTCCTGAGGATGACCTTGTAGAGGCGGTCGAATTTCTTGCTGATGTAGCTGAAGTCGCTGTCCATCTCCATCAGTTCGTCAGTGATGAATTCCATCAGCTCATAGTAGCGTTTCCGGCGGAGGATTTCACGGCGGAGTTTGCGGATTTCATCGATACCTCTGCGGTTTGGAGTTTTTTCGGCGAACAGTTTGTCTTCCAGGGCCTGTACTTCCTTTTCCAGACTCTGCAGGTCGAACATGTCGTTCTTGGAAATCCGCTGAAGGAACATGTTGGCTTCTTTGATTCCGGACGGCGCGTCGATCTCTTTTGCGATTTTCCTGAGATGCAGGGAGTCGGTCATGACGCAGCACTGCTGGGGGTCAGCGTAAAGGGTGACACGCCGGCGGTTGATGTAATGGAAGGTGATCAGATAAGCTTTTTTTCCGACGTTGACCGCATAATCGCGGCTGTCGCGCACTTCCTTGACTTCCGGTGTATCCGCAAGATCTGCAAATTCATTTTTTTCTTTTGCGTTGAAGACCTTAATCATTGGCTGCCCCCTTTATGTGCTGATTGAATCGGTTTACACGTTGTATGTGCCGTACTTGTCTTTATCTTCATCTTTGCCGTCGCGGAAGGAATATTCGTTTCCAGGAAGAATGGCGTTGGCGATGATGCCGGTCAGGGAGGCAATGGCCAGACCTGACAATGTAATTGTAAATCCTGCGATGTGGAATGTCAGCCCCTGTTTGCTGCCGAAGGTGAATCCCAGTCCGCAGACCAGGATCAGCGCGGCGATGATCGTGTTTCTGGTTCTGGTGAAGTCCACGTGATTTTCCACGATGTTGCGGACGCCGACGGCGGAGATCATTCCGTAGAGAATCAGAGAGATTCCGCCGATGGTTGCGGCCGGAATCGACTGGATCAGGAATCCGACTTTCGGAATGAAACCCAGCAGAACGGCAAAACATGCGGCAATTTCAATGACCTTAGGATCGTAAATTCCGGTCAGCGCCAGCACGCCCGTGTTCTCGCCGTAGGTTGTATTTGCCGGCGCGCCGAACGCAGCGGCCAGGCAGGTTGCGAGACCGTCACCGAGCAGGGTTCTGTGAAGTCCCGGATTTTCAATGTAGTTGCGGTGTGTGGTGGCGCCGATGGCGGTGATATCGCCGATGTGTTCCATCATGGTGGCCAGAGCCAGCGGTACGATTGTGATAATTGCGGAAATGTCGAACTTCATCATGGTGATCGGCGGCGCGGCGATCCAGCGTTCTTGCGTGATTGCAGAGATATCGACGACACCCAGGGCACAGGCAACCACATATGACACGATAACACCCAGGATGATCGGGATAATTTTTGCCATTCCCCTGCCCCAGATGTTGAAGTAAATGATGGTTACCAGGGCTGCCAGCGCGACAATCCAGTTGCTGCGGCAGTTTGCGATGGCATTCGGCGCCAGAGTCAGACCGATGCAGATGATGATCGGACCCGTGACAATCGGCGGGAAATAGCGCATAACGCGGTGCGGGCCAAAAGCCTTCATAAACGCGGCGAGCACGACGTAGAGAAGACCCGCGCAGAAGACGCCTCCGCAGGCGTAGGGCAGCATTTTCTCATTCGGCGCACCGTTCTTCAGAAGCGGGGCGACCGCGGCATATCCACCGAGAAAGGCGAACGAAGAGCCTAAGAAAGCCGGAACTTTTCCTTTAGTGATAATATGGAAAAGAAGCGTTCCCAGGCCGGCGAACAGCAGCGTCGTGGAGACATTCAGACCGGTCAGAAGCGGAACCATGACCGTTGCTCCGAACATTGCGAACGTGTGCTGCAGGCCGAGGACCAGCATTT
>CAJMLL010000046.1 GCA_905214225.1 uncultured bacterium | reverse complement strand
TTTCCCATTCAGATATATCTCATCTCATGAAAGGCCCCAAATTACAGAAAGAATTCCATGCTCCCTTTTTTTATTTACTTTGATCTTCTGCTAGTTTCTTATACATTTTCATCAGTTCAGCTACGCAATCTGATTCACTCATCTTCGTGCGGAAGCCGTAGGCCGCCATGACTGCTTTGTCATTCGCTATGTGAGCCTTGCGCAGTTCCGGTGGCATGGTCAGAGGATCGTAGAGGTCCGCGAGCGAAGAGTCCGTGTAGAAAGCTCTGACATCGAGGATGGATTGGGCTGTGGCCTCGATACGGGCTTTCTGAGCGTCGGTAGGATCCGGCCAGGGGAATGTATTGTACACAAGATTCCCGGAATATCGGTAATCACTCTTTAGCCGGCCGGCAACAGTTCTCATCCACGCCATATGCACATTCGATGTCAACATTCCAAAATAATACAAATCAGCCTCAGGAATAATGAAAAGTAAATCCGTGGGAATCGTATCTCCATCCAGATATCCAATTGGAATATACCGTCTGCGCTGTGACGAAACTTTCGGTACAACAATATACCGGCTAGGATTCTGTGTTTCTCTAAATAACGTCGGCGTTTCAGCTAATTTTTTCCTCCCTGCGTCGGGACTATTAAGACGGTCCTGTCTGCACGCTTCCACACGTTCCATTACAAGAGGCATCTTTCTTAGTTCTCCAGGAGAAACACCTACAAGCCAAAGACACCAACGATCCTTATTATTAATAAACTCAGCAGATCCTAATAATCGCTTTATGTATTTTTTCGCTTCCGGTTCCTGTTCAATGAACCGTTGATACTCATCTTTCTCAATAATGAGATTGCCACCATCAGCAGGCCTGTTGCCTGTAGTTATTTTTATTTTATTACACAGCGATTTCCTTGCACTCTCGACAAAAACCAGTGGCGCATCAATGAGATAAGGATTGATGTTCGTAGCTTCATATCGGTTATCGTCTTCGAAGATCGATTTTTTCCGACCCGAATTGTTACAACTAAACCCGACAATAACCACGTGAACATGTGCCTTGTCATTTGCTTCACTGTTCCATACGAATGTGCGATAACCAAAGTCGATATGAATTCCAAACCGCTCGTATAGAGGTTTCCAAATAGTCGCTACCTGCTCTCCCTGCGTGATAGAATTGGTGGAAACGAAAGCTGCGTGAATGTCTGTATTCTGTATGAATTCCGACGCCTTGAAATACCATCCAGCGACATAATCAATCTTCCCTGCTGCCTTATATGGCCTGCCCTTCTCGTCAACATAAACAGAAAGGATATCGTCCTTTTGCTCTTTGCTCTGAAAGCTGTAGCCCACAAACGGCGGATTTCCCATGATATAGTTCAGTTCGCTCTTCGGCACGACATCATTCCAATCCAGCCTCAGAGCATTCCCCTCTATGATATTGACATAAGTCTTCAAGGGAAGGAAGTCCTGATCATACCCATACAAGATCCTTTTCGTTTCCTCCAGCATCTGGTCTTCCGCGATCCACAGGGCTGTTTTTGCCACGGTCGCGGCGAAGTCATTGATCTCGATGCCGTAGAACTGCTGGATCGAAACCTGAATGGGATTGTACTCTTCCGTTCCGATCTGCATCTGTCCGCCGGTGAGCTCCTTAATCACCTGGTTCTCTAGACGACGCAAACTCAGGTAAGATTCGGTCAGGAAGTTTCCACTTCCAGCCGCAGGGTCCAAAATCGTGGTCGATGCGAGTTTAGATTGAAATTCCAACAGTTTTCGGTTGCGAATTTTCTTTACACTGATCTTGCAGATGTCATTGAACTCCGCCTTCAGATCGTCCAGGAAGAGAGGGTCGATGACTTTGTGGATATTCTCGACAGAGGTATAATGCATCCCGCCGGCACGGCGCGTTTCCGGATTTAGTGTGCTCTCAAACACCGCGCCGAAGATCGTCGGAGAGATATCCCGCCAGTTGAAGTCGGCAGAAGCCTTATCGAGGAGAAGTGACTTAATCTCTTCCGTCAGGGGCGGGATGATGATATTCTCATCGGCGAAGAGTCCCCCGTTGACATACGGGAAGGCTGCCAAATTTTCTTCCAGGTATTCGTCTCTCTCCTCCGGTGTCTGGTCCAAAACCTGGAACAGCTCCATCAGAGCTCTCCGGCACTGGGAGGCCGGAAAAGCTTCCAAATAATCATGGAACTGGTTCCGTTCGAAGATCCCGGCATCCTCCGCGTAGAAAAGGAAAACCAGCCGAACACAGAGAGCGTTCAGCGAACGAAGCTTATGTTCCCGTTTCTCGCGTTCCTCCACCGTCTCCCCTTTCGGCGCCGCCTCCGGAATTCCGTATTGCTTCAGAAAGGCATCATAAATAAGACCGACAATGTTTCCAGCGTCGATTGAGACCTGCATCTCATGAGAAATCTCTTTCACATCTTTTTTCACAAGGAAATCTAGGACCGAATATTTATCCTGAAGCTCCATGATGTTAATTTTCTTTGGAGCCGGAACTACTTCGTTCATATTGTAGACCCAGATCTCTGTAAAATTACAGGTAATGATCCACCTTGCTTTTTCATCTATGATCAGATTATCGTTATAGCGTTTCGCCTGTTCGTACGGCGTCAGCATTTCCCCTCCGCTCTGTGGTTCTTTTTCATCCAAATGATGCTTCGAGCCTTTCTGCTCAATCAGGACCTTTACAGTAGGGATATATCCGTCAATATATCGGGTGTGGATCTTACTGTCTCCTTCGGTCAATTTTACTGGTTTTTCAAACTGGACGTAGTCAGTAACGTCCTCTATGCCAAGAACGTTATGTAGCAGCTCGATCCAGAACGGATGACAGTCTTGTTTTTCGTCACCGCCGGATTTCCATTTGTTAATAAATTGCCTTGCGGCTTCTCTTTGTTCAGCACTTGTCATAATATTATCCTCTATATAATCACTTTTGTCTTGTTTGCCACAGGCATTATATCACAACCGCGTGGGTATGGCTGCAGGAAAAAACTATGCGCACTGTAGTGTCACACTTCTGTCACGCCATGTCACACCATGTCACGCCATGTTCCGCAAGATCTCCGCAGAAGATGCTGCCGCTTGTCAAAGAATAGAATAGCGTAAATGGCTAAAAATCAACGATTTATAGGTGCCTCTATTTATATCCGCTCATGTGCTCATTTCCCGTTCCCAGGACTACGGTTCCCTTTATCGGAGCAGGCGGCCTCGGAGTTGCGATTTACCGCGGCATCACCACCAATAATACAGCCATGACGATTGACGGAAGTCTTCTGATTGCCGTTCTCGCACTTCTCGTCGACTTCCTCCTCGGTATCGCCGAGCGCAGGATGAATACGCATAATAAGAAGGCAAAAAGAACAAACAAGATCATAGCCCTTATCGCAGCCGTCCTGATCGTATGCCTGGCATTCGGCATGCTTCTTCCAAAGAAGGAAGACAGGGTCATTCACGTCGCAGCCAAGCCGATGACCGAACAGTATATTCTGGGGAATATGCTGAAGGATGTGATCGAGCAGGATACGAATCTTACTGTAGATCTGACAACCGGAGTCGGCGGCGGCACTTCCAATATTGAGCCTGGCATGGAGAGCGGAAAATTCGACCTCTATCCGGAATACACCGGAACAGGATGGAACATGGTTCTGAAAAAGAAAGATATCTATTCTGAAAAACAGTTCCCACAGCTGCAGAATGGATACGAGAACGAGCTGAATATGAAGTGGGGCGGCATGTACGGCTTCAATAACACCTACGGCATCGGCGTACGGAAAGACATTGCCGATAAATATCATCTGAAGACTTATTCCGACCTGCAGCGCGTGTCCAGCCAGCTGAGATTCGGCGCAGAATACGATTTCTTCGGAAGAAAAGACGGCTACAAGGCACTCTGCAAGACCTACGGCCTCACATTCAAGAGCACGAAGGACATGGACATCGGCCTGAAATACAAGGCAATGGCAGAAAAGAAGATTGACATCATGCCGATCTTTACAACTGACGGACAGCTGAGCCACGCAGACATCACCGTCCTGAAGGATGACAAACATCTCTATCCTTCCTATATGTGCGGAAATGTCGTTCGTGAAGAGACGCTGAACAAACATCCGGAGCTGGAGGACGTTCTGAAGAAATTCAACAGCACCATCACGGATAAAGACATGCAGAAGATGAACTATGAGGTAGAAACGGAGAAGAAAGAGCCGGCTGCAGTAGCGAAGGCTTATCTGAAGTCAAAAGGACTTCTGAAATAACAGAAAGGAGCCTGACATGGAAACAGCAATTGAATTCAGACACATAAAAAAATGCTAGGGTGGGAATCGCCCGCGCTCTGGCAGCATCCCCGGACATTCTGCTGATGGATGAACCTTTTGGAGCGGTAGATGCGATCACCAGAGAGCAGCTGCAGAAGGAAATCAAACGCATTCATCAGGAGACGGGGATTACGATCCTGTTCGTCACCCATGATATTGAAGAAGCTCTGAATCTGGGAACCCGCGTCCTGGTGCTGGATCACGGAGTCATTCAGCAGTATGCAGAGCCGGACGAACTCCTGCGCAGTCCGTCGACAGAGTTCGTTGAAAGACTGGTGCATAAGCAGCGCCGCGCCTGCTATCTGCCGGAAGAGCGGCTTGAAGGCTGCGAGTTCAGCGGCGCGGCACGGGCCTGCGCAAACGACAGAAAAGCAGAAGACAGCAGCTCTGTGCCACTGTAAAGAGTTCGTGAACATCGGACTTCTGACCTTGAAGCTGCCCGGAATATGTGTTAAAGTAATCATCACAGCAAATTATTTTTACAACCAAACAACAGAAAGCAACAGACAGCGGTGTCGTACAAACAATTCTGTATGATTCCTGCTGTCCTTTTTCTATTTGTGTGGAATTTTGAAAAAGAGGTGAGTGCATGAAAAACTGGAAGATACTCATGAAATCACTGCGTGAGTATAAAAAAGCAACGATACTGACGCCGATTCTGGTCATCGGAGAAGTTGTTTTTGAGTCCATTATTCCTTATGTCATCGCGCTTCTGGTCAATGACGTTAAGGCCGGATACGGAGTCAGTCACATTATCCATTACAGCTGGATCCTGCTGGTTCTGGCCTTCTGTTCTCTGTTCTTCGGTTATTTTGCCGGAGTGACCTGTTCAGAATCATCCTGCGGACTGTCGAAGAACCTGCGGCACGATGTATTTTACCGGATTCAGCAATTTTCTTTTCATAATATTGATTCCTTCTCCAGGGCTTCTCTGGTCACAAGAATGACTACGGATGTTCAGAACGTCCAGCAGGCATGGATGCTCATCATCCGCACGGCATTCAGAGCGCCGCTGAACATCATCCTGTCCTTTATTATGGCTTATTATATGTCTGGATCCATTTCGTTGGTATTCCTTGCGGTCATTCCATTCCTGGCCGTTGGACTGGGGCTGGTTATCCGCCTGACCATGCCGCTGTTTAAACGCGGTTTCCCGAAGTATGATATTTTAAACCGTACGGTTCAGGAGAACGTCACCGGAATCAGAGTCGTGAAATCCTATGTCAGGGAAGAACACGAAAAAGAAAAGTTCCATGATGCGTCTGGAAATATCAAAAAAATCTTTACTCACGCGGAACGTATTCTGGCCTTCAACAACCCGCTGATGCAGGCCTGTATCTATGCGGTCATGCTCTTTGTCCTTTCTTTTGGTTCAAGGGAAATTATTGTGTATCAGGGGAAAGTCCTGGATATCGGACAGTTTTCGTCTCTTCTGACCTACAACTTTCAGATCCTTGCGTCCTTGATGATGCTGTCGATGATTTTTGTCATGGTTACTTTTGCCGCAGAATCTGCAGCCAGAATTGCGGAAGTTCTGCAGACAGAGAGTGATCTGACATCACCGGAAAACGGCCTGACGGAAGTCGCAGACGGCTCGATTTCCTTTAACAATGTCAGCTTCAAGTATGAGAAAGACGCAAAACGTCCGGTACTCAGCGACATCAGCCTGGACATTCACTCCGGTGAAGTGATTGGCGTAATCGGAGGAACCGGTTCAGCCAAATCATCTCTGGTCCAGCTGATTCCAAGGCTGTATGAGGCGACAGAAGGAGAGGTCAGGGTCGGCGGAAGAGACGTCCGGGACTACGACCTGGTCACCCTCAGAGATAATGTCGCGATGGTTCTGCAGAAAAACGTACTGTTTGCCGGGACAATCGCCAATAACATCCGCTGGGGAAATGAAAGTGCCACGGATGAAGAAGTCCGCGAGGTCTGTCACCTGGCCTGCGCAGATGAATTTATCGACCGCATGCCGGATGGATACAACACCTGGATCGAGCAGGGCGGAAGCAATGTGTCCGGCGGACAGAAACAGCGTCTGTGCATCGCACGTGCTCTTCTGAAGCGGCCGAAAATCCTGATCCTGGACGATTCTACATCAGCAGTTGATACGAAGACGGATGCGCTGATCCGCGCGGCCATGCGTACCTATCTGCCAGATACCACCAAAATCATTATCGCGCAGAGAACGTCCTCCGTTGAAGACGCAGACCGGATCGTCGTCATGGACAACGGCCGGATCAATGCGGTCGGAACGAGTCAGGAGCTTCTGAAGAGCAATAAGATTTACCGGGAAGTTTATCTTTCCCAGAATAAACAGGGAACAGAATCCATTCCGGATGACGAAGCGAAGAGAAAGGAGGGAGCAGATGAGTAAGAAAAAGATGGAGGAAAAACAGAACTCCGGATACGGCTCTGTCGTACGCCGGCTGTTTAAAATGCTGAGAGGATTTTACCCAGTCCTGCTTCCTTGTGCGATTATCCTGATCATTTTCAATGCGATCGTTTCCGCGGTTCCGTCGATTTTCATTCAGAAAGTCGTTGCGGTTCTTCAGGTCTGCTGGAATCAGCATCTTCCATGGAGTCAGGCAAGACCGCAGATCATGAAGCTGGTCGCCATTCTGGCCGTCATGTATGGCTGCTCCCTGATTGCTGGAATTGCCTACAACCAGCTCCTTGCGATTTTTACCCAGGGATCTCTGGCAAAAACAAGGAACAAGATGTTCGACCACATGCAGACGCTGCCGATCCGGTATTTTGATACCAACAAACATGGAGACATCATGTCCTATTACACCAACGATGTTGAAGCCCTGCGGCAGATGATTTCCCAGTCCTTCCCGCAGCTTCTGTCTTCTCTGGTGATCATCCTGACCATCCTGTGTATCATGTTCTATTACAGCATCTGGATGGCGCTGATCATCATCGCGGGATCCGTGGTCACGATTACCATCACAAAGAAAATCGGCGGACGGTCTGCCAGATACTTCATCGCCCAGCAGAAATCCATGGCGGATACAGAAGGTGTGATTGAAGAAATGATCGGTGGAGAGAAAGTCATCAAGGTCTTCAACCATGAACCGCAGGCAGAGAAGTCCTTTGATAAACAGAATGACGAACTGTACGAGGCAGCCTATAAGGCAAACAAGTATTCCAACACCCTGATGCCGATTCTGAACAACGTCAACTATATTCTGTACGTCATCGTTGCCGTTGCCGGCGGTCTGATGCTGGAGTGGCACGCACATAATGTGAGCATCTCCGGACTGCCGTTTTCTATCGCGGTCATCGTACCGTTCCTGTCCATGTGCCGCCAGTTTGCCGGAAACATCCAGCAGGTATCCCCGCAGATCAACTCCGTCGTCATGGGCCTTGCCGGGGCAAAAAGAATTTTCCGTCACCTTGATGAGGAGCTGGAAGAGGACAAGGGGACCGTTGAACTGGTACGGGTAAAGCAGCTGGGTGGCGGAAGCGTTTCCGAAGTCCAGACGGTCAATCCGCACGACCAGGAAAGTTTCTGGGCCTGGAAACAGACCAATGGAGACGGTGGAGCTCAGTACCGCCCGATGAAAGGCGATGTAAGACTGGAGCATGTGAACTTCTCCTACGAGGCAGGGAAACCGATCCTGCATGACCTGACCCTCTACGCAAAACCAGGACAGAAAGTCGCTTTCGTCGGTGCCACGGGTGCAGGCAAAACAACAATTACCAACCTGATCAATCGTTTCTATGATATTTCTGACGGAACGATACTGTACGACGGAATCGACATCCATCACATTCAGAAGCCGTCACTGAGAAAGTCACTGGGCATCGTCCTTCAGGACACCGTTCTGTTTACCGGAACCGTCATGGACAATATCCGCTACGGAAGACTGGACGCGACCGATGAAGAGTGTATCGAAGCCGCAAAACTCGCCGGCGCCGATGATTTCATCGAGCGTCTTCCGGATGGCTATCAGACCATGCTGAGCGGAGACGGATCCACACTGTCACAGGGCCAGTGTCAGCTGCTCGCCATTGCCAGAGCCGCAGCAGCAGATCCGCCGGTCATGATCCTCGACGAGGCAACCTCTTCCATCGATACACGTACTGAGCAGATCGTTCAGAAGGGCATGGATGCTCTGATGAAGGGCCGCACTGTATTCGTCATCGCGCACCGCCTGTCGACAGTTAAGAACTCAAATGTTATCATCGTCCTGGATCATGGACGGATTATCGAGCGCGGAACCCATGAACAGCTGCTGGATCAGAAAGGCCAGTATTATCAGCTGTACACCGGTGCGTTCGAGCTGGAGTAAATGAATTAATAACCCAATATGTCAGAGGAGGCCGCAGCAGCGAATTGCAAAATGTGATTCGTGGCTGCGGCTTTTACTTAGTTGACTCTGGCTGTAATAATAACTGTAAATTCTGTCAATACATAGATGCAGGTCTCGATGATAATAAAATCAGAACGCAGTTTTGCTATAAAAAGTCGGGAAAATCGGTCCAAAAAGGTCATTTCCCGACCCACTTTTTTCACAGTCGGAAAATCCGTAAACCTTTTTCAGCGATAAGCCAGGTTCTCGGATTCCCGCATGACATCTTAGCATTGCGGATTCTTCAGTAGTCCAGTACTGCCTAAAATCCGGCACGATTTATGCCTGGGAGAATGATCGCTCCCGAATTACAGTTTCAGCTCTCTTGCCGCTTCTACGGCATCCATAATCCGCTCATAGTGGAGAACGCTGTCTGTTTCCTGCAGCTTCTGGATGTCTTCCGGTGATGCCATGCGGAAATCCAGAACTTCGGATTTCTGGATCCTTATATCGGACGGCTGAAAATCAGCATGGCAGAGATAGATGTCGCAGAAATAGTTGTCGCCGCTTTCCGGCTCATCGTTGCGGTAGGTCAGAATGCGCTGCCGGGTGCAGGAACTGAGGTCCAGTCCGGTTTCTTCTCTTGCTTCGCGGAGCATGGCAGTTTCTGTGGATTCTCCGGCATCGACACCGCCTCCCGGAATTTCCCAGGCACCTGCTGCCCATTTCTTAGTCAGTGCACGGCGGGTCAGGAGGAACTGACCCTGTGTGTTTTCAATGAGCGCAAGGGCATAGAGCATGTACTCGTCCGGCTTCAGCTTTTCCATCTGACGGTCAATCTGTTTTCCGGTGAAGTTACGGCTGCTGTCATATACATCAATGGATTCCATAATTGTATTTTCCTTTCTTATATCTGTAAGACAGATACAGACTACCATAATTCCGTGAAGGAATGGCAATGAATTTCAAATTAATTTGCTTTACATCTGGTACAATTGCAACTAAATCTATTGACAAATATTAATCAATGAAGTAGACTTTGGTTTAGAACGTGGTACAAAACTCGTTCTAATTAAAATCTGATGGCATTCGGAAATGCTCCGGTATTCATCAAGCAGGCACGTTATGACATGGTTGCATCGATTGGAGATTCCATCTTTGGATGTGTCGGTGTTCTGCTCGCATATTTCGTTGTACGTTCACTGCCGCTGAGCATTCTCACTTGGATGGTAATTTTTGTCGTACTCTTTACGGCAGTATTGTTCTTAAGAGATGCAAGAAAAGATACTCTCGCCAGGAGGGCCGGACAGCATGTAAAAGAGTATCCAGAGGAAAGCATGGCAAGTTAGCCGGAGAAAAACATCACCTTTCGAAAATTCTTTAATAGGATTATTGAATATACGCATACAAACACAGGAGTCGTCGATTTATTTCGTCAGACTCCTGTGTTTCTGTTAGCGGTAAGATGATGTATAATAATAGTCATGTTACAGAATAAATGGAAAAGGAGATCTGAATATGTTAGAAATGCTGCTCAGACAATATGAAGAAACTTTCGGCGAACCGTTTCCGCTGCTGAAGGTGAAGGGATACAGGGAAATCGATGTCATCAACATCGTTTATGAATGCATTAATACGAACACCCCGTATTATAACGGAATGCCGATTCCAGAAAACAAATTCCCAGATGCGCCTGGCCTTAATAAGATAAACGAGGAACAGTAAATGCTGGTCATTGACGGTTCTATGTCGACAGCTCTGGAAAAGCTGGGCTTTCCGATAAAAAACGGCGGACTCTGGACAGCCGAGGCGCTGATCAGAAGTCCGGAACTGGTGAAAAAGGTCCATCTGGATTATTTCCGGGCAGGAGCGGATATGGGAATCAGCTGCAGCTACCAGGCTTCCATGAAAGGACTGAGGGAGCACGGTTTTACCAGCAGGCAGGCAGAAGCTTTGATCCGCCGGTCAATGGATCTGTTAAAAGAAGCCAGGACCGAATTCTGGCAGGCTTACAAGGAGACTGACGCGGAGACGTCACAGGAGTCCGGAATCATGAAACACAGAGATCAGCCCGAAGCGGATAATCCAGTTGATCAATCCGGGGCAGGCACATCCGGAGAAAAGTCTTTTTCACGCCCGTATCCTCTGGCCCTGGGCTCCTGCGGTCCCTACGGCGCCTATCTGGGAGACGGCAGTGAATACCGGGGGAATTACGGAATTTCAGATAAACAGCTGCTGGCCTTCCATCGTGAACGGGCAGAAATTCTTCTGGACTCTGGCTCTGATCTGCTGCTGTTTGAAACCGTGCCTTCCCTTCATGAGGCAGAAATCGAGGCTGATCTGGCAGAATCTCTTCATGCCGATTACTGGATCAGTTTTTCCTGCCGGGACGGCCATCATACCAGTGAAGGCCAGACCATTGCAGAGTGCATGAAGCTGTTCTCTGACCGCGGGCGTTTCCCGGGTCTGAAAATGATCGGAGTCAACTGCACCCTTCCAGAATATATCAGCAGTCTGATCACAGAATTCCTTCCATCCGGACTTCCTGTGGCAGTTTATCCAAACAGCGGAATGGTTTACGACCTGCGGAGAAAAATCTGGAAAGGGAACGGCAGTCCGGGAAAGTTCCATGATTATGCGCTGGAATGGTATAAACTGGGCGCATCTGCGGTCGGCGGATGCTGCACAACCGGGCCAGATCATATCCGTGCCGTGAAAAGCGCGCGGGATCAGCTGATCCGTGAAAGAGAAAAATAATTATGACTGCCGGACGGATATATTTCGTCCGGTTTTTCTATGTTCAATCTGCTGAAAGTCAGCGATCCGAATCTGTCATGATGATCAGCGCCAGATGGCAGACAGGAAATCTGCAGGCAATCCGGACAGCCTGCGTCACCTTGCGCACGTCTGCTTTGTCTCCAAACGATCTGCATGCTCCTCGATCATCAGCCGGTCCAGAAAGCGGTACAGAACATCGTCCGTACTGCGGTTCACCGCAAGGTCTTTAGACAGCTCAGATGCCGGCTCCTGCAGGGTGTTTTCGCCACAGATATCCGCACCGATGACCTTTACATTATCGAAGATATCGCGGATGAGGTATTTCAGCACCGGAAGGGACATCGTTCCCTGATTCCAGTTGGTCCGCGCAAAATACTCAGACAGAACGTCCTTGTCGATGGAAATATAGGCAGGCAGATCGCGTCGGATCTTCGCAAACTCTGCCTGTGCGGAATTCCGTTCCAGTTCGTAGCGGCTGATGTAGATGATTTTTCTTTTCAAAGAGCGGGGGATGGCGCGGACCTGCTTCAGCCGCGGCCCGACCAGGATGAGCTGCCGGAGCTTTCGATCCTTTCTCAGCATCTCCGCCGCCCAGCTTCCGCAGCTCAGCAGACCGTCGATCATCGGCCTCTGCATGTCTGTGTGATTGTCGAACAGAAAAAGAATGTAAGGCAGGCGGATTTTTCCAGTAAACAGCCGCGTCATATAATGATAATTACCGTTGTCAATGAAGTGGATGCCCTCCGGTCCGTAACCGGCAAGCCGCTGCCTGAGCTGTCTGTATGCCTGCGGAGAGCAGTACATTTCCGTTCCTTCAATGTCACTCAGGTCAATTCGCCGGATTCCCGGAATTTTCTGGTGAATTTCTTCCGTATAGATATGTGTAAAGTCCAAAATCAAATTTTGTAAACTCAATTTCAATCCTCCTTCCCTGACGTATTATACACATTTTCAACATTTTCTGCAGGGACAAAAGAAAAACGGGCAAGGGGACAGTCTTGTCTGCGCGGCCGTACTATTTATTCGGACAGGTACTTATTTCGACAACTGCATTTCGGTATAAGTATTCATCCGAATATAGAGAACATTAGTAAAGCTTATCAGGATGAACTGCAGAAAATCAGTACAGTCAACAGAAATCTGGACTGGATGGAAGCAAAATCGGCGGCGGATTTCATGGTCAATAAAGTACGCTTTCCGATCAACCGGAATCTCTATCAGAAGCTCCGATTCCTTGATCTTGATCATCCAATCGCGGCTTTTGAATATCCGATTTCCTACGGACGGGTCGAAGCAGACTATCATCTGCTATTCTCCCGAGAGGATAAAAAACTGATCCTTACCCATGTTCTGGTGAAACGCAATTCCGCCATCCAGGACCAGGAAGACCTGGATCTGCTCCGCAGAAATCTATATTATCTTTACGATGAGATCTACATTATCGATCTGGAACGCCAGGTGATGTATTCGATTTCCAGCATTGAGGATTCCTCCAGCCATATGCCTGAACGAATTTCCGACAGGCTCACTCGTTTTGAAGCTCAGGTGATTCATGCTGCCGATCTCAGCCGTTATGAAAGATTTATGGATATGGACACTCTGGAAGAGCGGATCGAGAGCTCAGAAAGCGGAATTTTATCCAGCGTTTTTATGACAAGAAATGCCGGGGGAGATTACGTGAAAAAAGTGCACCAGATTCTGAAGGCACAGGGATCAGAAAGACGTCTCTATCTCTATTTTATTCAGGATGCTGCACAGGCCGGGATTGAATGTTAGGGGGCAGAAGCAGTATCGTCCGGAAAATTAAATCAATCGGATCCTTTACAGATAAAGAATAAGAAAGCTGCTGTTTCGGCAGCTTTCTTTTCATCTGCTTTCATGATAAGCTTACAGCAGATGAAGGAGATAATATGATAAAAAGTAAAATAAAAAAAGCCGCAGACGTTTTCCTGAGCGCGGCGCTTATAGTTACCACAATTCCGTTATGGTCAACAAGCGGATCGGCAGAAGCCGCATCCACAGTTTCCGGGCTGAAAAAAGTACGGACAGCCGCATATTCGCAGAATATCCGCTATCCTGTATACCGGTCTGGATTCCGATATACATCCGACACTTCTGGAAACAGCCAGTTCTACTATTCCGACGGGTATTTTTCCGGCTCTTCCAGCCGTTACAGCACTCATCTTGCTTCATTTTCCATGTGTCTTTCACTGGCGGGCTTTTCAACTGGATCCGGCAGCGGAAACGGCTATGGCAGCTCCAACATTTCTGCTATGCTGAAAAGCTTCTGCAAGGGAAATACCATTCAGATATCCTATCCAAGGCCGGCTTTTTACGGAAAAGCAGATAATATCAGCAGCATCGGATACGCGCTGGGGCAAAGGAAAATTATCTTGAAAAAGAAAACTTCCTCAGGAAAGCTGAAATCGGTATCGTACACGCTGATTCCTGTCATCATCCGCGGTGAAGGCTACGGAAAGGAATGGGCCGGAAATGTTACGCTGGGGACTGCTGGAGAGGCCCAGGGCTTCTCTGACGCTGCATCTAAAGTCACCGCCGGTGTGAACGCCTATGTAAAGAAATATCATCTGAAGAAGAAGCAGCTGAAGTTCTTAATAACCGGTTATTCCCGCGGCGGCGGAGCCGCCAATCTGACCGCGCAGAGGCTCAGTAAGAAATATGGCGGGTCATCCGTCTATGCCTATGATTTCGAGGCACCTCAGGCGGGATTGGCAGGAAAGGGGACATATAAAAACATTCATAATGTCTTCAATTCTTCCGATCTTGTCCCATATCTGGCGCCTGCCGGCATGGGATTCCGGCGCTATGGCACGGATCACACGATTCAGGACGGCAGCGGTTTTTCGGCAAAAGACAGCAGCAAGATTATAGACGATATATTATTATGGTCAATCGAAAATACAGAAGGATCCTACCGAAAAAACTATGCAGAGAAGCTTTATTCCTGCGAAGACGGAAAACAGATAACCCAGCAGCAGGCGCTGCAGGAGCTGCTGCCGATGTTGAATTCCATGAGCGGCCTGAAGCTGGCCGGCTTCCTGCTCTCCGTATCTGACCTTGGTTCGAGAATGAAAACCCTGGGATTCTATGACCAGACGATTTCTTCATGGAAGGTCCTGAGCGATGCAGAAAAAACGCAGATCGAGAACCGCCTCTGGAATCTCTGCACTGGATATGAAGATGGCGAAAAGCAGATTTATGAAGAAGAAGGAAAAACTCTTCCGGCCCTGCCGGTCTCCTATTTATCTGCTTCGCAGCTAAAAACGGTACAGAATCTCTGGCCGCTGCTCTGCAATGCGACGCTTTCCTTTGCAGCAGGGGATCAGGACGGAATTGACAGGAAAATCCTGAGTAATAACCTTCTTACCATGATGAGCGCCCACAGCGCGGCATCGAATCTTCAGCTTGTGCAGAGCCAGGATTCTTATTACAGCAGCAAATAGTGAATCCACAAGGATGCTAAAGGAAAATAATGGCGCGTACCGGACAGACGGGAGCGCAGTAACCGCAGTGCACACATTTGGTCTGGTCGATTTCGGCCAGGCCGTTTTCATTCCAGAAAATCGCCTGGCTGACGCAGCGGGCCTTGCAGGTTCCGCAGCCTTCACAGTCGGACTGATCCACCATCAGATGTTTTCCCGTGATGTCCGGCTCGTAATCCGGATGCAGATCGCCAGTAAAGTAGTCCACTGCCTTATCCACCTGATCGAAATCTGCCATGCCGATCATGACCGCGTTATTTCCCGGGATGTGTGAGACATAATCCAGACAGCTGCGGTAGTCCCTGATAAGGTTTCCGCCTCCAAAGGCCTTCATGGTGAAAATTCCTTTTCCGGCATCCGAGCAGACTTTGATGGCCGCTTCCATTTCATCCCTTGTTCCAGAGTTTTCTTCATTCCGGATTCCCAGCCCGGCCTTGTTGATCAGAGGGAAAACGACATCGCAGGCCTGTTCATCTGCCATTTCCCGGCAGGCATCCACGTGGTGGGTGGAAATTCCGATGGCATGGATCAATCCTTCCTTTTTCAGATCCTGAAGAGCCTTCCAGGCATCCTGACGAGAAAGAAAATCTGTGACGCCTCTGACTTCATGAAGCAGGAAGATATCGATACTGGAGAGATTCAGTTTTTCCAGACATTCGTGAACAGCAGAAACCGTTCCTTCATAATCCGGAGCCAGGGTCTTACTGCAGATGACCGGAGAAGGGATGCCGCGGCGTTCCATTTCATCCAGAGCGGGCCGCAGATAGCGGTATGTGTCATAGTACTGGGCGGTATCAAAAAAATTGATTCCCATTTCCACGGCGTGGACGATGACCGCCGCGCCGTCTTCAACCGGAAGATTTTTCTGGGAAAAGCCCATGGTGAGGGTTCCCATACCGACCGGTGTGACTTCAATTCCGGTGTTTCCAAGCTGTACTTTCTTTAACTTATGCTTCATATTTCTGTTCCTTTATTTATTATCCAGACTCTGATCTTCTGTTTTTTCTTTCTATATTAACATAGAAACGGCCGCATTGCAGGGCTGCATTCCTTGCGCGTTCTGCCTTTGTCCTGTGGGTATATCTGCATTCCATATACGGATGAAGAAATGATTGATAATCTGTTCAGATCGATGTATTATCTTTAGAGATGTGATATTGGTTATTTATAGTTAAAATATTTTAACAAAGAATATGGGTATAGAACGAAATAGAAACGATAATAATAACAGAAAAGAGCAGAATATGGAAGTCACTGATCTGGAAAATTCGAAATCTGAAAAGGACCGATTTCCGGAGGATACACCAGATGATGTCGTGATGCCAGAGGACATGAGCAGTTATATCGAACAAGATGTCCGCGGCTGCTTCGGCAAGAAAGCAGAAGATGAACCCCTTCGGAACCAGGAAATTCTGAACGCCCTTGGAAAACTGTTTTTTGCGGTTGTCAGCATAGACCTGGTTGATTACAGGGTCTACCCGATCGTCATGCCAAAGGCGGCTTTCCCTTATATGAATGCGCCGGTTCTGGACTATCGAAAAATCATCCCGCAGTACTGCAGAGTTTCTGTCCGCAGCGACTATCGGAAACAGGTTTATCAGTTTATAAATCCGAAAACGGTAGCTGAGCGCCTGAAAAAAGAGGGCATCGTGTCCATGGAATATATCGGGCAGACGCTGGGCTGGTGTAAAATCATTCTGATTCCGTCTAAATATGATGAAGCTGGAAATGTTGAGCACATGCTTTATACGGTGATGAATATCAACCAGGAAAAGCTGAAGGAGCATAAGATGAGTTATGTGGCGGAGCATGATTCTCTGACCGGACTGATCAACCGCTCCGGCTATCAGTCTCTCTGCAGGGAATTCAGAAAGTCCAGGAAACCATTCTGCTTCGTCATGATTGATATTGATTACTTCAAGCTGCTGAACGACACCTACGGCCATGAAATCGGTGATGTTGTACTGCAGCGGGCGGCCAATCTGCTGTTAAAAGCATTCCGTCCGGAAGATTTTGTAATCCGGATGGGAGGCGATGAGTTCGCTGTACTGATTCCAGGCATGAAAAAGAGTGAAGGCATCCAGATTCTGACAAGGAGAATTCAGGAAATCAACCAGAAGCTGAAAACAGATACAGCGGTTATCCCGGCAGCCAGCATCAGCGCCGGCGCTGCGTTTTCCGAGTTCGGATTCTCAGAAACACTGTACCGGAATACCGATTCCGCCCTCTATAATGCGAAGAAATTCAACCGCGGAACCTGCTATTTCTATTAAAACCCGATTTACGCAAAACACGCATACAATGGTAACTGCCGGAGCCGGCAGTTCCTTCAAGGAGGATATATGCTGCCGACAATGGAAGAGATGGAGGCCTGGATCAGGCACACAGGCGGGCAGGCCGCGCAGTTCCTGTTTCGGATTGCTCTGGCCATACTGATCTATGTCATTCTGCGCAAAATACTGAAAAAATTCTGCTCCTGGCTGGATAAAAAATTCACAAAATTTGGCATGGATCCGTCCCTGAAGAGTTTTATCCTGTCCCTGACGAGATACGGAACACTGACCTTTGCAGTCATCACCATCATCATCAAGCTTCACATCGTGGAAGCGTCTTCGATCGCCGCACTGATTGCCTCTGCCGGTGTCGGGATTTCTCTGGCCGTCCAGGGCGGATTATCGAATTTCACCGGCGGCGTGCTGCTTCTGTTCCTGAAACCCTTCCGCGCGGGGGATTACATCATCGTGCAGAGCGAGGGCTATGAAGGGACCGTCAAGAAAATCGAGATGTATTATACAACGCTCTATACTGTAGATAATAAGACGGTGATGATTCCGAACTCCAGTCTGACCAACAACGCAGTGGTCAATGTTACCGCGCTTCCGCGGCGCAAGCTGGAGGTCCAGATCGGCGTATCCTACCGCACGGACATTCAGAAGGCTAAAGAAATCCTGACCAGTCTGCTGGACCAGGACGAGCGCATTGCAGAAGACGAACGCGAGATTTACGTGGATTCTCTGAAGGAAAGCTCCATCGTGCTGGCCTTCCGAGCCTGGGTAAAAACCGAGGATTACTGGCAGACCAAGTGGGATATGAACGAGCGGATCAAACTGGCCTTTGACGAGGCAGGCATTGAAATTCCTTATCCGCAGCTGGATATCCATCTGAAGGGACGCCGCCAGTAGAGCTTGGGACAAAAAGAACAAAAACCGCTGCGCCGCAGCATCTTCTTCCGGAAATCTTAACAAGTACCGGGGATAGAGAAGACTGCAGGCGCAGCGTTTTTTCTTGCAAGGAAAAATTTTGTCGGATGAAATCCCGGTCCTAGAACACGAGATTGATCAGAATCATGTAGCAGGCGGTTCCGGCGGCCATGGACAGCATCATGTTCCGTTTCCAGAGGTGGATCAGAACGGTTACGGCGATGGAGATGAGCTCCGGAAGGCCATATGTTCCGCTGGTGAATTTCACGTCTTTCAGGCAGTAAACAACCAGCATGCCGAAGATTGCGGATGGAAGGGCCTTGCCGAGATAGAGGATGAATTTCGGCGTCGGACGGCGAGATGAGAAAAGCAGGAATGGCAGAAATCTGGGGATCATGGTGCCGGCGACACAGCAGCCGATGATGATAAATTGCTGAGTAAGGGTCATTCGATAAAACCTCCCGCGCGTTCAAGCGGCTTTTTCAATGCAGTAAGGAATGCGAGAATCAGGAGCATGGACGGAATCATGAAAGAATCGGCTCTGAAAATCAGGCGGCAGGCCGCGGCAGAAAGCAGGCCGATAATGGCGGTGTAATGCTTCTTTTCCTTCAGCCACTGATCCATGAAGATCACGACGAACATGGCCGTCATGATAAAATCGAGGCCCGGCGCCTTGAAGGGGATCAGAGAACCAGCCGCCGCTCCGATGGTAACGCCGATAAACCAGTAGATGTAGTCCAGCAGAGACAGAAAGAAATAGAACCATCCCCGGTCGATTCCATCTGGCAGGGGAGCGGAAAAGGATACCGCGAAGGTCTCATCGCTCATCCAGAAGATCAGGAAGAATTTCTTCCATCCCGTACCCTTGAAGCGGTCCAGCATCGCGAGACCGTAAAACAGATGACGGGCCTGGATCATCAGGGCCATGGCAAAACAGGCCAGGGGTGCAAATGGCGCCAGCAGCATGGAAATCGTTACAAATTCCAGGGAGCCGCCATAGATAGTCAGCATCAGCGGGGGAAGCCAGGCGGGAAAGCCCTGCGACACTCCGTAGATGCCCATGGTCATACCCAGAAATACGTATCCGGTCATCACAGGAATTGATAATGGAAAAGCCGCGCGAAAGGCTTTTTTCCTTAAATGTGGTTTTTCAGTGTTTGTCATATATTCACCTTGTCTGCAATCGTTTCTTGTGGTAAATTTCAAAAATACTGTACGTAATAGCCATTATACCACTATAAATATAGGAATAAAGTGAAAAGCTTCCTGTATACAAAATTTATCAACCCGTCTCACTATACAGAAAATCGGCGGAGATGCGTATTCTGCGGCTTTATGGGGTAAACATACCCTGCATGAATTTTTTCTGCAGGATTTACAGATTTTCAGATCCTGTTCCGCGGGAAAATTTCCGGCGGTGATTGAAGAAGGAAAAACCGTGTGATAAGATAGTACAGATGCCTATCGCATTGATATGATTATAAATGAAAAAGAGTTTCCGGATCTGTGGGTGGCTTGATCAGAAGCCGGGCAGACGCACAATGAGTACGGCAGCGCCGTCGATTTACCGGCGCAGAGGCCTGGCGGAAACGGGAGAGAAGGGAATATATAATATGCTGAATCAGTATTCAAGAACAGAATTAGTCATGGGACAGGAAGCGCTGGACAAGCTTCGTTCCTGCCGCGTCGCGGTGTTTGGAATCGGTGGTGTAGGCGGCTCTGTTGTGGAGACCCTGGCCAGAAGCGGAGTCGGAACCATCGATGTGATCGACGATGATAAAATCTGCCTGACCAATCTGAACCGCCAGATCCTGGCGACCCGCGCAACCGTCGGCATGTATAAGGCAGATGCCGCAGAAGAGCGTATACATCAGATCGATCCGGACATCGTCGTGAATAAGCATAAAGTTTTCTATCTTCCTGGAGAAAGTGCGGACAGCATTGATTTCAGCGCATTTGACTACGTTGTGGATTCTCTGGACACCATGAGCGCCAAGATCGACATCGTCATGAAAGCGAAGGAAGCCGGTGTCCCGGTGATTTCCTGCATGGGCTGCGGTAAC
>CAJMLL010000045.1 GCA_905214225.1 uncultured bacterium | reverse complement strand
AGTTTCTCAGTAAATACTGCTGCAGTCAACGTGCATTAGCTTTGACGCTTACGATATACGTTTCATGGTTCTCTCCTTAATATTTCACATTGCGTAAATGAAAAGAAAGGCAAAACCTCCGAAGAGATTTTGCCTTAAGCAAGTTAATTCGAAAGTCGAATTAATTGTCTGTTCTGTTGTCAAGAACGACTATTTTGCTGCAGCATCTGGACTGGAAGTAATAGTAACCAGTCCGCTGACTGTTACACTTGCTGGATCCTGACCAGATACAAATGTGATACCATTGCTCTTAACCTTGCTGTCACCAGTCTTAGCAGTTACGAAGTATGTGTATCCTTCTGCTGCTGCTGCATTTGTGAATGTTGCAGTAGATGCAGTAGTTGTTCCATTCTTGTATGCATACAGATTATAGTTAGCACCATCTATTGTGTTACCATTGGAATCCTTAACAACCAGTGCCTTTTTAGTTGAATCATAGGACAGTGTATAAGCAGAAGCTGCTGCCTGTACATTTGCATTTGCAGGCAGAGTTACTGTCTGTCCTGCATAATCTCCAGCACCTGTTACAACTGCATAGAGATATGTTCCAGCTACATCGGAAGATGTAAGCTTATAGGACTGGGATGTTCCCAGATTCTGAGATGTTGCAGGGTTGAATGCCTTATCAGCAGTATTAGAATTATCTTTGTCAGATCTGTACCATGTTACAGTGTAGTCTGTTCCATATGTCAGAGACTTGCCGTCAGCAATCTTAACCTGGAGTTCATCTCCAATCTTATTTGTTGCAGTTGCATCGCCTCTAACGTTAGAAGTTACGTTGAAGACTGTAGCACCTTCAGTAGCACTAGACAGAGACTTGCCTGTAAACTTAACTGTTGCAGATGTCTTATCAAGACCGTACTCGGATGTAGACTTCGGAGTTACAGTTACCTTGTAAGTATATCCAGCCTTGTCTGCCTTATTAGGAGCATATGTTGGATTTGTAGCTGAAATAGCAGTGAAGTTTGTGCCATCCTTGCTCTCAGCCCACTGGTAATCGAAATTAGAAGCTGGAACATCATTACCCTTGGAATCCTTTACTGTAGCAGTTACATTTGTTCCATCAGTTGTAGCTGTCAGGGTTGCTGTCTTTGCAGCTTTCTTAACTGTTCCTGCAGAAACAAACTTTGGATATCCGGCAACGCCTGCCTTTGGAGTAGCTACAACAAACAGTTCCTTTTCTGCGTCAGCAGCTGCAACTGTGTATGTCTGTGATGTTGCTCCGGAAATTGCATTCTTTGCATCAATGCTTCCACGATACCACTGATATGTAACTTCAGAAGTCTCATAAGTCTTTTCACCTGTTGTAAGTGTGGACTTTACATTAGCAGTTGCCTTCAGAACATCTCCAATAGCCGGTGCAGCAGCTGTTGCTTTGTTAGTCTGGTTTGCTACTGTAACATCAAACATAGTCGGTGTGGCAACCTTAGCCGTAGCTGTGGAAGCTACTTCGTTCTTGCTTGTAGCCTTAACTGTGATTGTCTTGCCAATCTCAGCTGCAGTTACTGTGTAGCTGCTGTCAGTAGCACCGGAGATTGCTGTGTCATTTGCATACCACTGGTATGTAACGTTCTCAGCATCTGCAGGAGCAACAGAAGCCTTCAGAACTGTACCAACAGTTACATCCTTAGAAAGGTCGAGCTGTGAATTCGGAGCAGATACTGTAACTCCTGTCAGTTCTGTAGTCTTCTTTGTAGCAGCCTTCTTAGTAACCTTGAATGTCCAGGTTGCCTTAGCCTTCTTGTTAGCCTTTGTGTAAACAGTAACCTTTGCAGTACCTGACTTCAGAGCCTTTACTGCTGCGCGGTTGCTCTTTGTAGAATAAACCTTAACTACCTTGCTGTCGCTGGACTTCCAGACTGTCTTCTTGGCTGCGGAAGTCAGCTTGCTCGGGCTCAGCTTGTACTTCAGTACGTACTTGTTTCCAACCTTACCATAAACTTTGGCACCGGTGTGGGTCAGCTTTGTAACCTTAGTAGCCTTCTTTGCTGTTGCAGCGAAGGAGGAATACGTCAGTGCAGGCATGAAAGCTGCGACCATCAGTACTGCAAGTACAACACTGAGAAGCGCTCTAGAGCTTTTCGTTCTTGTCATGTTATACCTCCATAAAATAAAAATGAGATTTAATTTACGCATGATCTTCACGTCTCCGGACGACAAGAACCGGATGTGTAAATCACGCATTTGGTTAAAATCTGTGAAAAAAACGTTATTGTTCTCCCACAGATTTCATAACACATTATACCCACATTGGGGCCGATGTGTCAAGTCTATTTGCACTCTATACAAGCCATTCGGGGCAATTTTCTTAAGTAAACTTAAGATATTAGATTGATGCGCAAATACCCATTAAATGTTGAAATTCAGGCGTTTTTAAGCAGTCAATTGTATGCATGTCCTATGGAATGTACGCCTTTCAAAACATGATTAATTCCTTAATCTTTCCTTAATTATGCATTACAGGTCTTCATCTGTCATATTTTTATGTTTACTTATACCTCTGGCTCACATTCCACAACTTCCTCGGACTCTACCGCGGCTTTTACCAGGGCGTCTACATCCAGCGCGGACTCAGATTCTTCGATTCTTGCCAGTTTAGGCTTTGTCGTCGGATGCTTCGGAAGGAAGACGGTGCAGCAGTCCTCAAAAGGCTCGATGGATGTCTCGTAGGTCCCGATCTCGCGGGCCTTATCCATAATATCTACCTTATCCATACCGATCAGCGGGCGCAGAACCGGAATGTCCACGCAGGCATCGGTAACGGTGATGGCTTCTGCTGTCTGGGAGGCAACCTGACCCAGATCCTCGCCGGTGATCAGCATCATGCAGCGGTTCTTCTTCGCGATCTCCTGGGCGATGCGCATCATGAAGCGGCGCACCAGAATCGTGGTCTCTTCTTCCGGGCAGTGCTGGACGATCTGCTCCTGAATCGGCAGCAGGTTGATCACATGCATGCGGATGCGTCCGGAATAGCTGGCCACGATGCCCGCCAACTTCTCGACCTTCTCCTGGGCTCTCTTGGATGTATATGGATAGCTGTGAAAATGCACGGCCTCGATCAGCATGCCGCGTCTGGCCATCATCCAGGCGGCAACCGGGGAATCAATGCCACCGGACAGAAGAATCAGTCCGCGTCCGTTGGTGCCGAGCGGAAGTCCTCCGATTGCGGCGACTTTTTCATCATATATATAGGAAACGCCGCGGCGCAGGTCTACATGCAGGCGGACTTCTGGGTTGTGGACGTCGACCTTCAGGACCTTGCAGCCGATCAGGACTTTGGCGCCGATGATTCTCGCGATCTCCGGGCTCTTGATCGGGAAGGTCTTATCCGCGCGCTTGGCAAAAACCTTGAACGTCTTCACGCCGCGCTCCTCGATCTGCTTCAGCATGAACTTCACGGCCATCTCGCCGATGGCGTCCAGGTTGCTCTCGCACTCCCAGGCCGGGCTGATGGATGCTACACCGAACACCCGGCTCACCAGCTTGATAATCGTGTCCTCCGGAATGGTCTTCGGGCTCTTAATGAAAATCAGACCCTCGTGACGGTAGACATCAATGCCGCCGTTTCCCTCTTCTTTCGACTGCTCATTCGTCTTCTTCAGCGCCGCCCGGATTCTCTGGACGAGCACACGCTCAAAATACGGTTTATTCATTCCCTTCAGCGCGACCTCGCCGGTACGCACGATGAAAATATTCTGTTCGTTCATGTTTTTTCCTTTCTTATATATGAGCCTGTGCGGGCATTACTGGAAACTTCCCAGTCTTCTGAAGCGCTGCACCGCGGTTTTCACCTTATCCGCGACGATATCCATGTCTTCCGGCCGGTTATAGCGGCTGAAGCTGAAGCGGACGGCGCCCTCGATTTCCTTCGGGCTTCTTCCCATGGCCTGGAGGACGTGGCTCTGTCCCTTGTGATTGGAGGAACATGCAGAGCCGGTGGACACGTAAATGCCGTCTTCTTCCAGCACATGAAGCAGGACCTCTCCCCGCACGCCCAGAAAGCTGATATTCAGTACAGAATCCGCTCCAGTCTCATCCAGCGGTGAGTTGATGAGGATGTCGCCGATCTGATCCTGAATGGCCTTCAGCAGGCGGCTTCTGCACTCTTTCATGGTCTTCTGTCCATCGACAAAATGTTCCTGTGCAAGTTCAGCAGCCCTGCCCAGTCCGGCGATCCCCGGCACGTTCTCTGTGCCTGAGCGGTAACCTCTTTCCTGGCCGCCTCCCAGCACAAACGCCGGGATCAGGGTTCCCTTCTTTACGTACATGGCGCCGACGCCCTTGGGTCCGTGGAATTTATGGCCGCTGACCGTCAGGAAGTCCACGCCAGTGCCCTTCAGATCAACTTTTCCGTAGCCCTGCACGGCGTCCGTGTGCACCAGAATGCCGCTTGCCTTGTCCGGTTTTCCACCCTTCTTTCTGGCCAGCTTCACGATGTCCCGGATCGGCATGATGGTGCCGACCTCATTGTTGACCGCCATGATGGAAATCAGTGTCGTTTCAGCATCGATGGCGTCTTCCAGCTCTTCCATATTCAGATGGCAGAGGGAGTCCACCGAAATTCTGCTCACCTTATAGCCTTCATGCTCCAGGCGATTGCAGTTTTCCAGAACTGCCGGGTGCTCCACCGCACTGACGATGATGTGCTTTCCCTGATGTTTTCTCGCGTCAGCGACTTCTCTTAAAACGGTGTTATCCCCTTCCGTTCCGCCGGAATTGAAGATGATCTCTGAAGGATCCGCGCCGAGGGTCTTCGCAAAAGACTTTCTCGCCTTCTCGACGACTTTTTCTGCATCCATTCCCAGAGAATACAGGGAAGAAGGATTTCCAAAAGTATTTTTCGCGACGTCTGCCATCAGGTCGGTGACTTCATCGGCCTGGCGGGTGGTCGCGCTGTTGTCCAGGTAAATCATGTGTTTCATTGTTTCCTTGTCCTGTGTAAAATTTGTCCCCAAATCACTCATGTATTAAGGAAGCCTTTCGTTTCCTGAAACGGTCCCGAAAGGCTTCATATGATATTCCGTTATTTCGCATAGTCGACGGCCTTGGTCTCGCGGACGACATTGACCTTGATCTGGCCCGGATACTCGAGCTCAGACTCAATGCGCTTGGAGACATTGCGCGCCAGCAGCGGCATTTCATCATCCGGAACCTCGTCCGGGTTGACGATGATTCTGATCTCACGGCCCGCCTGAATGGCGTAAGAATTGGATACACCCGGCGTCGTGTTTGCGATGTCCTCGAGCTTCTCCAGTCTCTTGACGTAAACATCCAGCGTCTCTCTGCGAGCGCCCGGTCTTGCGGCGGACAGGGCATCCGCGGCTGCGATCAGGACAGCTTCCATACATTTCGGCTCGTAGTCGCCGTGGTGGGAAGCCATGCAGTTGATGACCGCGCTGCTTTCCTTGTATTTCTTCAAAATCTGGATTCCGATGTCGACGTGGGTTCCCTCGTACTCGTGGTCCAGGGCCTTTCCGATATCATGCAGCAGACCCGCGCGCTTGGCGAGCTTGACGTTCAGCCCCAGCTCTCCCGCCATCAGGCCGGCAAGGTGGGAAACCTCGATGGAATGCTGCAGGACGTTCTGTCCGTAGGAAGTACGGAAATGCAGGCGTCCCAGGAGCTTGACCAGCTCCGGGTGCAGATTGTGAATGCCCGTCTCGAAAGTTGCCTGCTCGCCCTCTTCCTTGATGACGTGCGCAACCTCGCGGCGTGCCTTCTCGACCATTTCCTCGATCTTGGCCGGATGAATACGTCCGTCCATGACCAGCTTCTCCAGCGCGATTCTCGCAACTTCTCTCCGGATCGGATCGAACCCGGAAATGATGACGGCTTCCGGCGTATCGTCGATAATCAGGTCCACACCCGTCAGCGTCTCAATCGCTCTGATGTTGCGGCCCTCACGTCCGATGATGCGTCCCTTCATGTCATCATTCGGCAAATTAACCACGGACAAGGTGCTTTCTGCAACCTGGTCGGCCGCGCATCTCTGGATGGCGCCGGTGATGATGTTCTTTGCCTTCTCGTCGGCCTCTTCTTTGGCCTGGGATTCGATTTCCTTGATCATTCTGGACGCCTCGTGGCGGCAGTCCTTTTCGACCTTCTCCAGAATAATCTGCTTGGCGTCTTCTGCAGTATATCCGGAAATACGCTCCAGTTCCTGAACCTGCTGCTGCAGGGTTTCTTCCGCCTTCTGCTTCTTTCTCTCGATTTCCTGCTCCTGGGAAGCCATGCGCTTTTCACGCTTCTCAAACTGCTCGAGCTTTCTGTCCGCCGCCTCTTCCTTCTGCTGGATGCGGCGCTCCTGCCGCGCAACCTCGCTGCGGCGCTCTCTTACTTCCTTATCCGCGTCATCACGGATCTTGTGTGCTTCTTCCTTAGCCTCTAATGTGATCTCTTTCCGGATCGTCTCTGAATGATTCTTCGCATCCAGAATCAGATTCTTCGCCTGCTGCTCTGCACTTCCGATGACCTTCTCACCGACATTCTTGCGGATGATGTAGCCGATCAAAACGCCCAGAACCAGCGCCAGGACGATTCCGATGATCAGACCGAAAACTGGTACTGTCAAGGAAGCACCTCCTTCCATCTATTCAACTCTCTTACGATTCTGCCGTCCTCTGCCTGTGTATGTGCTCCCTGCGGTATCTGAGACGCGTGTTCAGCAAGCTGCATGCGCCTGCACTCCCTGCGATACCCTGGGATTCCTGCTGGCCCTGCCACAGGCTCACAGGTTTTCATCTCTGGTGCCTGCATCCGCATCGTCTATTGCCGATTAAAAATTTATCCTTACTCTCAGAAAAATTTCCTTCGAAGGCAGAAAAAAAGCGGCTTTCTCAAGCCGGTTTTACTCTTGCTACGTTTGGATTTTGTCGCAGATCGGCAGCAAAACACAGTCCGGCGGTATTAAAATTGCTCCGGACTCGCTCCCGAAAGGTTCTAAGGTTGAAGATGTTCAAGATTTTCTGTTATGTAAACGGCTCATCTGAAAGGCGCATGCCTCGCCGGCACGCGGACTTTCTCTCTGTCCGTGTCATGGGCATGGTCTGCCCTCTGTTCCGCATACGATGTGCTGCAGAATGTATAATAAAAAAAGATCTTAAATCTTTCTTAAACTTCCGGAAAACGGCCCGTAAATGTGATATTCTGTATATTCTAAGATAGGTGGAAATGCACATCCGGGCGCGTCGTAAGCGCTGATAAACAAGCGATTTACGCCGGCAGCCGAACATATCGTTTAATAGCGATACACCATTCTGCAATTCTGCCTTGATATACTTACATCTTTTACATTATAATGTTCTAGTGGTTTTTATGTCAAGTATTCCATATAATCGGAAGGGATGAAATTCATGCGTTATATAATCTCGCGCTTCAAGGGCGCTGATAAAATATGTCTGGGCATCGTGGTGGCTTTCATGGTCCTCAGTCTTCTGATGATCGGAAGCACGACGATCGACACGAGTCCGTTCTGGAACCGCAACACCATCGTGCAGGGCGGCTCCTATGTCATCGGCATCGGCCTGATGATGATTATTATGGCCATCGGCTACCAGATCTTTCAGGGAATGATAAAGAAACTGTATATTTTCTCCCTCTTCCTGCTGCTTCTGGTTTACGTGCCGGGTCTCGGTATCACGCAGTTCGGTGCGCGTTCCTGGATCACATTGGGGTTCACCACTGTTCAGCCGTCCGAGATCGTAAAGGTTCTGTTCTGCTTGTTTATGGCGGACTACCTGAACAAACACCATGATGAACTTTACAATTTCAGGGGTCTGCTCAAAGCCGGTATTCTGGCTGCGCCGATCATCGGCATCGTCCTGAAGGAAGACCTGGGAAGTGCGCTGGTATTCATGACCATGTGGCTTGCCATGGTATTCTTTGCCGGACTGAGCCTCAAGGTCTTCGCAAAATTCCTGGTTATCGTGGCCTGCCTGATTCCGCCGGCATATATGGTGATGGCGACCTATCAGAAGGAACGTATCAGTTCCTTCCTGCACCCGGACAACCTGAGCATCGGATCCAACTATCAGGTTTACGAATCTAAGATCGCCATGGGTTCCGGCGGTGTCTTCGGCAAAGGCCTCTTCCACGGCACGCAGAAGGCTCTGAACTTTATTCCGGTTCAGAAGTCGGACTTCATTTTCTCCGTAATCATCGAGGAGCTGGGCCTGATCGGCGGCCTGGTCGTCATCGGCCTCTTCGCTTATCTGATGGTCCGCTTCATGCGCATCGCCCTGGAAGCCGCTGACCTCTACGGCGCCCTGATCGTCGTTGGCTTCATCGGCATGTTCATCTTCCAGATTTTCGAGAACATCGCCATGACCATGGGCATCATGCCGGTTACCGGAATCACCCTGCCTTTCCTGAGCTACGGCGGAACATCGATTCTGTGTAATATGATGGCGCTGGGATTTATACTGGCGGTGAGGGACAGGAGCCGGCTGATCGAATTCTAAGCAGCCGGGTTCTTCAACCCATTCCGATTTGGCCGGCAATAGAAAACGTTCGTGTTATAACGAAGAAAAACGCAAACGTAAATGCATACGGTGCGCTTTTCTTCGTTATTTTTTACGTTTTCTGTGCCGGCATCAAATCTCCATGAGGCACTTTCAGCAGCGGATATTCCTTCTCTTGTCAACGACTTAAGCGGTAATTATTTTCCCATCCGGGAGCGTAGTTTCTCAGAAACTGCCTGGTGCAGGAAGGAGTTTGGAATGTCCTGTTTTGGAAATGCTCAATATTTCCGGAAAAAAAACACGTATGCTTCTATCCAGCAGATTGCAAGGCTGTTTCATGTATGATTGGTACTCAGGGAATCATTTACGCTCAATTTTTCCATGAAATAACATGCTGAAATGCTGTATTTTCGCTGTAATACACTGTATATTCTGTCATTTATATCTAAACGTCTACTTATCTAACAAATGAATGAATTACAATGCGGAGCCCACTCCTGGCTAAGAGGTATTTCACAATGATACCAGGAAAAGATTTCAGACAATTATCTGAAGGATTCTTTTCGCGTTTAGTAATCACGATTATTATTCAATTCCAAAACAAGTTTTAGTGAGGTGTTTTGGTTTTGGCCGTTTTCGGCTTTTTCGCAATGCGAAGAGGCAGGCTGATGTCCGATGCGTATATAGTATACCTGATCTCCCAAGAACCGTCATTTCCTTGGCTCTTTCATCCAGCAATTTCCGTGTTCTTACCGCTCTCATTTAATATACAGCATACCGTAACCAGCATGTTTTTTGCACGTTTACCGTCAGCACATTAACATGACACCCATTATTCGTCAACTCATATCTGAATACAAATCCTGGAATTCTCACACTCGCACATTGAGAAGTGGGATAATTCCTTTCATCTATCGTGACGCATTTTACGTCAGCCCGTTAACCGGACACCCGTTATTCGGCAGCTCATCTCTGAATATTAATCCGAGTAAGTGCAGGCGCTGACAGAACTTTGCGCAGATCTGCTGCATTCTGTTTCTGTCTGAATCAGAAGGAGCTGGAAACCTGCCTCCCGGCGTTTATTCTCTGTCGTTTTAATCTCTGCTGCTTCTGTTATTTCTGCGAATCCTGCGTTTCATCTGCTCTGGCGGGTTCTGCCGGTATGTTCTCCAGCAGGCGCCGTGCGATGAGCTCAAAGTTTTTCCGGATATAGGTGTCCGGTTTCAGGACGATCGGGACGCCTAAGTTGGTGGAAATGTTGATGTTGCGGTCGCTCTGGATGACGCCGATGAGTTTCGGCCGCATCATCTGGGTGATTTCTTCCAGTTTTGGGGTGTAACCCTGGCGCATGAGTTCGGCGATGACGCGGTTGACGACGACGTAGCGTTCGCGGATGCCGAGCTGGAGGAGTTCTCTGTCTACGGAGTCGGCGTTTCTCAGGGCGGCATATTCTGGTGTGGTCACGATGACGGCGGCGTCTGCTCCGCCGGAGGCGGTGACGAGGCCGTCGTCGATGCCGCTCGGGGCGTCGATGATGACGATGTCGAACATCTCTTTCAGTTTTTCACAGAGGACTTTGCAGTGGAGCGGGGTAATGGTGCCGTCGTCGCGCATCGGTGTGGCGCCCATGATGTACAGGTTCTCGAAGCGTGAGTCTCTGACCAGGGCCTGTTTGATTTTACAGAGTCCGGTCATGACGTCGTAGGCATCGTAGACGACGTTGTTTTCCAGTCCGCAGTACAGGTCTACGTTGCGCATGCCCATGTCCATGTCCAGGATAACGACGCTGAGCCCGTGAAGGGCGAATGTCGCGCCGAGATTTACGGAGAACATGGTTTTTCCTGTTCCGCCTTTACCCGATGCAATTAAGTAGACTTTGCCCATTTTTGCCTCCAATGTGTGAATGAATCTGTGTCTCTCTTTATATGCTTGTATATGCTCTGCTGTTTCCGTGCTTCGCGCGGTTTACCGTGTTCAGATGTGCAGGCTTTCGCTGCGCCATCCGGACTTTTCCGCCCTCTTGCCGGGTGTTTTTTGTCCCGTGGGGGAAAACGACGGAGGTTAATCCGCCGTGTTGGTTCCTGTCTGTGTCGTGGTGCTGGTCTTTCCGCTGCTCTTGCCGTAGAGCTGGAAGTACTTGGTCAGGACGGCCTTGTTGACCGGGGCCGCGTGGATGGATGTGCCTCCCTGAATCAGCAGGGTGACGACTGCGATGCGCGGATTGTCGGCCGGCGCGAAGGTCTCGGTCCAGGAATAGTAGTCGTAGGAGCCCTTGTCCGCGTCGATCATCTTTGTGGTGATCTTGTACTTGCTGGCCATGCGGAGTGCCATGTCGGCGGCGTCTTCCTCGGAAGAGTAGACCTCTGGCTGCTCGCGCAGGAGTTTCTTGATATTCTTATCGACCTGCTTCCAGGTGACGCTGGTGCCTGCCTGGCTGTTGTAGGACGCCAGGTGCTGTTTCAGATACTTGATCTCGCTGGCCGGCTGCGGTGTGCCCTGGTTCTCCGCGGTTCCAGTCTTTCCGGCTACGGAGTATTTATAGCTTCCGAAGACGGTCTGCAGGGTTCCGTATTTCGCAACTCGCTTCATGCCCTTGACGACGGCCGGAATGGTTGATTTCTTCAGCTTGATCGTTCTGCGGTCGGTGGACTTGTCCACGGTTCCCTTATTCTCTACGCCAGATACCAGGCTGGCGCGGTTGTAGACGCCCTTGTTGGCCAGGGCGGAGATGTATGTGCACATCTGAACTGGTGTGTAGGCGTTGTCTCCCTGTCCGATGCTGATATTGAACTGGTCGGCGATCGTCCATGTGGCCTGGGCGAAGTAGGTGTATTTAATGACCGATGCTGCGGCTGCTATTTTGCCCTGCTTCATGTCTGTCTGTCTGGACAGTCTGGAAATCAGTTTGGTGTAGGACGGATTGTCCTCCATCCAGCTGCAGATGGTGTTGATGTTCTTCTTCAGCTTGCTGTAGTTCGTGTATACATCCTTCGGGAAGTAGGTATGCGCGTTGTTGTAGAGGTAGCTCCACAGACTCGTCTTATAGGTCGCGAGCTTGCGGGCCTTGGTCGGAGACGGTGTAACCGACTCAGACAGCTCGATTCCGGTCTTCTGGCCCAGGCCGAACTTCTTCGACATGCCGATGATTCTCGGGATCGTGATCTTCTTCTTATAGCCCAGCGACTTTTTTGCACCCCAGTTATATCCGGTTCCGATGGAAATGAAATAGGTGTTAGAGGAGTGCTGCAGTCCCAGTTCCAGGTTCTCGGCACCGTAGGATCCGCCGCCGTCGTTGTACTGTGCAGTACCCCATTTATGGCCGCCCAGTTCGATGTACATCGGGTCGGTGATATACTGGTTCGGATTCAGGCCGCATTCCAGCGCAGTCAGGGCTGTGATCGGCTTGAAGGTAGATCCAGGCGCTACAGACGCCATGGTCGCGTTATTGTACAAAGGCGCAGGCGCAAGGGAATCACGGGTGTTTTTCGCCTGAACAGATTTCCATGCCTTGCTTGTAATTCCGCTCGCGAAGATATTCGGGTTATAGCTCGGATAGCTGGCCATGGCCAGAACTTCTCCGGTCTTGGTGTCCATGGCAACGGTGGCGCCGCTCTGGCACTGGGAGCCTGCCGCGCTGATGGCGCTCTTCAGGGCGCTTTCTGCAGCCTCCTGCAGATTCAGATCGATGGTCAGGTAGACGTCCTTACCCTTCTTCGGCTTGCTCTTGCTGATTGTCTTTACATACTGACCGCTGCTGTTGACCAGGATTTTCTTTACGCCGCTCTTTCCATGCAGATAGGTCTCATAGGCGGACTCGATGCCGGAACTTCCGATCAGGTCTGTCGAGGAATAGCCCAGCTTGTCGACGTAATAGCTGCTGTTGCTCTCGGAAATGCTTCCCATGTAGCCGAGCACATGGCAGGCGGTATTTTTATTCGGGTAATACCGCTTATACTGCGACTGGATGGACGCACCCGGAATGGTGTTCTCCCCGACCTTGACGATGGTCTTCTTTGAGACTTCCTTGGCAACGGTTGCCGCGATATAGGATTCGGTGGATTTCATCTCGTTTCTGACGATGAGAATCTTCCGGGCATCCTTATCACTCAGGCTGCTGCTGATCTTGAAGTTCTTACAGAGCGTGTCGAATGCTTTCCTTGCGGATACACCTTTTGAGGCCTGCTTGCTGGAGAAGCAGCCCCACTTGTTCAGGAAATTGGTCTTCTCTGAATCATAGGTATAGGTCATGGTCGATGGTGTAATCGGAACGGTGACGTTGTAAGTGTTCTGCAGTTCCTCTATCGCCTCGTAGCGGGTTTCGCTGGTCGGGATTCCGTAACGGGTGCGGAGTGCCTGCAGGGCCTTCTCTGCGGACAGGTTTTCATTCAGATCCTCAGATTTCAGCCAGTCTTTCAGCTGTTTATCGTAGGTCCAGTACATGGATCCGTTCTTCTTGATCTTGATCGGGAATTCATCGATGTAAGTGTCTCCGTCTTTTTCCAGAAGACGCATCAGCTTGAGGATATTCCGGTTGATCTTTTTCGAGTCACTGCTGGATGAACTGAAGGTGACAGAAAAAATCTGCTTGTTGCTGGCCAGTACCTGGCCGTTTCTGTCATAGATGTTTCCACGCGGCGCGGATGTATAGATCATTTTTGTACTCTGGCTGGATGCACTTTTGTCCCACTTATCGTGCTGAACAACGGTAAGAATGAACAGGCGGAGAGCCAGAATGAACATCAGCACCAGAATCAGGCCGACGATCATATAGTATCGGTTACTGAATACATTATGTCTGCGATTTCTATTCATTCGCTAAACCTCACTAGATATACCAGTTTTTCTTGTTTCTCTTATGCTCGTCTACGGACAGGCGCCAGTAAATCAGCATAAATACAATCGTATTCTCCGCGATCTGTTCCGGCATGGTCTTCAGTGCCGTCATAAAACTGTACGGACTGGAAGCGGCATGTGCCAGACCCCAGTAAAGGAGAGAATAGACCAGGGTAACAAGAATCGAAACAATCAGCGCGACCAGTACGCTTCTGCTGTTGAACAGATGCCGGGTAAACAGGATCAGCAGGATCACACCGAATGTGGAGACCATGCCGATACCTAAAAACAAACCGAAAACCGCGTCTTCCAAAAGGGCATAGATCATTCCCATGACCATCCAGAGCAGATTATCAGCGTATACCATGGTCAGCGCGGCCGTCAGCATCAGAATGATGTTCGGCGTCTGTATTCCCGGAAAGAGGCTGTGCAGGAACGGCTGCAGCACCAGTGCCGCCGTAAATGCGATGATGCCCTTCCAGGAATCTTTCAGACTGGAAAATCCGGTCATTATATCAGTACGGCAACCTGCTGCAGAGACTCAAAGTCAACCGCTGGTGCGACGGTGATCTTCTGCAGCTGCTGATTGCTGTCATAACGGACGTTCGTAACTTTTCCGATGGTGATTCCGGCCGGGTAGCTTCCCATTCCGGATGTAACGATGGTATCGCCCTGGACGATCGTCGCGCTGCTGTCCAGCGTGTATCCGGTCAGGGTTTTGGCTGTGCTGCCGGTCAGGAGACCCAGGATTTTATGATTGCTCTTGACCATAAAACTGAGCTGCAGGTCCTGATCTTTCAGTGTGGCAACCTTAGACCATCCGGCACCGACTGATTTTACCGTGCCGACCAGTCCATCGCCGCTGACGACCAGATCTCCCTTCTTCACGCCGTTATTCCGGCCGAGATTGATGGTGAGCATGTTCATCCAGTTGGTTCCGTCCATGGCGATGACATCTCCGGAAACCAGCTCCGTTGAATCTCCGGTTCCCTTGTATTTCAGCGCTTTTTTCAGCGACTGTAAATCGCTCTTTTCATTCTGCGACATGGTCAGCGATGCGACCTGGCGCTTCAGTGATTCATTCTCTCTTTTCAGTTTCTCATTTTCACTCTTCAGCGATCCCGCAGAACCGAAGGACGCGAAACCGTTGTGAATTTTATGTCCCAGCGATGAAAACGGCTGCATCACCTTGCCGGCTGCCGTACCGGCTGTGCTGGAGATTACTCCGCCGTCTCCGCCTGTTGCTGCCGCAAAAATAATAAATCCCAGCGCCAGCACAATAACGATTAATAGAAAACTAACAACTTTATGTTCTCTGATCCACCTCATAGAGAATTACCCCCGATGACGACAAACGGCCGGTTCGTGCCGGCCGCCTGTCTCTCTTCTATCCTCTGCGAACGCTTGTCGCATAAATTTTCAGCTTTTCAATGTCGTTCAGACTCATTCCGGTTCCGGCCGCAACCGCCTCGAACGCATTCTCTGCAGTTGTGACTTTCAGTCCCGTGGCCTTGGAGATCACGTGATCAAGACCTCTGACCAGTCCGCCGCCTCCGGAAAGCATCATGCCGTTGTTGGCAATGTCTGCGGCAACTTCCGGCGGTGCCTTCTCGATGGTTGTCTTTACACCGTCTACAATGACCTCTACAGATTCCTGCAGCGCCAGCATCATGTCTTTATTGGAAACCTCAATGGTCTTAGGAAGTCCGGAAATCAGGTCTCTTCCGCTTGCCTTGGTGGTCTCGATGATTTCATTTCCGTCCTCATCAACAGGAAGCTCTGCGCATCCGATCTTCATCTTCAGCTGCTCGGCTGTACGCTCTCCGATAGCCAGTGCGTGACGCTTTCTCATGTAGTTGATGATCGCCTCGTTGAACTTATCTCCGGCATAGCGGATGGAGCTTGACGCAACGATTCCGCCCAGAGCGATGATCGCGATGTCGCTGGTGCCTCCTCCGATGTCGGCAATCATGCAGGCATTGGAGCTGTCTACGTCCAGTCCGGCACCGATCGCTGCTGCCATCGGCTCTTCCAGAATGTACACCTCAGAAGCGCCCAGCTGACGGACAACCTCATTTACCGCTCTCTTCTCAACATCTGTGACACCACTCGGCACACCGACTACAACTCGGAAATTCTTTACCTTATTGGAGGAAACAACCTTCTCGATAAACTTGGTCAGCATATCGGCTGTCCGGTCAAAATCGGAAATGACTCCGTCTCTCAGCGGACGGACGACCTCAATATTCGTCGGCGCCTTGCCGATCATGTTTTTTGCCTCAAGACCGACAGCCAGTACCTTTCCGCTGCGCTTGTCAAACGCGATGACAGACGGTTCGTTCAGCACGATTCCGCTGTCCTTGATATAGATCAGCGTGTTCGCTGTACCCAGATCGATTCCCATGTCCTTCGTCATGATTTTAAACATACCCATCTTATGCAAATACCTCCAACTGATGTCAATATGTATGTATTAAGCGGAATGCTGAACATCCCAATGAATAAACTCAATAATGCAGCGCCTGCCGGTTTACTGCAGGCCGCGTTTATTTATGGAGTCCGCCTCTCCTTCCTCGCCTGTGCGCTCGCCCTCGTAGAAATCCTGCGGAATCACGCCCAGATCCGTCATGCTCTGAAAGACCCCGTCTCCCAGAATGATGTGGTCCAGGACCCGGATTCCCAGCAGCCGCCCGCACTGCACGAGCCTCTCTGTAACCTGAAAGTCTGCGTGGCTCGGCTCCGGATCTCCCGTCGGATGATTATGCAGGAAAATCACGCCCGCAGCGCTCATCCTGACGGCCTTCAGAAACGCTTCTCTCGGATGCACCGGCGCGCTGGACAGTTCCCCGACGGAAACCTCTTCCCAGCCGAGCATCTCACACTTCTGATTGACACAGACGCAGATAAAATGCTCTTTCTTCTCAAAACGCAGGCGTTCCATAAACAGATCTGCTGTTTCCTGGGGGCTTCCCGCCGCGGCCCTTTCCGGCTGACGGCTTGCTGCAATCCTCTTTCCGAGTTCTGCGGCAGCCCGCACGGCCATGGCCTTGGCATCGCCCATGCCGCGGATCTTCTTCAGATCCTCATTCTGCAGTGTCCCGAGATCATACAGACCTCCTGGACACAGCGTGATAATTTCTTCCGCCAGAGTCAGCGCCGACTGCTCCCGCGTTCCCGTCCGGATAATCAGAGCCAGCAGCTCGATATTCGACAAAGCCTGAACGCCAAGGGAGAGACCCCGCTCAAGCGGCCGTTCAGCCGGCGGCATTGACTGGATACTCATGTATCGTTCCATCCTTTCCCGTCCGGCCGGTCACCTGTACATATTCAGGCAGTACAGATCGAACTCCCGTGAAGTCCTGACCTTTTCTGCCTTACATGTCTATGATCCGATTTCCCTGCAAATTTTACATTTCCGCAGGAAGCAGACTGCTTACGCCTTCTGAGCATGCGCCTTCTGCTGACTTCCGTCATCTTCCAGATGACTCTTACACACGTACGCCGGTTCTGCCTTATTCTGCATCGGAGCGCAGAACCGTAATTTAAATTATACCATCGAACCCGTCATTATACAAGACACGTAAAAGGATCCTTCCCTTTACTGGGCGTGATTGCACCGCTCCAGAATGGATGTGCAGATCTCATCGACGACTTCTTCAATGTTCATGTTCGTGGAATCGATTTCCATTGCGTCGTCGGCTTTTTTCAGAGGGTTGAGCTTGCGGTGCGTGTCTCTGTAATCTCTGTCTTTTACATCCTTCAGGATTTCTTCATAGCTGACGTGTTCTCCGCGTTCCTGCAGCTCCTTATATCTTCTGCGGGCGCGTTCTTCCGGTTCTGCCGTCAGGTAGAACTTGAACTGCGCGTCCTTGAAGACGTTGGTGCCGATGTCGCGGCCGTCCATGATGACGCTTTTTTCATGGCCGATCTTTCTCTGAACGGCAACCAGTTTCTCTCTTACTGCGCCCACCTGTGCGCATTCTGAAGCTGCTGCGGAAATTTCCGGCGTGCGGATTTCCTTCTCCACATCTCTTCCGTCCAGATAAATCTTTCCGTCGATGAAGTTGATCTCTGTGCGCCCCAGCATGTCCTTCAGCGCTTTCTCATCTTCCGGCTGAATGTTTTCTCTTCTCATTTTCAGTCCGACTGCGCGGTACATTGCGCCGGTATCGATGTAGTCAACATGCAGCTTTTCCGCTGCTTTCTTGGCAATCGTGCTCTTTCCGGCGCCGCTCGGTCCATCTATCGCGATGCGGATAATTTCTCCTTCAGGCAATGCTGTCACTTTCCAGTCCTCCTGTTCATTATGCTCCGCGCGGAGCTTGTCGATCTCTCTGGCAAAAGTCTCAACGTCTGTGAACTGTCTGTACACGGACGCAAAGCGGATGTAGGCAACCTGGTCGACTGCTCTGAGCTCGTCCATGACAAGCTCGCCGATTTTTTCACTCGGAACTTCCTTATCCATCCGGCTGCTGAGATTCCGCTCAATCCGGCTCGCCATCTCCTCGATCTGCTTCATGGAAACCGGACGCTTTTCCGTCGCCTTGACGATGCCTCCGATGACCTTGCTGCGGCTGAACGCCTCTCTGCGCCCATCTTTTTTTACAACCATCAGTGTCGACTCCTCGACCTTTTCATAGGTTGTAAACCGCCTCCCGCAGTGATCGCAGATCCTGCGCCTTCTGATCGCATGACCGTCGTCTGTCTGTCGGGAATCAATGACTCTGGTTCCGCCATGATCGCAAAATGGGCATTTCATATTTTCTCCGCCTTTCTCTGCTCTTAGCTGTTAGCTTTAAAACACATCCACTCATTTTACTATAGTATAGCGCACTTTACCACAGTGTTTTCTATGTGTTTATCGTGATTTTATATTCTCCGCCGGAATTTAACGGCCTGTCTTCCTCATCACTGAAAGAAGAGGCGATAATCTGCATCTTTTCTGACAGCAGGGGCAGATATAAACCCATCAGCGGGCTGTTGTCCAGGCTGGCAGATTATGAAATAGAAAGCTTTCTCCGCCTCTTATGAAGTGGACAGAAATCTGGCAGCGTACTGTCATCCGCCGGAAAGCACGAAAAAACTGCCGCTCCGGGATGTTCGTTTTCTTTCCCGGGGCGGCAGCCCGCATGTTCGCTTTTCAGTTTTCCCTTTCCGGCTTCCCTTATAAAGTAAAGGGAATTCAATCCTTATTCCTTACTTGGAAGAGGACTTGCTGGAATTGCTGCTGGAGGAAGAGGACTCTGTCTGCGGCTTGCCCCACTTTTCAACCTTCTTCAGGATCTTGGTCAGGATCATACTCTCTCTGAATCCGTTGTCCTCAGCATACTCTTCGATCGTCTGGTTATACTGCTTCTTGAAGGACTTCTCGGTGAATCCGGCGTTCTTCAGCATTTTCTTCAGCTCGTTGTTATACTGCTTGTCTGTGAACTTAATGTTTTCCTTCTTCTTAATGCTGTAAATGACCAATTTGGCCTTGACCGTGGATTTTGCCTGTGTGGTGATGTCCTTCTCCGTCATGCCCTGGGCTTTCAGGAGCTTCTTCTTGGTCATGCCGTACTGCTTGGCAGCCTTGGTATAATTATCATCCAGCTTCTGCTTCTCATACTTCAGCTGACGCTTCGGGTACTTCTTAACCTTGGAGCTGGAGAGAATCTGCTGCCAGAGTGTGCTCTGGATGGTGGACTCGTTCTGCTGCTCCTTGCTGGACAGAAGCTGTTTCTTGACGGAAGCCTCATAAGCCTTCTTGGTCTTATAGTTGGTGTATTTCTTTACAAAAGCTGTATTATATGTCGGTGTCTCAGTGACTTTCTTTGAGTTGATCGTAACCGTGAAGACAACCTTCTTGTTTCTCAGCTTCTTGGTGCTGTAGTTCTTCGGGAATGTCAGGTGAAGTTTAACCTTGCTTCCGACCTTCTCACCGATCAGTCCGCTCTCAAATCCGTCGATCATTGTGCCGGAACCGATCTTCAGTGTATAGTCGCTTGCGGATCCGCCGCTGAAGGTCTTTCCGTTGATCTTTCCAACATAGTCGATGCTGACGGTGTCGCCCTTCTTGACCGTGCCCTTCTTTACGGTCTTGGTCGTTGCCTTTGCCTGGACATTGGACTTGATCTGTGCGTTGATCTCCTTCTGCGTTACGGTCGCCTTCGTCTTGGTATAAGTCAGACCCTTATACTTTCCGACCTTAACATACTTGTCATAATTCAGATGCTGATAATTTGACGCAGAAAAATAACCGCTCTTGATCAGGCATCCGAAGATCACTGCCAGTGCAGCGATAATGACCAGAACGATAATTACAATTTTTTTCTTTTTGGTCATGATACTATTACTCCTTAAATTTACAAATGATCATTCCATGCGCACTGGATGGATCAGCACCCTCTGCGTGCACACATCTTTGCATATTCTATCATCAATACAGCCCTAATTCAAACCTCTTCCTTGTATTTCACAGAAATTCCACAGATACAGCAGAAATCTATGGACACATCACACTCAAACGGGCTCCGCAGCTGTATTTATCTGCTTTCCCGGTCCGGTCTGGCCGCCGGCCTGTTCCTACAATTCTAATATGTATTATAGATTATCTATTTCGTCAAAAAACATTTGCAAGAATCAAATCTTCACAAATCCAACACATTCCACCTGTCTGTTTCAGTGTATAATGATGTTGTCAAGTGGTGAGTGATCATTGCTTGAACGTTCTTTCTTAATAATAAATATCGCAACCGGCAGATCCCCCTTTGGGGGATTTGTCGGTTTTTGGATATTTTCACCACATCTTCCCGGTCAAAACAAATGAAGAAAATGATCTGTGATGCTGACTCATTTGCTGGGTCCTGAGAAATCTGATCCCAGCTTCCGCCTGAACTATGCTCACTGTGTCTCGCCGCCTGAGACAGAATGACAAGACAGAATGACAAGACAGGTCAGCAAGACAGGATGATGGCACGTGTATAACTATATACACGGACAGCCTTGATCCCAGCCGCCTAAGGCACAACGGTTGTGACAGCCGGCTGTCCGGGACACTTGTTATCATCTGACCGACGGACAGCAGAAAAATCCCCGGACCTGCCGGC
>CAJMLL010000044.1 GCA_905214225.1 uncultured bacterium | reverse complement strand
CATGAGTACAACCGTGTTTTGTTTTTTCACTGTCTCTCATAAGGGGAGCATATCAAAGCGTCGGGTGGGTGCCCGGGAACCTTGTTGTCGTCTAACGGGCAGACAATAAAAAACAGTGCCGGAACACGTTGATTTTCCAACGTTTCTGACACTGTTATTCTAATGTGCCTAGCCGGATTTGAACCGGCGACCTTCACATTCGGAGTGTGCTACTCTATCCAGCTGAGCTATAGGCACGCATCTCTATGCGACTAATCCAGTATACCATTATTTCGATGACGGTGCAATCGTTATCTGCCGGATCTGGTCTGATGCAACTCATATTAACCAATTATGTCATCTTCCCTTGCTTGTGACTGCTATTTTCCTCTGATATATTGATAAACAAGAGGAGGATGATCGGATATGGCCATAATGATTAGTTCCAACCTTCGCATGCTCCGCCGCAGCAGCAGATACACCTTGGAAGAACTGGCAGAAATTATCGGTGTATCCCGACAGACCATCGCGAAATGGGAAGCCGGTGAAACATACCCGGATATCGAAAACTGTGTAAAACTATCTGCTTTATTCAAGGTATCTCTCGATGCTCTCGTAAAAGAACCAATCCAGTATCTTGTGGACAAGCCGAATGACCAGGGCCAGTATATGTTCGGAATAGAAATAATTAATGACGATGGATCTGTTCCTTTAACAGACAAGGCGAGAACGATCATGGGAATATTCCCCGGCGACAGAATCCTTCTCCTGGGAGACCGGGATAAGGGCATCGCCATTGTGAAATGCGACGGAATCAATGATTATCTGGATATGGAGGAATCAAAATGAAATCAGAATTTATCAGAGTAGAAATGAAAAACAACCCTGCAAAAAATGCCGAACTTGCCGGATATCAGGACATCATCCGTACCCAGGCAGAGACGGGATTTCACTATGCCGGATTCGTGCCGGTGAAGTCCGGGCCGAGCGGAAAACTCCTGGAGATTGATCTGGTATTTCAGACGGAGTAAATCTTTTCCATAAGCTGATTTACCCACCTTAAGTTACGATCTGCCAATTTTTCTGGCAAATTAATCACCAGAGGACATCAAGAAAACAGTTATTTTTTCACTTAAATATCCATGGTTCTATAACTTACCTGAGTTTAAACATCGAACTTCCAGACACTGAAGGGAACAGAGTAACAGAAAACGGCCGCAATTTTCAATTTTATAGATTCCGGCCGTTTTCTTCCGAACTTAGGGCAACACCCCCCTGGCAGCACCCCCCTGCCGACCGTTTATTCACAGGATCTTCTCCTGTAAAGCTATACTGAAAATAGTGATCCGAACCTGCTCTTTTACAATGCCCAGACATGGCTTTTGAATGTCTGGAAATTCCTGCTGAGATTCATAATTTCAATTGCGCACGTGTGAATTGTATGAATGAATAAATTATTAAAACGCTGTAAAAGTAAAGAAATCTAAAGATAGATGTAAATGATTGAAATAGCCGTTTCGATGGTATATACTGTTATGCACTGAGCAAAGAAAGGTAAAGGAAAATGAGTGAACAAGGAAATCAACCATCAGTCAAAGCAGAACGCAGCAAGAAGCCAAATGTCCGTTATAACTCAAAACGGATGACGATCATCGCTGTAATTGTCATCGCCGTTCTGATTATTCTGGGCATCTGGGTTCATCATGCAGTAAGTCCGTCGGTCTTCCCTGCCGGAAGCACCATCAACGGAATCAGTGTTGATAATCTTACTGCCAAGCAGGCAGAAAAGAAAGTGGTCAGCAAGTGGCAGGGTAAATCTCTGAAGGTCATGTATCAGGGCCAGCAGGTTGCCGTTTTCAATCACTCGGAATACACATATAATATTTCCAAGGAAGTCGAAAATGCCCTGCATCCGGGATTCTCCAAGGGAATTTCACGTGCATTTGATAAGAACAAGCGCCATGTAAAGATCGCTATGAAGCCGGACATGAGCAACAGCAGTTTTGAGCAGACGTTCAATAACATGAGCATTGTCAAGAACGATCAGTACACAACCAAGACGAAGAATGCCTATGTCAGCATGAAGAACCGCAAGTTCAAAATCGTCAAGGAAGTTTACGGTGACAATCTGGATAAAACAAAACTGAAGAATGCGATTGCAAAGGCAGTTGCAGATGGAAAATCCACCTTTACATATAAGAAGAAGGATTATTACTCTAAGCCGAAGTACACCAGCAAGAGCAAGCATGTCCTTAACCGCCAGGCCTTCTGCAAGAAACATCTGGGCGTAAAGATTACCTATAAGGGTCTGAACAACAGCTACACGCTTACTCCAAAGGAACTCGAGAGTATGCTGAAGTTCAGCGGAGACAATAAGACCGTCAGGACTTCCGCAGTAAAGAGTTTTGTTGATAAGACGCTTTCTTCCAAGCTGAGCACAGTTGGCTCAACCAGAAAGCTGAAGTCTGCAGGCGGCGGCACTTATACTGTTGCCGGAGGAAATTACGGCTATAACATCAGTAAGTCCAAGATGGAAAAGCTTGTTGCTTCTGACCTGAAGAATGATAAGAATGTTACACATGACGCGGTTTATTCGAAGAGCGTTTCTTCCAAGATTAAGAACAGCGGCAGTGACATCGGTAATTCCTATGTAGAGGTAAATATCTCTACACAGACAGTTTACTGTGTCATTAAGGGAAAGAAAGTCCTCTCGACACCTGTCGTAACGGGAAATGTTGCTGAGAACCACGCAACCCCTTATGGTGTATTCGTCCTGAACTATAAGGCTACGAACGTCAATCTGAAGGGCCAGAACGCCGACGGATCAGACTACAGTTCTCATGTAAGCTACTGGATGCCGTTCAACGGCGGAATCGGACTGCATGACGCGACATGGAGATCCTCTTTCGGCGGAGGCATCTATCAGACGAATGGAAGTCACGGATGTGTCAACATGCCGTCAGGTGCAGCAGCACAGCTGTATTCTTACGTTCATGCAGGAATGCCGGTCATCGTTCACGCATAGTCAGTAAGACAAAAGAAAACAAAGCAAGGCGTCTCCTTGCTGACCGCCCCGCGCCGGGAATTTACCCGGGCGGGGCGCTTTGTTTTTTGTCCCCTGAAACGGTTGACAATCCCTCTGTTCGTGGTATATTAATATATGTTAATAGCACTCATTCATATCGAGTGCTAACACATGAACATGATGTGGCCCTGCAGCCATACCAGATAAATGTATAGATCCCGGGCAGGAATCCCCCTGCTCCGGGCATGAGGAGGAATAGGAATGGCAAAAAAGGAATTCAAGGCAGAATCTAAGAAACTGCTGGATATGATGATCAATTCCATTTACACACATAAGGAAATTTTCTTAAGAGAGCTGATCAGTAACGCCAGCGATGCTCTGGATAAGCTCTATTACAAGAGCCTGCAGTCCGGTGACACGGGTATTCAGAGATCGGATTTCAAGATTCATCTGACCGCGGATAAGGATGCCCGGACGCTGACCATCAGTGATAACGGTATCGGAATGACCGCTGAGGAGATGGAATCCAATCTGGGCACAATTGCGCAGAGCGGAAGTCTTGCATTCAAGCAGGAAATGCAGAAGAAGAATGGAGAGAACAGCGAGGACAGCGCTTCCAATGATACGGATATCATCGGTCAGTTCGGTGTCGGTTTCTATTCCGCATTCATGGTTGCTGATCATGTAACGGTTACGAGCCGCGCTTACGGTTCTGACCAGGCAAACATCTGGGAATCTTCCGGCACAGACGGATATACCATCGAGCCTGCTGAGAAGGATGAAGTCGGAACAGACATCGTTCTGCACCTGAAAGAGGATGAGAAAGATACAGAGAACGGTGAGAATTACTCCAGATTCCTGGATCAGTACGAACTCAGCCGTCTGGTCAAAAAGTACTCCGATTACATCCACTATCCGATTCAGATGATGGTCAGCAAGACCCGTCCGAAGAAGGATGAAAGCGCGGAAGCAGAAAATACAGACGCAAAGGAAGACGAAAACAAGGAGAAAAAGCCGCCTGAAATGGAGACCTATCAGGAACTGGAAACCCTCAACTCCATGGAACCGATCTGGAAGCGCCCGAAGAGCAAGGTAAAGCCTGAAGAATACAACGACTACTATAAGACCAAGTTCGGCGATTATCAGAATCCGGCCCGCGTAATCAGAACGCAGGTTGAGGGTGTGTCCAGTTACACCGCTCTGCTGTTCATTCCTTCCCATACGCCGTTTAACTACTATACAACCGACTTTGAGAAGGGCCTGCAGCTCTACTCTTCCGGCGTCATGATCATGGAGAAGTGTAAAGATCTGCTCCCTGACTACTTTAACTTTGTCGAAGGACTGGTCGACTCTGAGGATCTGTCTCTGAACATCTCCCGTGAGACGCTGCAGCAGAACCGTCAGGTCAAGAATATCGCCAAAACACTGGAAAAGAAGATCAAGAATGAACTGCTGAACTTCCTGAAGGAAGACCGTGAAGGATATGAAAAGTTCTTCCACGAGTTCGGCCGTCAGCTGAAATACGGCATTTACATGGACTACGGCATGCATAAGGATGTTCTGTCCGATCTGGTCCTGTTCTATTCCAGCACGGAGAAGAAACTGGTCACCCTGGATGAATACATCGCAAAGATGGGTGAAGATCAGAAGTACATCTACTACGCACCGGGCGAAACCATTGATAAGATTGACATGCTGCCGCAGGTCAAGGCTGCAAAGGCCAAGGGCCTTGAAGTCCTGTATCTGACCGAAGAAATCGATGAATTCGTTGTCCGCATGATGGGAAGCTATAAGGATAAGGCATTCCGCTCCATTTCCGAGGAAGATTTCAGTGAGAACGAGTCTGAGGATGAGAAGAAGAAGCTGGAGGAGCTCAATAAGGAACATGAGGATCTGCTGAAGTTCATGAAGGATACCCTGGGCGATCAGGTTACGGAAATCAAGCTGTCCGGACGCCTCGGCGACGCGCCGGTATCCCTGTCCAGCAAGGGCGGCATCTCCTTTGAGATGGAGAAGACGCTGAATAAGATGCCGATGAATCAGGGCGTCAAGGCAGAGCGTGTTCTGGAACTGAACCCAGACCACGACGTCATGAAGAAACTGGCGGATACCTTCGCTGCCGGCGATAAGGACATGACCGCGGTTTACACCCGCCTGCTGTACAATCAGGCCGTTCTGCTGAGCGGACTGACCATCGACAATCCGGCAGCAGTCGGTGATGATGTCACCAGACTGATTCTGGGCAAATAATTAACTTTTCAAGATCATAACCCGCATATCCCCCTTGCGGGAAAATGATAAAAACAACAAGGCGTCTGTTCTGCATACTCCCAAATGCAGCGCAGGCGTCTTTTTCTGTGGCCGCGATTCTCACTGTCCCGGCCAGATCTTCGGCTGCCGGCAATACGGAGAAAACTTCCCCTGTGAGCCGCGCCCGCAGTCTCACAGGGGAAGTTTCCAGCTTCTGTTATTCTTTTTCATTGACCGGAAGTACCGGTAATCTATCTGCTTCATCCGTTTCTGACTAGAGATAGTAGATCATATCTCTTGTAATGTCATCCAGTGTATTGGCACCGCACATCATCATGGTATCAGCCAGTTCATTTCCGATCTTCTCAGTGTAGAACTTCACGCCTTCCGCGCCGCCGCCGTATACTGCTGTAACATACGGTCTTGCAATCAGAACGGCGTCTGCGCCCATAGCCAGAGCCTTGAATACATCTGCACCGGTGCGGATTCCGCCGTCAACGAAGATCTTCATCTGTCCGCTGACCGCATCTGCGATTTCTTCCAGAACCTCGGCAGTCGGAACCGTATCATCCTGAACGCGTCCGCCGTGATTGGAAACAACGATTCCGGATGCGCCGGCAGCCAGAGCCTTCATGGCTGCATTCGGCGTCATGACACCCTTTACGATGAACGGAACGCCGGCTTCTTCTACGATCTCATGAAGCTCTTCCACGCTCTTTCTTCCTGCAGGCGGCTCCAGACCCTTAAGGAAAGGAAGTCCGGCAGCGTCAATGTCCATGGCGCAGGCAAATGCTCCACTCTCCTTGACGAGGGCCATTTTTTCCTTTACAACCGGCATGTTCCACGGCTTAACCGTCGGAACGCCCAGACCATTCTGAGCCTTGATCGCCCTGGTTGCGGCCTTCATAACGTTTGCATCCGTACCGTCGCCGGTGAATGCGGCGATTCCTTCTTCTGCACAGGCTGAAACCAGAACATCGTTATAGGAAACATCATTATATTTTGTGCCATAATGCAGGTTGACCGCACCAACCGGACCGGCGAAAATCGGGAACTTGAACTTCTTTCCAAACAGTTCCAGACTTGTGTCGATATCCGCATTCGGGCAGAGTGTGTCCATATTTACCTTGATATTTCTCCATGCGTCAAAGTTTCCGATCGCCGTCAGTCCCAGTCCCTTGGCTCCAGGCCCCGGAACCTTATTCCTGCAGGCCTTTCCGTCACATACCGGACATGCCTTGCACTTATCTCCAATACTTTCTCTCGCACTCGCGAGCAGCTCATCGTAAGTCATTTTTCATACTCCTCTCTGATCATTTTAATATTTTAATACCTCTTCAGGCATACGGACAAAATTCAAACGCGCAAGGAAAGATCTCTGACGGAAACAGACCTGCCGTTCCGTCAGACAGCCGCTTCTGCACGTTCTGACGGATGCTATTCCGCTTCCTTCTTTTCTTTATCTTCTGCTTTCTGTATTCTGCGCTGCTCCAGAATCTTTTTCAGTTCTTCCGGACTGAAGCTGTATTTAGAGTGGCAGAAATAGCATTCCATCTCAACTGGCTTGTTCTCTTCGATCAGTTCCTGGATATCTTTCGTGGAAATGGCCGCAAGGGAGCGGAGAACCCGGTCTCTGCTGCAGTTACAGTGATACTGTACCGGCATGCTTCCGTTGAACTCAAGATTCTGGTCTGAAAGCAGGGCCTCAAGCATTTCTTCCGGCGTCATCCCCTGCTCCATCAGTTTTGTGACGGAGTGGATTTCCGCCAGACGTTTCTCCAGTTTTGAAATACTTTCTTCCGGGCAGTCCGGCATCAGCTGGATAATAAAGCCTCCGGCTTCCTTCACACTGCTGTCTGTGTCGATCATGACGCCCAGGCCGACTGCGGACGGGGTCTGCTGAGAAACGGTAAAATAGTAAGCCAGGTCATCGCCGATTTCTCCCGTCTGCAATGCACACTGTCCTGTATAAGGCTCTTTCAGTCCCAGATCCATGATAACGCTGAGGACTCCGCTTCCGACCGCCGTTCCGACATCAAGCTTTCCGGCTTTTTCATCTTTCAGCGGAATCTCAATCTGCGGATTATTGATGAAGCCCTTCACATTTCCATGATTGTCCGATGTAACGGTCAGCCCTTTTATCGGACCGTCTGAACGAATCTGCAGGGTCTCAATGTCTTTATCCCCTTTCATCATACTTCCCATCATTGCGCCTGCCGTCAGAAGGCGTCCCAGCGCCGCTGTGCAGACCGGTGAAGTCTGATGAATCTCACGCGCTTTCTGCACCAGATTGGTTGACCGTACCGCAAAGGCACGAATATGCAGGTCTGCTGCTGCAGCGCGCACTAAATAATCTTCCATATCGTATTCCTCTTTTCAGTAGTTCCCTTTTCTGTATTTTGTTTCTGTATTTCCGTTTCCGGTCTTCCGCTTTCGTCTGTCCGCTTGCCCATTCAGGCTTTGTCGGCATCCGACAGCGGCAGGTCATCCTTCTCTTCACGTCCCTTTCCGCAGGCTTCCGATTTATCAGAAAACATCTTCCTCAAACATCCCGGATCCTGAATGATTTTCTTCATGATAAGAAGCAGCAGAATGCTGATCGTGGAAACGAGATCCTGTACCGGCGTTGTATCGGTAACGATCATATGGCGGGCAACCAGGAAAATCAATGTCTCCAGGACATTATCCGCGTCCGGGCGGCAGAGCATTTTCAAAAACTCAATTCCGATGACAACCGTAAACATATTTTCTATGAAATGATTGAAATCTGAGCTGAGTGAATTCCCCTTCCAGAACTGCTGAAGAACAGGGACCATCTTAATAAATGCAAATATCACCGCTATGCACATGAAGGCCGCAGCGACGATTTCCAGCAGCTCGCCGGCTTTCTGCAGAAAGGTAAGCACTTTCGGCTGCTCTTCCTTATTGTTTTCCTTATTGTGTTTTCCGAAATCGTTCGTATTCAATCTGTTTCAACCTCCTGAAGTTCCCGCAGATCTGCGGACATTTCTGAAAATACGACAGCCTTTTATCATGGTCCACTGAGTCACCGCTCAGACCTTTACTATTTTAACAGAATTCCTTATGTTTTTCAAAAATCTGCCCGTATTCCTTTGTCAATAATCAAGAATTGTGATAGATTATATACGTCTATATACCAAAACTGCACGGGGGCTGCTTGCGGCCCTTTCTTTTTATTCAACTCAGGCTGAGGAGGATAGAGAATATGAACAAGAAAATAAAAATGATTCTGACCGGGGTATGTGCGGCTGCAATGGTTGTATCGATGACTGGCTGCCGTTACGTGTCTCACGGGCTGAAATTCGGTACTGCACATACAGGCGGTGTCTATCAGGAATTCGGCGCTCATTTCGGCAATATCCTGAATCACAATGATTCCGCACTGCAGGTCAAGACGAAAATCACAGCCGGATCAGCGGCGAATCTCCGTCTGCTGAATAAAGACTACATCCAGCTTGCCCTGGCGCAGAACGATATGGCCACAGCGGCGTATTACGGCAAAGGAAAATACAAGGGTGATAAGTCGATGCAGAATTTCCGCGCCATTGCGGGGCTGTACACGGAGCAGTGCCAGATCGTAGTCAGAAAGGATTCTAAGATCCGGACAATTGATGATCTTGAAGGAAAGACCATCAATACAGAGGAAAAGGAATCCGGTTCAAACCAGAACGCGAAGGAAATTCTTTCCGCCTACGGCCTTTCTTCAAAAACGGTCCATGTAAAGCACTGGAAGTACAGCAAGGCCATGCAGGCACTGAAGGATAAGAAAGTTGATGCGGTATTTATTACAGCCGGCGCAAAAACAGATGCTATTGCTGATTTAAATAAGACTACGCCGATCCGCCTGCTGTCCATTGACGCAAAGCATCAGAAGCGTATTCTCAAGGCAAATCCATATCTGGTCGAAAGCAGGGTGCCGGCCAATACTTACGATGGACAGACTGCCGCCATACAGACGGTCGGTGTCCGCTGCGTCTTCCTGGTCAAGAAGAATCTTCCAGAGGCAACGGTAAAAGAGATTACGGAGTTATTATTCAAATATAAAACTCATATGCAGGGAAAAGTAAGCGCCAATCTCGATTACACTCCGAAAAAGGCAGTCGAGAGCATCACAATTCCTTTCCATAAAGGTGCTGCCGACTACTATAAGAGTAAGGGAATTACCGTTAAAACAAAATAATCTGGAGGCCTCATGCACACAATAAAATTCGATATGTATCAAACCCTGGCTCTGGCGGTGGCCGCCCTGCTTCTCGGTGCCTGGCTGCGGAAGAAAATCACTTTCCTGACGCGTTTCTGCATCCCGGCTCCGGTAGTCGGGGGCCTGGTCTTTGCCATTGTCACCTGCTTTCTCCACAGCTGCGGCATCGTCGATGTCACATTCGATGACACGCTGCGTGAAGTCTGTATGGTATTCTTCTTTACCTCCGTCGGTTTCCAGGCCAACATGAAGGTCCTGAAAAGCGGCGGAAAAGATCTGGCTGTTTTTCTGGTTCTGGTCATCATTCTCATTACGAGCCAGAATCTGATTGCCGTCGGGCTTTCCAAACCGCTCCATGTCAGCGCCCTCATCGGCATGTGTACCGGTTCCATCCCAATGGTCGGCGGTCACGGCACGGCCGGCGCCTTCGGCCCGGTTCTGGAAGATTTCGGTGTCAAAGGTGCAACCACCATTGCTACAGCTGCCGCGACATATGGACTGATCATGGGAAGTCTGATCGGAGGCCCGATCGGCAACCATCTGATCAAAAAACACGATCTCCTGAAAACCGTTCATGAGGAAGATGACAGTGTTCTCGTAGAAGACGAGCAGAAGCATGAACGTGAGGTCAGCATGTATCCGACTGCAGTATTCCAGCTCATCATTGCAATCGGAATCGGCACGATCTTCTCCTATGTGCTGTCAAAAACGGGACTGACCTTCCCTGTCTATATCGGCGCGATGATCGCTGCAGCACTGATCCGGAACATCGGCGAATACACGGGAAAAATCAAAGTCTGTATGGGTGAAATCAATGATCTCGGTGGTATTGCGCTTTCCCTCTTCCTGGGAATTGCGATGATTACCCTGCAGATCTGGCAGCTCGCTGCTCTGGCTCTTCCTCTGGTCGTCCTGCTGCTGGCCCAGACTCTGTTTATGATCTTCTACGCAGACATCGTCACCTTCCGTGTACTCGGAAAAGACTACGATGCGGCAGTCATCGTATCCGGACTCTGCGGTTTCGGCATGGGAGCAACACCGAACGCAATGGCCAATATGCAGGCACTCTGCGATAAGTACGTCATGTCCGTCAAGGCCTTCCTGATCATTCCAATCGTCGGAAGCCTCTTTGCTGACTTTATCAACAGCCTGATTATCACAGCCTTTATCAATATTATTTAATCGCTGTGCTGATATGCACGAACAGCATTATTGATTACTGAAAACAAAAAAAGGGGGGGCCGCTGCCAAAACTGTTTGCACAGCTTTGGCAGCGGCCTTTTGGGGTTTCAAAAGAACCTGAAATATTCTCATGAGAATTCTCAGGATCGTGGTATTTCTTTTTCAGCGGGCTGACTGCTCAACCCATGGGAACTAATGTACCGGATGCACTTCCGGAATAGCAACATCATCGTAAACGACATGACACTGTCTGCAGACCGGGGAAGTCACATCTACACCCTGACCTGTTCTCAGTGCAGGCATTCTTCTGTTGCTCCGGCAGTGAATTTCCGGAATCGCTGAACAGGAATTCATGTCCACTGTAAAGGTACTTTCCTCATTCAGTTTTACTGCAGCATGCTTCTCTGCATGTTTTCTTTCACGATATGCCCGAATAAAATTCAGCATTTTGGAGTCCTCCCCCGCTTGTCATTCTCTCTGTGAATCCCGGCATTTTCCTGACAGATGCCGGAGTTCACATCGGGAAATTAAAATGTATTACAACGATACAATTGCAAATTCGATATGTTCAACACTTGTCTTCTTCCGACACCTATATTATATTACATTTCTTCCTTGCGTTGTTTGATAATAAATCACGTGTTCGTTGCGCATTTCGCAAACAAGTACACTGCTCCACACTGCAAAAAAATCCGGATTGGAGCTGCTGATCTCCCGGGGAGAACACGTTTTCGCTTCTGCTCCCTGCCCGGAAGTTTTTGTCCGGGCGGAGAAGTCAGCGTTAGTCCGTCCGCAGCATCAGCATTGCTGCGTTATTCCCCCTCTGGCTGCCCATTATGCGGTGAGAAAACAAAAGCTCTGGATTGCATCTGGTGCAGATGTCAGTCACATAGATATGATCGGCAGGAACTCCTGCATGCTCCATAATGAGCTTGTTCAGCATATGCAGGTCAAGGCGGAATTTATCTTCCGGATACACATCCAGAACCTCATCAGCAAAATCCGGCAGCTGGCGGCGTACCTCATCCGCAACGTCCTGGCCGATTTCATAGCAGCTTCTGCAGATCGACGGACCGACAGCCGCGAGCACATCTTTCGGATCAGTTCCATACTCTTCTTCCATAAGCTGAAGCGTCTTCTGCGCCATTCCGGCAACAGTCCCCCTCCAGCCCGCATGACTCAGGCCAATGGCCTTATGCACAGGATCGACAAAATACAGGGTTGTGCAGTCTGAACCGAACGCGGTGAGTACCAGTCCCGGTACGTTGGTAATGAGGCCGTCTACGCTTTCCCAGACGCGTGGACGCACGGTTCCCCTTCCGGCATCTTTCTCCGTCACAACCTGAACATTGGTCGTATGCTGCTGCTCCGTATAGACCATCTTCGAAGGTTTAGATCCCATCGCCTCTGCAGCCAGTTTCACATTGCGGTCAACATCCCAGGGATCGTCACACTGGTCATAACTGATGTTCATGGATGCACAGCAGCCTCTGCTGAATCCACCGATCCGGGTTGTAAATCCGGTTCTGACCATATCTCCCGCTTCCAGCTCCGGAAAGTACAGCAGCGGCAGCCTTCTCCCGTTTTCCAGCTGCAGCTGTCTGAGCAAAGGAGAATGTATTTTCCTGTCACTCCATCGTGGAATCGCTTTAAAATCCTCAATTTTCAGTTCCTTATTCATTCTGTCCTCCTCATCTTTTCTCTTCCAACATCATAACAGAGAACAGACAAAAACAACAAGCGCTCCGGTATAAATACCGGAGCGCTTGTCAGCTATCACGGTGGTTTCACACCGCACTATATAAGTTCTGAGGATTGTTTCTGACTGGATTAGTCACACAGCTCCCACAGTGATGCCATAGCCGGACCACCGCCTACGCACAGGGATGCGCAGCCGATCTTCCAATCTGGATGACGCTTCATCTCATACAGCATTGTAACGATGATTCTGATTCCGGAGCAGCCTACCGGATGTCCCAGAGCGATTCCGGAACCATTCAGGTTGCAGCGATCAGCAGGAACGTCCATGCCGAACTCATCCTTCAGGATCTTCTTAGCGCCGAGGAACTGAGCAGCGAATGCCTCGTTAATCTCGAAGTAATCAACATCCTTGAAGTCAACTCCAGCACCCTTCAGGCATCTTGGAATTGCATAAGCAGGTCCGATTCCCATGTATTCAGGAGCAACACCAGCGTAGCAGATGTTCAGCATCTTAGCCATCGGCTTGATTCCCAGCTCTTTAGCCTTATCAGCGGACATAACGATCAGAGCAGCAGCACCGTCGTTGATACCGGATGCGTTCGGAGCAGTTGTTACACCGTCTTTTGTGAATACAGGCTTAAACTTGCTGATTGTTTCATAGTTGCAGTCTGGGATGAAGTGCTCATCCTTATCGAGAACGAGCTCGATCTCCTTACCATGTTTTCTCTTCTTCTGGATAACAGGAACGATCTCGTCCTTGAACTTTCCTTCTTCTGTAGCCTTGGCAGCTCTTGTATGGCTCTGTACAGCCAGCTTATCGCACTCTTCACGAGTGATTCCATACTTCTTTGCTACGTTATCTGCAGTAACACCCATGTGGCCGTTGCTCAGGGAGTCATACAGTCCATCATGCAGCATAGAATCATACAGCTCTGCTCCACCTTCATTAGGAATGGAACCCATTCTGTATCCCATACGAGCCTTTGGCAGTACGAACGGTGCCATGGACATGTTCTCAACACCAAGTGCCAGGCCGATCTCTGTCTTTCCAAGCTGAATATCGTTGCATGCGATTTCCAGTGCTCTCATAGCGGATGCGCAGTTCTGGTTAACTGTGCATGCATCACTGTCTTCTCTCATGCCGATTCTCATACCAACCTGACGAGCTGGCAGGGATCCCTGCATTGCTGTGAAGCACTCACCCATAACGATCTCATCAACATCTTCTGGCTTAATGCCGGCACGCTTGATTGCTTCGCTTCCAGCTGTCATAGCAAGTGTTCTTGCAGATGTGTTCTTGAATTCTCCGAGGAATTTACCAATACCTGTACGGCAAGCGCTTACGATTACAACATCCTTAGTTTCCATAGTTACCTCCTTCGGGGGCCACGTCCGGCCCCCAACGCGGTTAATTTCTAAATAAACGGGCAATCTTTCCGATTGCGGATAAACTTATTATTTTGCGTTTTCACGCCATATCTTCGAAAATTTCTTACGAAGATCTTCAATTACTTCTTAGCCTTCTCTGCCTTGATTGCTTCTGTCAGCAGCGGAGTAACCTTGAACAGGTCTCCGGTGATTCCATAGTCAGCAACCTCAAAGATCGGTGCATCCGGGTTCTTGTTTACTGCGATGATGCACTCAGAATCAGACATTCCTGCCTTATGCTGAATGGATCCGGAAATTCCCAGTGCTACATAGATCTTTGGATGTACAGTCTTACCTGTCTGTCCTACCTGATGATCTGCGGAAAGCCATCCGGAGTCAATTGCTACACGGGATCCGCCGACAACTCCGCCGAGTACGTCAGCCAGTTCCTGAGCAAGCTTGATTCCTGTATCAACGTCTTTACTGATACCTCTTCCAACGGATACGATGTAGTCAGCACCAACCAGGTCAACCAGCTTCTTTGCAGCCTTTACAACTTCCTTTACATCTTCATGGATGTCAGAAGCGGAAAGCTCAAACTTAACTGGTGTAACCTTGACTGCATCAGCCTTTGCCTGATCAAACGGAGCCTTGGCAAGTACACCAGGACGAACCGTTGCCATTGCAGGACGGAAACGCGGGCAGATAATGGATGCCATCAGATGTCCACCGAATGCCGGACGAGTCATCTTCAGGTCTCTTGTTGTATCATGGTCTTCGCCAAGAACCTTTACGGTATGCTTGGCAATCAGATCAAGTCTGTTCTCCGGCAGAGTGGAGTTCGCTTTCAGGAAGTCCAGGTACAGCGGCATATCTACATCCAGGTGTGTACAGTCAGCACACAGTCCAGTGTGGAGACGAGCTGCGCAGCGAGGACCCAGGTCACGGCCGATGTTTGTAGCTCCGAAGAGCAGTACTTCCGGCTTCAGATCTTCTACTGTGTCGCAGATAACCTTGGTATATCCGTCTGTTGTATAAACTTCCAAAAGCGGATCATCAGCTACCAGAACTTCATCAGCACCATAGCCGCCGAGTTCCTTAGCGATTCCATCAACATTATGTCCAAGCAGAAGTCCGCAGAGTTTTACTCCCAGCTCATCTGCCAGCTTACGTCCTTCGGAAATAAGCTCAAAATCAGTCGGCATTAATTTGCCTTCACGCTGCTCGCAGAAGACCCAAACGTTCTTATAAGCAGCTGTATTTGTATTACTGTAAGTAGGCATAGCTCTTATAATCTCCTTTCATCAGATGATGTGCTTCTCTGCCAGGATACCAGCAAGTTTCTGGCAAGTTTCTGCACCGTTTCCTTCCAGCATTGTTCCAGCGCCCTTCTGCGGCGGAGTGAATGATGTCAGGATGTTTGTAGGAGATCCCTTCAGACCAATCGTAGTAGGATCGATCAGAGGTTCATCTTTCAGTGCTTCGTTATCGAGCACAGTCAGCGGCATGGAATAGGAATCCATGATTCTGCCAACGGACATGTATCTAGGCTCGTTCAGTTCCTTGATGCAGGTGAGCAGGCAAGGTGTCTCGACTTCGATCGTCATATAGCCATCTTCCAGCATACGCTTGCATGTGATCTTGTTGCCCTTTTTGTGAATGTCACCAACGTAAGTAACCTGAGGCAGGTTCAGCTTTTCAGCGATCTGTGGTCCAACCTGAGCGGTATCACCATCGATAGCCTGACGTCCGCACATAACTACATCGTCATCCTCGATACCGATCTTATGCAGTGCAGCTGCGATGATCTGAGATGTTGCATATGTATCGGATCCTCCGAATGCACGGTCGGAAAGCAGATATGCTTCATCAGCACCCATAGCTTCCAGCTCTCTCAGCATTCCTTCTGCCGGCGGTGGTCCCATCGTTACGACTACAACCTTGCATCCGGTCTCGTCTTTTAACTGAAGGGCAGCCTCAACTGCGTTCAGGTCATCAGGATTAATGATTGTTTCCATGGACGCACGGTCCAGGGTTCCATCCGGGTTCACTGCTACTACACCAGATGTATCAGGAACCTGCTTGACACAAACAAGAATTTTCATATTTAAAACCATCCTTATCAATTCTTATATGATAATGTTTTCTTTCTTCGCTTGGAATGTTAATTCGTCGCGGAATTTCGGATCAGCGATCGCAATCAGAGCCTTGGTTCTCTCACCGAGAGTCTTTCCTCTGAGTCTTGCGATTCCGTACTCGGTAACGATGCAGTCTACATCGTTCTTACTGGTCGATACCTGCGCTCCAGGAGTGAGCGTCGGGACGATTCTGCTGATTTTACCGTGTGCAGCCGTGGATGGAAATGCGATATAGCTTCTTCCTCCTTCAGACTTTACAGCACCGCGGACAAAGTCAGCCTGTCCTCCCGTTCCGGAGATATGCTTGGTACCGAGTGACTCTGCACAGACCTGCCCGAAAAAGTCAACCTGTACAGCTGCATTGATCGAAATAAAGTTCGGATGCTGTGCAATGACTCTTGGGTCATTCACGTAATTAACCGGAAGCATTTCAAATGCAGGATTATCATCAATATAATCATACATTTCCCGGGATCCGAACGCGAATGTCGCAACGGTATGACCTCTGTGAATCGGTTTCATCGAATTGTCTACCGCCCCGCATTTAATCAGATCAACCATGCTGTTGGTGAACATCTCGGTATGAATTCCCAGATGATGATGATTCTTCAGTCCCTCTGCTACCGCATCAGGAATGGATCCGATTCCGAGCTGAAGTGTGGCTCCGTCCGGAATCTCAGGAGCGATGAACTCCGCGATCTTTCTGCTGATCTCATCAACTTTTCCAGGCTGGACAACCGGAAGATCTTCATCGTCTTCCCACAGTCCGTCAACCTGAGAAATATGCAGCTGTGTAGAAGACAGGCTTCTCGGCATTTTCGGATTTACCTGCAGGAAAACTTTCTTTGCAGACTTCAGGATTCCATCTGTAATGGAATGATCACATCCGGTACTGAAATATCCGTGCTTATCCATCGGGGATACAACTCCGACATAAACATCCGGCTGAACGATGTCCCCCATGATTTCAGGAATATCACGATAATATCCCGGCATGATGTCCATCATTCCTGCGTTTACTGCCTTGCGGCCGAATACGCCTCCAAACCAGTCGACTCCTCTGTAATTCTCTGCAACTTCAGGATCAGTCATAAAAGAAGCTGTCTTGGTATCCAGCAGAGAATGCTGAGTCATGTTTTTCAATTCGCCTTTGCGGACACGATCCGCTACGGCTTCATAGAACCTGTACGGCTGTGCAACTGCAATATCAGCTGCAATCTGCATACCGCTTTCCAGCTGTTCCGCTGCCTCCTGCGGCGTTATCCGTTTTTCAGCATACATTTTCTGGAAATCACTCATAGCTGCGACTATTTCACTCCCATAGCACGAGAAACAACGATCTTCTGAACTTCAGATGTTCCTTCATAGATCTCAGTGATCTTCGCATCACGCATCATACGCTCGATCGGGAAGTCACGGATATATCCATATCCTCCGAACAGCTGCAGGCAGCGGCGGGTTACATCAGAAGCGTTTCTGCCGCAGTACATCTTAGCCATTGCGGAATAGTATCCTGTCTTCGGATCTCCGTTCTGCTTAGCACATGCTGCACGGTATACCAGCCATTTTCCGGCATCTGTCTTTGCCTGCATGTCTGCAAGTTCGAACTGTGTGTTCTGGAATTGGCTGATTCTTCTTCCGAACTGCTTACGTTCCTTAACGTACTTGATGGTCTCGTCAATTGCTCCTTCAGCAACACCAAGTGCCTGAGCAGCGACACCAACACGAGCTCCGTCCAGCGTGTTCATTGCAACCTTGAAGCCCTTGCCTTCTTTATACAGCAGATTCTCCTTAGGAACGATGCAGTCTTCAAAGATCAGGTCAGATGTTGCACTTCCGCGAATACCCATCTTCTTCTCGTGAGGGCCTACGGAGAATCCCGGCATACCCTTCTCAACGATGAATGTGGAAATTCCGTGGTTGCCCTTGGACTTGTCTGTCATTGCAACAACCATGAATGTATCAGCTTCAGATGCGTTGGTGATGAAGCACTTTGTTCCGTTCAGTACGTAATGATCTCCGTCCAGAACTGCCTCTGTCTGCTGTGCAGCGGAGTCGGTTCCTGCTTCAGGCTCTGTCAGACCGAAAGCTCCGAGCTTTCTGCCGCTTGCCAGATCCGGAACGTACTTCTCAATCTGCTCTTTTGTACCAAAGTGCAGAATAGGATATGTACAAAGTGAGGTATGTGCAGCAACGATGGTGGAAGTAGTAACGCACTTTTTCGCGATTTCCTCAATTGCCATAGCATAAGCAATCTGATCTGCGCCTGCTCCTCCGACTTCCTTTGGATAAGGAATACCCATCATGCCGATCTTCGCCAGCTTTGGAATTGTCTCAGATGGGAATCTCTCTTCCTCATCGATTTCCGCAGCAATCGGCTCAACCTCGTTTTCCGCGAATTCGCGGTATAACTTCTGGAGCATCTGATGCTCTTTACTCAGCTCAAAATCCATAGCTTTAATCTCCTTTAATCAACAATTATTTAGAATAGTCATAGAAGCCCTTACCGGTCTTAATGCCCAGCAGTCCTCCACGAACCATCTTCTTCAGCAGGAGGGACGGACGATACTTGGAGTCGCCTGTCTCAGTGTAGATTGTATTCATAACCGCAAGAACGATATCAATACCTACAAAGTCTGCCAGCTGAAGAGGTCCCATCGGATGATTTGCTCCGAGCTTCATGGCCTTATCAATATCATCTCTGGAAGCTACGCCCTGATACAGAACTTCTACTGCTTCATTGATCATAGGAACAAGAATACGGTTTACAACGAATCCAGGAGCTTCAGATACTTCTACAGGATCCTTGCCGATTTCCTTTGCAAGGTTGTAGATGAAATCGAATGTTTCCTGAGTTGTGTTTGCTCCGCGAATAACCTCAACCAGCTTCATTACCGGAACAGGATTGAAGAAATGCATTCCGATCACTGGATGCTTAAGTCCATTTCCCATTTCCGTAACAGACAGTGAAGATGTATTGGAAGCAAATACTGTTTCCGGCTTGCACATCTCATCAAGCTCACCCAGAAGAGCTTTCTTTGTGGCCATTTCTTCCTTAACGCACTCGATTACGAGATCAGCGTCTGCAGCTGCAGATTTCTCTTCAACGAGAATCTTGTCCAGGATTGCGTTCTTGTCTTCTTCCTTCATTTTGCCCTTGGCAACTTTCTTCTCGAGGGAAGCGCCCAGCTTGTCCTTATGACGCTGTGCAGAAGCAACACTGCTGGCATACATCAGTACGGTGTGACCGTGAGCAGCCATGACCTGTGCGATACCGGAACCCATTGTTCCAGCTCCAAAGATTGCTACCTTCATGATAATCCTCCTAAAAAACTTCCACAGAACTAATGATATACGTTTTATTCATTCGACGAGATATTCCAAACAAGGAACCCTGGCCCTCAGATCTCAGAATCTCTTAGCATCAATCAGAGCTGCTGGTCGAGGAAGCCGAGGTTTTCTGCTGATTCATTAAATCCGGTTCTGCAATCTCCCGATCAGATCTCCGGCGGTTCGCTTACAACCTTGCGGTCTCTCATCTCATCTCTTGGCCCTAGTATATCACATTGATATTCCTTTAACAAGTGCAAAATTTTAAAATCTGAAAATTTTCGCTTGCAAAACTTGCGCCTAATATATTTTCTAAAAAGTCTTCTATTCTAATTGCATTCTTCTACATTTTCATATATAGTATGTTATAGAGGATTTGTTAACATTGTAACAAACACGACACACGGAAAGGAGACTTTGAAGATGTACGAGAACATCACATATGAAGTTAAAGATGGCATCGGATATCTCACCATCAACCGTCCAAAGGCTTTGAACGCATTAAATACTGAAGTACTGAAGGAAATCCAGAAATGCCTGGATGAAGATATCGCACCGGATGACAGTATTAATGTTGTTATCGTAACCGGCGCAGGCCGCGCATTTGTAGCGGGTGCAGACATCGTGGAGATGAAGGACGCCACAACGAATGAAGGTCACGCTTACACAGAAAGAGGACATAAGGTCATGAACACCATCGACCATATGCCGAAGATCTTCATTGCTGCTGTAAACGGATTTGCTCTTGGCGGAGGCTGTGAGCTTTCCATGGCATGTGATATCCGCCTTGCTTCTGAAAAAGCAGTATTCGGACAGCCGGAAGTCGGCTTGGGAATCATCCCTGGATTCGGCGGAACACAGCGTCTGCCGCGTCTTGTAGGCAAGGGAATGGCAAAATACATCATTCTCTCTGCAACAAACATCCGCGCTGATGAGGCATACCGCATCGGATTGGTGCAGAAAGTTGTCGCTCCTGAAGAGCTTATGCCTGAAGCAGAAAAGCTTGCGAAGAAGATCAGTTCCAAGGCTCCTATCGCAGTCCGTCAGGCCAAAGCAGCAATCAACGCCGGTCTGGACACTGACCTGAATACAGGCAGCCGTTTTGAAATCGAAGCAATGACACAGTGCTTCGCTTCCGAGGATAAGACTGAAGGAATGACCGCTTTTGTTGAAAAGCGTGATCCGGAATTCAAGAATAAATAGACTTTCTCCTCTTTATTTCTCTATATGCCGGGCAGATTCTATCTGCCCGGCTTTTTCAATATCTGTTCAGCAGATACGATCGCATCAGATAATTTATTCCCATATGTCAAGCCCTGGTAAGGTTCTTCGCGTTGCTTCGAATTAAGCCACAT
>CAJMLL010000043.1 GCA_905214225.1 uncultured bacterium | reverse complement strand
CATGAAAGCGAAGGAAGCCGGTGTCCCGGTGATTTCCTGCATGGGCTGCGGTAACCGCGTGGATCCGTCTCAGCTCCAGATCACCGATATCTATAAGACAAGCATGGATCCACTGTCAAAAATCATGCGCAAGGAGATGAAGAAGCGGCGCGTCAGAAAGCTGAAGGTTGTCTTTACAACAGAGCCGCCGATCCGCCCGCTGAAAGACAATGATAATTCCTGCAGGTTCCACTGCATCTGCCCGCCGGGAACCAAAAGAAAGTGCACCGAGCGCCGGGATATTCCGGGTTCCACAGCTTTCGTTCCGCCAGCAGCAGGTATTATGGCCGCATCGGAAGTTGTCCGCGATCTGACACAGTTCGACCCTTCCGGAAGAATCAAAGGCGGACGCCAGGACTAAGACAGCGGCCAGACTGAGGCAATGACTAAAATGGTCGGCAGAATTAAGGCAGAACTAAAGTGACAGGTAATACGGAGACTGGGTAATGACCTGCCGACAGGACGGAAAGCTGACTTCAGCGAACGAACCGCACGCAGCTGCTTATGCTGACTTCGGGATACTGTATTCATCATATTGAAACAGCATGCCGATGCCGCTGGCTCCACAGCAAAAGACGGAAACTCAGAATGCATAATAAAGGAAACCTCATGGATATGGAACAGAATTTACAGGAACCACAGAGATCAACGAAAAAAGAAAAAATCCTGACCGGAGTCTCTCTGGTATTAGCCGGAGCACTTGCAGGCGCGCTGCTCATGGGCGGCGGCGGAATCCGGATCAACATCGGAAGCTTCAACGGATACCAAAACGCTGAAAATACAGGAGATTGCGGAGACGGGAGAGAAGAATAGAGCTGATTCTATGTCCGCCGTGCTGCCGGGATGAAAAGAGGGAAAACATGAAATACAAAATCATTGATATTGAAGAAGCCGACTACGGCTGTGAAGAATGCCCGCCGGACGGCCCGCATGCCGTCCTGGTGCTGAAAAATGATAAGGGGGAAATTTCCAGAAGAGAAGTCTCTGAAAAGTGGATTTCCGCGCATCACGCAGATGTCGGGAATAAGCTGGACGGGGAGATCCTGGGATAGGACCTGTGAAGAAATCCTCAAAAAAGACAAAGTGAGAGTGTTACAAGACTATCAGATATTTTCATAGTGGAACAGCAGTCGGAAGAAAGGCTGCTGTTCTTTCAGTTGTATACGTGAGTAAAATATAGAAAAAATATATATGGAATCATATTGTATTGATATGATAAATATTTTTGATTTTATTTGCCTTTACCACACAGATTATTAACAATTTATGCAAAAATCTTACTATTTAATTTAATAATCATGATTGCCCATTGTGATAAAGAATTATCAATGTTATACTCAGCACATTGTTATTTCATTATCAAAGGAGGGTTATATGAGCACTTTAAATTCGATTGTGCTGACGGTGCAGCATTATCTTTCAGATTACATTCTGATCGTCATGCTGCTGGGCGGAGGAATCTGGTTTACTCTTCGTCTGCATTTTATTCAGGTCAGGGGCTTCGGCCGCGGAATGCACAGCATGTTCAGCGGTCTGTTCAGTAAGAAGGGAAAAGCAGACGATTCTGGAATGTCATCCTTTCAGGCGCTGGCGACTGCCATCGCCGCGCAGGTGGGTACCGGAAACATCGCCGGCGCGGCTACCGCTCTGGCCATCGGCGGCCCGGGAGCAATTTTCTGGATGTGGCTCGCTGCATTCTTAGGCATGGCGACAATCTTCGGAGAGGCAACCATGGCACAGAAGTTCAAGACAACCGGTAAGGACGGAGCCGTTACCGGAGGTCCGGTTTACTATATTCGCGGAGCATTCACGGGAAAATTCGGAAAAGCTCTGGCAGGAATATTCGCCGTTCTGATTACCCTGGCGCTTGGATTCATGGGAAATGCGGTACAGTCCAATTCCATTGCCGTTGCGTTCCACACAGCATTTCATATTCCACAGTGGATCGTCGGTCTGGTCGTTGCAGCAATTGCACTGTTCGTATTTGTCGGTGGAATATCCAGAATCGCAAGTGTAACAGAGAAAATCGTTCCATTTATGGCATTACTTTATATCATCGGTTCTTTGATCGTAATTATTTACAACTGGAGAAATGTTCCATATGCCTTTAAATCGATTTTCGTCGGCGCATTCGATCCATCTGCCGTCGTCGGCGGTGCAGCTGGCGCGACACTCCGCCTGGCGCTGACAAAGGGTGTAGCAAGAGGCTTATTCTCGAATGAAGCCGGCATGGGCTCCACGCCTCACGCGCACGCAGTTGCTAAGGTTGACCATCCGGTTCAGCAGGGATTCGTTGCAATTATCGGCGTATTCATCGATACATTCGTCATTCTCACGATGACGGCTCTGGTTATTATCACAACCAAGGTCATTCCGACAGGAAAGACAGGCGTGGAACTGACGCAGTACGCATATTCCACACTGTTTGGAAAGGGCGGAAACGTCTTCATCGCTGTCAGCATGTTCTTCTTTGCTTTCTCTACCGTCCTTGGCTGGTACTTCTTTGGCCAGACCAATGTGAAATACCTGTTTGGACCAAAGGCGGTAAAACCGTACGCATGCCTGGTTGCGGTCTGTGTATTCCTGGGATCGCTGGCGCAGGTAGATCTGGTCTGGAATATGGCAGACTGCTTCAATTCCATGATGGTTATCCCGAACATTCTGGCCCTGTTCGCCCTGACGGGAACCATCAAGAAGGTCCACGATGATTACTTTAATCATTATCTTCCGCAGCATCCAGATTATAAGCTGAAGAAGAAAATGGAAAAAGAGAAAAGAAAGTCGGAGCAGAATAAAACTGCATAGAATAAGATTAACAGTTCAGTCACACATACACAGGCAGACCCGGAGCTTTTCCGGGTCTGTTTTAGCGTCTTTACCCCCGCACTTCTCCCATGCAGTACGTTAAACCGTTAAAGTTATTTTTTATTCTGATAGTTTGAAATAACATACATATTCTGCTAAGATGAAACCATATGAAGAAGTGGGCTGGCGGGTGAACGAACTCGGACCGGCGAAAATTTGATACGAAGAGGTGAAACAGATGAAAGAAGAATTTACTGGCGTCCCTGTTTTCAAGGACGGTATGGCACAGCCGCTATTTCCGTTTACGGATGGAAAGACGGGAAAAGATTATGATCCGAAGACCAGCAGTATCGTCCGCTGCTGTGTTTATGTAGAAACGGATTACGACCTGGACGGGGACGGAAAGCGGGACCTGGTCAAGGCTTTTGTGCAGATCCCGAGGAGCGCTGCGGAAGGAAAATATAAGGCGGGGACGATCTTTGAGGCGCGGCCGTACACGACCGGCATTCAGGAAGATGCCTACGACCATATGAAAGAAGTGCAGGATAAGGTCTGGCCGCCGTTTGATACGAGCCAGCTTTCTGAGTCTCCTGCGCCGCGTAAGGCATCTTCAGCGGTCACGACCCTGGAAGCCTCTCTTCAGGCCGACCCTTCCGACTGGTATTACGAGGATAAGGGCAGCGTCAGCGGCGTAAAGTACTGTTATGATAATATTGATCTGTATGACTATTACCTGATCCGGGGATTCGCCGTTGTGGAGAGCTCAGGTCTTGGCACCCTGGGATCAGACGGTCTGGAATGTGTAGGGACAAAATATGAACAGCAAGCGTTTAAAGCGGTTGTGGAATGGCTCCATGGTGACCGGAAGGCATACTTAAGCAGACATTCGGACGTGGAGGTCCTCGCCGACTGGTCCAATGGAAATGTGGCCATGACCGGAAGATCCTACGGCGGAACCATGCCTTTTGCCGTTGCGGTAACCGGCGTGCCGGGACTGAAGACCATCGTTCCGGTGGCGGGAATTGCAGACTGGTACAGTCAGCAGAATCAGCAGGGCGCGCAGCGCTACTGGCCGAAAGAGGTTCTGAACAGCTTCCTAGCATATTACTGCTCCAGTAATTACAACGACCCGGAGAAAAATCCGGAAGAGCTGGAGAAAATCGCCGCATACCACTATCAGATGAGCCTGGACCAGATCCGCTGCGGCTTCGACTATGATCCAGCGTTCTGGGGCGGCGGGAATTACACAACGGACGCGGATAAAATCCGCTGCACTGCACTGATCATCCACGGTCTGAACGATGAAAACGTCTCCACCAAGCAGTTTGAAATGATGCTGCGTTCCTTCCAGAAAGCCGGGAAGACTGCTAAACTGGTCCTTCATCAGGGTTATCACATGACGCCGACGATGGGGCTGAAGGGTTACGGATTCCGAATCAAGGGCAGGGCCTATGATGACATCTGCAACGAGTGGTATTCCCATTATCTGTATGATGTTGGAAACAATGCCGAGGACTTTCCGAACGTTCTGGTTCAGGACAACCGGAATCAGGAAATCTGGCATACGGCGGAAAGCTGGAATGCAGGAAGCAGTGTGACGCTGGAGAGCATCAGCGGCCAAAACGCGGTAATCGACACAGACTGGGAGAAAGCCAGCGTCACCGCGGAAAACTACGATGAAAGAATGAGCCTCCATAATTCCAATATGAACAAGCGCCTGATTTCTGATCCGCTGAAATCCGATCTGACCATTCAGGGAACGACGGAAGTCCAGTTCAGTGCCGCCCTTCACAGTGGGGATGCAGAACATTTCTTCCACGGAGAAAACGCCAACGATGCGGACACGCTGACCATGAAAACCGGAACAGACTGCGCCCACATGGATGATGTAAAGATGACCGTTCTGCTCTGCGATATCAGCGACGAGCCGTTCAGCAGCATCCAGACAACCGATCCGGAAAGAAATGAAATTCCGCTGGTCACCGTATCCCGTGGTACCCTGGTAAATGGCGGCTGCCTGGATAATTTTGACGAGGTGAAGTTCGGAACAGTGGACAGAAAATACAAGGTGATTTCCCGTTCCTACATCGACCTCTGCAACCCGGACTCCGGCTATGATCCGAGAACCGCGCAGAGCAGCATCGAGCTGAAAGAAGGGGAATTCCACGACTACCATATCTTCCTGAATGCCCAGCGCTACACCGTTGCGGCCGGGCACCGCCTGGCTGTCGTCCTTACTACAGAAGATCCGGTCGAGTGCCTGATTCACAAGCAGTATTCCATTACGGTGAAGGAAGATTCCGTCGCAGCACAGATTCCTGCAGTCGGGATTCCATCCTGCACGCTTGCCGTCAAAGCTTAATCAGCAAGGCCGCAGCTTTCTGCACGCCTTCTGAAAACAGACACAGAGCTTGCAATTTTATCTGGCAGGCATTACAATGTAAATCAACTTTGCATGCAAATTTTTCATGATAGGGGATTCTTTTCCGCCCGGCACGGCGGTGAAAGAATCCCTGCATATTGTTTAATGCATGGCAGGCTCAGGCCGGGCCATGGAAAGGGGTACAGGAATGACGTCTGCGATATCAAGAGACGACGCACTTGAACTGCTGAAAGAATACAACCAGGATCCGTTCCACATCCAGCATGGGCTGACGGTAGAAGCCGTCATGCGCTGGTTCGCGAGAGAACTTGGTTATGAAGATGAAGAAGAATACTGGGGAATCGTCGGACTGCTTCACGACATCGACTTTGAAAAATATCCGGAGCAGCACTGCATTAAGGCACCGGAAATCCTTAGCGAAGCCGGAGTTTCCGAGGACATGATTCACGCCATCGTTTCCCACGGATACGGGCTGACCGTTGACACCAAGCCTGAGCGGGAGATGGAAAAAGTTCTCTTCGCCGTCGATGAACTGACCGGCCTCATCTGGGCTGCAGCTCTTATGCGCCCATCGAAGAGCACCAAAGACATGGAGCTGAAATCCCTGAAAAAGAAGTTCAAAAGCAAGAACTTCGCTGCAGGATGTTCCAGAGATGTGATTAAACAGGGAGCAGAGATGCTCGGCTGGGAACTGAACGATCTCATGGACAGAACCCTTCAGGCCATGAAAGAAAGCGAAGATCTGATCAACGCAGAGATGGAAGCATAAGGAGATTGCAGGGAAGATAACAGGGCTGGGAGACTGCTGCAGGCAGAAGATTCTCCAATGCATATTCCTTAAGTTTAACGGGAATAACCGTTCATCCACTGAATTTACATCACAATCATCGAGAGCCAGAATGATAAAACAGCGTAAAGCGTATCATTGTGGCTCTTTTTTCTGCCCACAGAATTGTGCGCTGAACAGCTGAAGAAGTGAAATCATTGCATTTGAGGAGGGAAAAACGAGCAGGATACTGTATACAAAAGCGATCTGCTTTATTTTAGGCCGTAATATGACTATGCATCGGCAAATGCATTTTTATTGCCTTTCCGTCAGACGACAACGAGGTTTAAGGGTACCAGCCAGATGCTACTGAGCGGGAAAGGTTGACGTTCTTGTTATTCTGGTCGGTTCCGGACTGGGGATGCAGTTTGTCCCAGCATTGAGATAAGATCCGTTCCAGTCCGACGCTTCTGGGCCGTGTTGGCGGCAAGATATTTTGGTCAGAATGGTTCAGATGTCCAGTGACAAATAGCACTTTCAATTTTTTTGTTTTCATTTAGTCCATAATTTGAAATTTTTCAACGCGGAAAGGGAGTTTTCTTCGGAACCGGACAGCTTTCCCTGATTCCGGCCGTAGAAATGACCCGCTTTCTCTCTTAGTGTTGTAATTTATTTATATACTATCAGAAATAATATGTAGCAAATCACATTTTACCGAATATTGCGTCCTGCAACGGACAAGAATAATAGGGAAAATTAATCCTTTTAGCTGATTTTACGTTTTTTGTCGACTCACTAGCGCGCAATAAAAATGCATGCATCTGAACCCGTTTAGGAATCAAGATTATTCTATTATTCCAAAACAAATTTTCCTGAACTCCTCCTGAGCGTTTCGGAATTTCAGGAAAAGCAGCAGTTGGAAACGCAGCAGATTCTGTAAGCAAAATCAGGGCAGCCACTGCAGTTACATATGGCACTTTTACGGAAAGATTAATTTTTAAGCCTTATTTGAAAAGCAAAATTTTACATTCCTCTGGTTACAGAGTTTACATCATCTGGTGAAAATAGAGACTGTATGCGGAAAACCGCAAAAAAGAATACGATTATCAGGAGGAACGTTTTCATGCCATCTACATATGCCCATTACCGGCTCGGGATGGAGGTTCACGACCGGATCAGCGGAGACGAGCGGCGAACCATCGATGCATGGCCGCAGCTTTACCGCATCGGTCTGCACGGGCCGGACATTCTGTTTTACTATAGAGCGCTGCAGCGCAACCCAGTAAACTCGCTTGGATACCGCATTCATGAGGAGCCCGGTGAGAAATTTTTTAAGCATGCGATCGAGGCTGTCAATTCAAGTTGGAACCGCGCCGCATCACTTTCCTATACCTATGGACTGCTTCTTCATTTTGCACTGGATGTCAGCTGTCACGGATATGTAAACCGGCTGACGGCAGAGATGAATCTGACGCATGCCGAAATTGAAGTGGAGTTTGACCGCGCGCTGATGTTGAAAGATGGCTGGAATCCAGTTGTCCACCCGCTGACCGGTCATATTCACCCCTCCATGGAAAACGCGGAAATCATCGCACCGTTTTACCCGACTGTATCGGCAGAACAGATTGTAAAAGCCCTGAAAGGCATGAAGCGGGATAACAAGCTGCTTCTCTGCAAGAATCAGGTGAAACGCGATCTGGTTCATACCCTGATGCGGGTGAGCGGGAATTATAAGGAGATGCACGGACTGATCGTCAACCCGGCTGGAAATCCCGCCTGTGAAGAAAGCAATGCCTGCCTGATGCAGCTATACGACCACGCGATGGACCGGGGCATCCGCTTTATTAAGAATTTGAAGGGCTACCTCACAGACACGGAGACCTCTTGCGAGTCTTTATTTTGTCTGGCCTTTAACGGAGAACCGGCAGACAGCCGGAAAGGAGCAGAATCGAATCATGCATACGCTGTTTCAGAAACTCAACCACAGTAAAGTCTTCCACAATCTGAACGAGCAGGAATTTTCATGGGTGCTTTACGATGTGGGAAACTCGGCATACACGATGCTTGCATGCTCGCTGATCCCGATCTGGTTCAAGCACCTGGCCATCGGAAACGGGGCAGGGCAGATCAGCTCCGACCAGGCAACGGCCTATTATTCGCTGACGATCGCCATCGTCACGGTGGTGGTCGCACTGCTGGGTCCGGTAATCGGCGCCCTGGCCGACCATAAAGACCGGAAGAAACTGTTCTTTTCCACCGTCACCGCAATCGGCGCGGCAGGATGCATCCTGAACGGTTTTGCCGTCGGCTGGGTGTCCTTCATGATGATTTACATGATTGGCAGGATTTTCTACAATACCTCACTGACGATCTATGATTCCATGCTGAACGACATCACCGTGGAAGATAAGATGGACGAGGTTTCCTCGTACGGCTATGCCTGGGGCTACATCGGATCCTGCATTCCCTTCATCGCCGCACTGGCCGCCTACGTGCTTGGACCGGACATGATCGGCGCCATTTCCAACCGTCTGTCCATGATCATCGGCTTTACCGTAACCGGAGTCTGGTGGATTCTGGTCACCCTGCCGCTGATAAAGAACTATAAACAGAAAAATTACGTCGAGCGCAATGCCCACGCCGTCCGCGCGGCCGTTTCCCGCATCGGCGGAACGCTCAAGCACATCGCTCTGAAGGATCGGAAAGTCCTCCTGTTCCTGATCGCTTTCTTCCTCTATATTGACGGCGTCGGGACGATCATTGACAACTGTATCAACATCGGAACGGATCTGAATCTGAACGCAGTCGGGCAGGTCATCTTCCTTCTCGCGACCCAGGTCGTCGCATTCGGCGGCTCCCTGGTGTTCGGAAAACTTTCGAAGAAATACCACACCGTCACACTGATTCTGGTCTGCATCGCCGGTTACTTCGGAATCTGCCTGTACGCGCTGACCCTGAAGACCCTTGTGGACTTTGCAATTCTGGCATTCGGCGTCGGCTGTTTCCAGGGCTCCATTCAGTCCCTGTCCAGATCCTACTATTCCAAGATTATCCCGCCGGAGCGTTCGGGAGAATATTTCGGCATCTATGATATCTTCTCCAAGGGCGCGTCTTTCCTCGGCTCCATCGTCATCGCAGCCATCAAGTTCGCGGGCGGAACCATCAACACCGCCGTCGCCTGCCTGGCCATCTTCTTCGCGCTGGGCTTCCTCTTCCTCCGCGCTGCAGACCGGGCAGAGAACGGACGCAGCAGAAAGGAAGGAAACTCCGCCGGCGGAGACATGAGCGCAGGCACAGGCATGCCGCTTTCCGGGGGAACCGCCGGATTATAAAGCCTTCCCTTATTTTTAACCATATATCTTCGCGACAAAGGGCAGTTCCGCAAGGAAATACGCCCTTTGTTTTTCTGTACCCGTCATGAATGGAGCTTCAAGGACCCAGATGCTGATCAAGAGCTGTGGGGGAGAAGAGCCTAACTAAGCTTATTGAATGTGAGAAGATGACGCAGCCTGATGCCTGGAACGCCTCCCGGCTCCCTTCGCGCATGCTCTCTCCGACCAGATCACATTTGCCTTCTTTCCTTCCTGGAACTACAATAGAGACAGGGTGTGATAACGGAAATATCTGCGGACCAGGGGAAAGAATGGATACCGTACTGCGGTCCGGACTGCATGGCAGAGCGGCACCATACAATTCATCACACAGTCCGTTATGTACTTCATCACATGATTTCACGCGATTCATCACATCATCGATCACACATGACGCATCGATCACGCATGACGTCTGCCGCAGAATCGGCAGATTCCAATAAAAGAAACATAAGAAAGAGAAAAGACGATCAGAAAGAGAGGTAAAGCCCATGCCTTCAACCTATGCACACTGCCGGCTGGGAAAAGAAATCATAAGCCGGCTCAATCCGCAGGAGCGGGAAATCATTAAAGAAAATCTTCATCTTTACCAGGCCGGTCTTCACGGCCCGGATATTTTATTCTATTACGACGCTCTTCATCCAAACGGGGTGAATAAAATCGGAAATCTCCTGCATCAGGAGTCAGGAAGGAAATTTTTCAGCCGCTGCGCGAAGACAATGGATAAAAGCTCCCATAAAGATGCATCCCTTGCCTATATTTATGGCGTGCTGGCGCATTTTGCCCTGGACGTCAGCTGCCACGGCTATGTGAATGAACTGACCGCTGCGACGGATCTTCAGCATACCGAAATCGAAGGGGAGTTTGACCGTTACCTGATGCTGAAGGACGGCCTGAACCCGGTAACACACTCGCTGACGCGCCACATCCATCCGTCCACCTTCAATGCAAGAGTGATCGCGCCGTTTTACCCGGGTGTTTCAGAGGAAGAAATATCGATATGGTAAAAGAAAACCGGATCCTGCTCTGCAAGAATCCGGCCAAACGGAAATTCCTCTACCTGCTCATGCACATCGGCGGCGTCTACCCACAGCTTCACGGCATGATCATCAATCCAGACGGAAACCCGGCCTGTGATAAGAGCAATGAAAAACTGATGGAGCTTTATCAGACCGGCTGCGGCCGCGCCGCTGACTTTATCAATCACTTCCTCAGCTGGAAGGCAGGGGAGAGCGGAGCCGATCCGATTTTCGACTATTCCTTTGAAGGGATTCCGGCAGAAAGTGCGGAAGCCGCTGGCCCTGAAGAAACATCCAAAGCTGCTGAAGCGTCCAATTCTGCCGAATCCGCAGAAGCAGAAACCCCCAGTGAGGTGGTGAAGGCAGAATGAACAGCCCGCTGCAGAAACTCTTAACCGGCCAGATTCTGCTGGTTATCTGCTGCGTGTTCTATCTGATCTGGTGGAGTATTTCCTACCGTCCGGGCGTCAGCGTAAACCGCGCGTCCGGCCTGAACGGCGCGCTGCTCCTGATCACTGCAGTCTGCGGCGTCACCGGCATGATTCTGTCCCTCAGCGGATCCAATCATCTACCGGGAGAGGGGAGCAGAAAACTCAGCGGAACTCTGATTCTTATTGCAGCAGCCGCACTCTACCTTGTCATGCTGCTTTTGACGACCAGAGTCTTCCACCGGATCGTGACCACGGAGCTAGTTCTGATCACCGGCTGGGCCGCGCTGGAAATCAACGCCGTCAGCGCACTGGCAGGTGCATCCGTCTTCCGCATGCCGCAGACCATGTTCATGACCATCGTCATTGCCGCCGCATACGTCATCAGCATGGTCCTGTATGTCGCCTACTACCGGATGCAGGCGGACCGGGCCTTTTACGCCGCCATGATTCCGCTGATCACTGAAGCCGTCAGCATGGCCGCTCTGGTCATCGTCATGCTGGTCAGCAGCAGGAAATAGCCAGAACTTTACCATATAGAAAGGGAACCACCATGACCGGGACAAAACAAATATGCCAAGAGCTCGACGAGAACTTCCGCGCGGCCGCGAATCCTGATGACGCTGTTCATATGGCTGCCTATATGCGGAATCAGTTCGTTTTTTACGGCATCAAGGCCGCAGCCAGAAGAGCCTGCTATAAAAGAATCTTAAAGGAAGAAAAGAAGAAAGAAGAAATAAACTGGAAACTTCTGGACCTCTGCTGGGAGGATGAACACCGGGAAATGCAGTATTTTGTGGCAGATTACCTTTTCAGGCTCCATAAATACCTGACGGTATCCGACATTCCGCATCTGGAGAAATACCTCCGATCAAAACAGTGGTGGGACAGCGTGGATTCTCTGGATGAAATCATCGGAAACATTGAATTTCCAAATCCGGAAGTGGACCAGCTGATGCTGAGATGGTCGAAAGATCCCGATTTCTGGGTCCGCCGGGCCGCCATCGACCATCAGAGAGGAAGAAAAGAAAATACAAATACAAATTTACTTAAATCGATTCTCGTAAACAATTTCGGGAGTAAAGAATTCTTTATCAACAAGGCCATAGGCTGGGCCCTCCGTGACTATTCCAAGACGAACCCGGACTGGGTGAGAGAATTCATCAGAGAATACCGCAGTGAAATGGCGCCGCTCAGCATCCGGGAGGGGTCGAAATACATCTGATGCAGATTCTTCCAGGCTGAGTTTACAGAGATACAAAGGCAGCCGCACCCGGCTCTGCTGAAGAGCGCGGTGCAGCTGCCTTCTTTTCATTTAACCGGCTTCATCCGTTGTTTCCGAGCCGCTTTTCTGAGAGGAAGGGGATGGTTCACTGCCCGGCAGAATTTTCTCATGGTCGGAGGCTTCCGCGTCTGACTCCCTGCCGGTTTTATTTTGTCCATCTGAGTTTCCGTCCTTACGCTGTTTTTTCAGCCATTTCATGTACTTATCGATGTCATTCTGGCACCATTTCATGATGAAGCCGGCAACGAGGGCGTCGTCCAGGATGCCCAGGCCCGGGATGCTGTCCGGGATAATGTTCAGGGGCGAGACAAAGTAGAGCAGGGCGGCGATGATCAGAATCAGCTGGGGCAGACCGATGTCCGTGTATTCCCGCGTGATCCAGCTTTTCAGAAGCAGCGTCATTTCCGGAATGTAAGCGATCTTGCGGCCGTATTTCGGGATTTCCTTCAGTTTCTTATCCGCCTTGATGAGCAGGTCTTCCATCGATTCTTTATGGCTGACGATGTCCTCCGCCTCCTGTTTATATGGCTTCACAAAGTCCTCCGCTTTTCTGCGGAGCTGCTCTCTGGTCAGGGGGTGAAGTTCCGGGAGTGTCGGCATTTTCGGAAGTTTCGGTGCCTGCAGATGGAAAGAGACGCGCTTTTTCTTATGCGCAGGATCTGCGCCGATTTCAGCCTTTCCATGACGGCGGGCCTTCACCTTCGGGTAACTCCGAAAATCCATATTCACCCGGCGGCTGCGCTTCTCTGTTTGATGATCCTTTAAGTTTCTGCCCATCATGCCAATTCTGCCCCTTTCTGTCGTCTCTCTTACTCACTATTATACCCGCAGATAAATTAAAAGAAAAATGTTCAGTAAATTTCCACACGGCAGTTTACCCAGGCAGGGGTAAGCTGGTAAAATAGATGGGAGTTGTTAACACAGCAGCAAGATCGTAATTTATTTGAAATAACGGTGAAGGCAATGGAAAAGACACTTCCTGAAGGAATTTACGAACAAATAGTAAACACAAGGCTGAAAGGGTATCTGGAGAAGCTGAGCCCCGAGCAGTACGACGTTGACATCGGTCATCTGGATGCAGATGATGCCAGAAAAATTCTCACGATTTACATGTCTGGAGTGATTGAACAGGGACTTCGGATTGTGCGGGAAGGGCACGGGTCAGGAGAAGATGCAGATGCACTTCTTGACCAGATAACCCTTTGTAATAACATTATCGATGAGATCGCTTCCTATGCGGATGAAGATGCTGTCCTGGACAGTAAAATCATCGAAGAAGGGGAAATCCTGACTGCGCTGTATAAGAAAATGAATAGTCTGCGGGCGCTGTCTGCTGTTAAAGCGCCGCGTCCGGAAACATCGATTCTTGAAAACTCCCTGTTCACTGGCTCCAGGAATGAACCGAGCATGCTGCACGAACTGAAAAAAGAGCTGGTGACTTCAGACCGGGTGGATCTTCTGGTTTCCTTTATTAAGTGGAGTGCAATTCGTGTTCTGCTTCCGGAACTTAAACAGTTTACCGGCCGTGATGACGTGCAGCTCCGCATCATTGCAACGACTTATGTTCGGGCTACGGACTATAAGGCGATTGAAGAACTTGCCAAACTTCCCCATACAGAAGTAAAAATCAATTATGATACAAGCCATGCCCGTCTGCACGCAAAATCCTATTTCTTCTACAGAAAGACTGGGTTTTCTACGGCCTACATTGGATCTTCCAACCTTTCCAGCCCTGCACTGACGGGAGGATTAGAGTGGAACGTCAAAGTTACAGAAAAAGAATCCTTTGATATCCTGCAGAAGTTCAGCGCATCCTTTGAAAGTTACTGGAATGATCCATCGTTTGAAACATTTGATCCAAATTCTCCTGACTGCTGTAAGAAACTGCAGAGAGAGCTTATGCCGCCGGAAAAGAACAGAATGCAGCACCATTTGCAGCTGACTTTCCGCCCATATGCCTATCAGCAGGAGATTCTGGATCGTCTGGATGCGGAGCGCAGAGTGTATGGAAGAAACAGAAATCTAGTTGCCGCGGCAACAGGCACAGGGAAAACCATTATTGCGGCCTTTGACTACAAGCGCTTTGCAGAGGAACGCAGAAAAGAGGGGAAGCCGGCGCGTTTATTATTCGTCGCACATCGAAAAGAAATACTGGAACAGAGTCTGGAAAAATTCAGAGAAGTGTTGAATGACTTTAATTTCGGCGGGCTGCTTGTGGGAGGGCATACTCCGGATGATGGAATCGATCACCTCTTCATCAGCATCCAGTCCTTTAATTCATCGCACCTTGCCGAGAAGACGACTTCCGATTTTTACGACTTCATCATTGTCGATGAGTTTCACCACGCTGCAGCGAACTCCTATCAGACGCTGCTCGGCCACTATAACCCTGAGATTCTTCTGGGCCTGACGGCAACCCCTCAGCGCATGGACGGAAAAGATATTCTCCAGTATTTCGGAGGCCGGATTGCTGCAGAAATTTCCTTAGGAGAAGCCATCGACCGCGGCCTGCTCAGCAGCTTCCAGTATTTTGAAATTGCAGATAACGTTGATTATCGAAACGTTAAATGGACGAACGGGCGCTATGACGTGCATGAACTGGAAAACCTGTATGTCTACACTGCCGATCAGAGACGTGCCAGCCTGATTCTGAAGAGTGTCCAGCGCTACTGCACAGATATTTCAATGATAAAAGGTCTGGGTTTCTGTGTCAGCGTCCGTCACGCAGAATATATGGCGGAATATTTTACTCGTCAGGGGATTCCGTCAATGGCTTTATCCGCGGAAAGCCCGGACGATGAAAGAGACAGGGCAAAAAACGACCTGGCAAGTGGGAAAATCCGCTTTATCTTCGTCGTCGATTTATATAACGAAATCAATATGCAAGATATGATAAAATTCAGCGATAGCTTTGCCGCTTGAAAATCAAGTGGGTGCAAACTCGTTTGAGAGGGTGCATTTTCAAGATAGAGGGCGCATGTGTCTGACCATCAGCTCTGATTGCTGATCGCCAGGCTTCTTTATTTATATATCTGGAGGAAAAGTGATATGGCGATACATTGGGCATCACGTTAAGAATTGCTGGTCACTCTGTATCGACAGGGATGGACTCATGGGCAAGTTAGACGTCATGAACTTCCCTGTATTGCTTAGGAGTCAAGTAGTTGAGTGAGTATGCCGGTCTCTCTTCGTTGAAAAAGAGAGAGTATGAAACAATCTCTGTAAAAGTTCATTTCTGAGGCCTTTCATGATACAATCACAATCATGGAGGGCCTTAGTTTATGGCAAAAAGAGAAAGAAAATCCGTACATCACGTGGAAATGACGGACGGGAAACGAGTGATCATTCAGGGACTGCTGCAGGAATATGATATCCAGAATGCTCAGGATATCCAGGACGCGTTGAAAGATCTTCTCGGTGGAACCATCAAAGAAATGATGGAAGCTGAGATGGATGACTATCTCGGGTATGAAAAGTCAGAGCGGACAAACGCCCGGAATTGCCGGGTGTTCTTGACATGCCAGCCGATTTCTGATAAACAGTAGACAGGTGCTGAAGGGAAGTTTTTCCCATTCAGATATATCTCATCTCATGAAAGGCCCTACATTACAGAAAGAATTTCCTGCTCCCATGGCGTCAGGCAGTTCGTCGATGCCCGGTGAGTGGATTTTTTAAATCCATTTAGGTATTTCCCAACGGTTCTCCTGTCCGCGCCTAGTTCTCTGGCAATCTGGCTCTTGTTGATTTTCAGATTGGCTGATTCCATGAAAGGTTTCAATTTGTGCAGGTCCTCCAGTTTTTCAATTTTCAGGTCTGTTGTGATTGGTGGTTTGATGATCATCGCTAAGCCTCCTTGATAACTTAGTCGATGATATCATTTGTACATATTAATTCCAGAACTTTTGTACATGATTAATTATGACATAGCACTAGGGTTCTATCAGGTGGAAATTGTAAGGATATTAGAATGTTTCCTTTAAACAAGTGAATGCCTCCAGGGCTATCATGAATCGGAGGCATTCTGACGATCTCGTCGTGAAAATATTTAACTGTATTACTAGTTGAGACCTAGTTGAAGGTATTCTGTCTTTCAAAATATTTTCGATCTCATTAATAGAAAGGCAGTAATCGAAGAGAGCATTTGTGCCTGCAATTATACCTCGTATTTTATCCGCACTCCCGATTGGTCTTTTTTTAACGGCTATGACAGTGAAAAAATAGTAATATTCTATAGAAGCACGCAGAACAGTAGACCGAGTTCGGATAGATGATAATTAATGAAATAATTTATACTGGAATTATTCTTTCGCTTCGAGAGTATTACAAGAAAACTGGAAGAAAGAAAATATATAACAGGTATGCAGGTACCAAGGCCAATTCCAATTCCCATTCCAAAGAACACTGTAAATAATGTGGTGCGAATGAGAATAAGAAGCATCAACTGAGAGAACACAGCAAAGATTTTATTTTCAGTCTGCAGCATAGGTAGTCCAAAAGGACGTAAATTGTACATTTGCTGAAAAGCAATCTGTAATGTCCAATCATTATCCATATCGCGGTTATTGTTACGAGTGTGTAAATAACGATCGGCATCGAATTTTATGCCATCGTGAAGATCTGAAATAATTGTATTGCATAGATTCTCTGCGGTAATGAGTTGCTTGGTTTTACGTTGAAGTTCTGATTTATGTGCTTCGAGAACTGGCTGTAATTCCTGGTGTTCATCCAATAACTCATGTATTGTTTTTAGGGGAACCATCGCGTTTCTAAGGACAATTATAGAACGAAGACGTTGAATATCTTCTTGTGAAAAGTCACGATAACCATTGTCCTTCCTTTCAGGTGTTAAGAGTCCGATTCGGTCATAATACCTGATACTGCTTTTTGAAATATCGAGCAATTGCTCTACTTCATGAATATTCATCGCTATGTCCTCTTCGCATAAATATATTATCAGTATAACATATAATTAAGTCTTTGAACTGAATGAATTATGCTGTATTTCATTATTTTGTACATGATTAATTATGACCTAAAACTTCCCACACCGGAAAGATGTGTTGAACCCTGAAAATTCAATAATGCAGACAATTAAAAAGGCACAGATGACTTGCCTTTGATATAATTGAATTGAACGTATATAACCATACAAAAGGAGTCATCTATGCCAATTTCAATTTTACCACAAGATCAGGACGGACAGGAACTTTTTACCGCAATTTCTTCATTCTTTCATACTTTTAAGATTGGACAGCTTCTCCGCAAATGCAACGCACAGAAGGAGAAGGGCGTTCCTGTCACCGATATCTTCAAATACAAGCTCTGCAATGTCTTTTCTGGCTGCAGCATGTATATGCAGCAGAAAACCGGTTCCTTCAGGGAATCGTTTTCAAAGAATACCTTTTATCGATTCCTGAACAACCCGAAGACTAACTGGCTGCGCTTTACCTCGCTTCTTTCTAAGAAAGCTGTTGAAGTCATTGTTCCTGAAATTGTTTATGGAACGTATTCTAGAACATTTACGGAACGCATTACCTAAAATTACACCAGAAGGATAACCGGACCTATTTTGTCATCTGCATTATTGAATTTTCAAGGAACAGATCCCATAATTGGTGTGGGAAGTTTTAGTTATGACATATCAGAATTGTCTCGATTCCTTTTTCTATTGCTGAACTGGGAACTATCGTTTACACAAATTATTTTACACTATCAGATGAAAATGAATGATTTTGGAATGTATCTACTTGACGTTGAACTTGCTTTAACGTTTATAATATCGTTAAAGAATACATCATAATACAATTTGTTCTGAAGAAGAAGGTGATTGAATGTTACTAAAATTAATGTTGGAATTATATAATAGGAATCATATTAAAAATATTGCATATTTTGCCGGAAATGCTTTGATTATCGCGCTATTTTATTTATATTACAGTATTATTTATGCTGTCCGTGAGTCAGTAGGCACCAATGGGTATTCATCTATGATTCGTTCCGTTATTTCTGCACAGAGCGAGCAGAGTCAACTGCTCATGACGGTGGTTTTTGTGACATTTCTGTTTTATTGTATACAATCATATATACTGATGAGAGTACCGGAGTATATTAGTTTTCTGATTTTTGGAATGTCACAAAATCAGGCGTATTTATATCTCATGCTGGAATCCCTGACAGGCTGCCTGATTTCCACTTGCATTGGTTTTGTGGTAGGGATTGCTGGAGGATTGATTATTAAGTCCGCGCATGTATGGAATGTGTACATTCAGGCATGTCAAGGGGCTAATATGTGGGTGATAAAAAAATTATTCTTTACAGAATGTATTGTATTAATTATCTCTTTGACCGCTGCGTTTATCTGGATGGATGCAAAACCTCTGAATGCACTGATTCGATCGAAAATGCTCATTCCAATATATTTGAATAATCGAAATCTTATATTATTAGGGATTATCGGAGTTTCGTTTGTACTATTTGGATGCATCGAATATTTTCTGACCCGGTATATATATATACAGCAGTTTTCTCAGATATTGATGATAGCGGGGACGTTGCTCGCTGGCTGGGCGTTTATTAACTATGGATTATTTTTGTGTAGAAACAAAGATACAAAAAAATGTGTTCAGCTTCTTATTGCAGATAGCATTAATCAGAATTTTAATCACAACTTGGTATTAATCGGTGTTCTTTGTATTATTACGTTTTCTGTTTTTTCAACCGCTATACCATCCATTGCTTTATATAGAACGGATGCGTCAGAAGATATTCGATATCGATACGATATGGTTTATATGACAACCGATAAGCATATTCAGCCTATTATAAAGCTGGCTGAAAAATACGAAGGAATAAATGAAACTTTTCCGATGGTGAGACTTACTGTGGGTAACGGGGAGGAATGCATTGGATTGCCAGATTCTGCGTATAAGATACTGACTGGGAAACAATTAAAATTGAGATACAGAGAAGCAGTAGTTGTGATTGAAAAGTGGGGGAAGCAAGATACCAAAGAGCTCGAAAAGAGTACTTATGGTATGCTTGCGAAAAATCTCCATGCGGGCAGATCAGGTTCTCGATTTCAGGAATCATATCTGCCGATATCTTCAGTTAAAGTAATCACAGGGAACGTATTAGGTAAATATTCTCCGTTAGGATTGTATTTTAGTGAGTCAGTGGCCTTTCTATCTGATCGTCAATTCCGTGAAGTACGAAAAATACTTCTTAAGATGGATCAGGAACCTACGTATTTTTTGGGGTTTAATTTTCCTGAAAAAGGTAAACAAGCCTGTCACGCATTGGAATCATATATAAATCGTAACGATAAAATACAAACTGAAGAAGATCCGGACACATTTCAGGAGAACAATTATTATATTACAATTGAAGCGCGGCGCCTTATTTCGATGATGTATACTCAGACGCTCGTAATATCGATGATAATTACAGTCGTGTTCCTCTTTTGTTCATTATTTATATTAGTTCTTAAGTTCGAAATAGAAAAAGAGCGCATTGAACACAGATACAGGTTCTTTAAGTCATTAGGATTAGATGATTGTATCAATCGAAAGGATCTGTTTTGGGAAATTGGAGCGCCAGCCTTAATTGGAGTGATTTTGGGTATGCTTATTATGATTCCGTATCTGTTCTGTGCAAGTAAGATTCCCAATATCCTTGATTACCAGAACATTATTGTATGGTGGATAATTTTTATTGTTCTGTACATATGCATTCATTTCTTGGTGGTCTTAATGTTGAGGCGCAGAATTGAACGGTCGATTAAAATGCATAGTTAGTTTAAGTGTTGAAGTAAATATAATAATATGCCAGTTTTATATATGTTTAAAGGAGATCAACTAGGCACGGACAATTCAATCGTCATCCGTGTCCACCCGATGAAGAGCGAATAATGTCGTTGAGGTAAATGTTAGTCTGAAAGAATAGGGAGGAATTGTAGTGTCAAATCTAGTATACGAAGTGAAAAATCTTGTGAAAACTTATCATCAATGGTCCGGAAATTCAAGTGGTGAGGATGTTCAGGCCCTTACAGGAGCATCATTTTCAGTTGAACAAGGGGAATTTGTCTGTATTATGGGTAGATCGGGATGTGGAAAGACGACGCTGTTGAACATATTGGGACTTTTAGACAGAGATTATGAAGGAAAAATGATTTTTAACGGAGAATCTGCCAGGTGCTTTCATAGCAGCAAACGTACAGAATTGAGACGCCGAAATATAGGATTTATTTTTCAGGATTATGAATTGATGCCAAGTTTAACGATACGTGAAAATGTCAGTCTTCCGATGATTTTCGACAAAAAATCCCCTGCTGAGATTTCGGCTAAAATAGAAGCATTAGCGAAAATGCTTATGATTGAATCGCTTCTGGAATTTTTTCCTTATGAACTGTCAGGCGGACAAAAGCAGCGTGCAGCAATATGCAGGGCACTATCCAATGATCCGGAAGTTATCCTTGCAGATGAACCTACAGGTAATCTGGATTCGAAGTCCGGGGCAATGGTCATTCGACTTTTATCAAAAATGAATCAGGAATACGGACAGACTGTGATTATGGTTACCCATGATCCGAAAATGGCAAGTTATACGGATCGAATCTTGTTTCTAAAAGATGGGAAGGTTATCTATCACTTACAGAAAACGGATGATCGAAATATCTTTTATAAACAAATTATCGAGCATATGTCACTATTATAAATAGGGTTTCATAGGAGTTGAACGTTTCGTAAGGCGTAACTTTGACGGGGGTACTGACCAAAATGAGAGTATGAAACAATCTCTGTAAAAGTTCATTTCTGAGGCCTTTCATGATACAATCACAATCATGGAGGGCCTTAGTTTATGGCAAAAAGAGAAAGAAAATCCGTACATCACGTGGAAATGACGGACGGGAAACGAGTGATCATTCAGGGACTGCTGCAGGAATATGATATCCAGAATGCTCAGGATATCCAGGACGCGTTGAAAGATCTTCTCAGTGGAACCATCAAAGAAATGACGGAAGCTGAGATGGATGAACGTCTCGGGTATGAAAAGTCAGAGCGGACGAACGATGACAGTGAGGATCGTAATTACAGGAACGGCTACAGAAGCAAACGAGTCAATTCCAGCTATGGAAGTATGGATATCGATGTGCCGCAGAAACGAAATTCTTCCTTCGAGCCGAAAATCGTGAAGAAGCGGCAGAAAGACATTTCTG